>JAISAH010000142.1 GCA_031266805.1 Gracilibacteraceae bacterium
AAGAAAGCGGTTTGTGGTATCAGGATGTTGTTATTCCGATTTTGCGGTATTACAACAGTTGCAGGCAAATACCAAAATGATGTGCAATTCCTCCCAGAGATTTACAATTCATGCGTTCCAATTTTACCAGCTAAAAATATCTACACACATTGCCAGTCATTTGGCAAGAGGTTTTGCGCAAAATTTTTTTATTTTTTTATTGGGTGTGCGACAAAAGCCGAGATGCCGGTATAACCGTATTCGTAGGGGACGGCGTCCTCGACGTCCCGTGTATTGGGCAGGCGCCGGGACGTCGGGACGCCGTCCCCTACAAGGCCGTCCGCCGCCCTTATCGTTGGCGGCGTCACAATAACATCGTGACGGGCATGGATTCCGGGACAAGCCCGGAATGACGCGGGAAATGGATGAATGGCGTAGGCGGGTCGCGACCCGCCCGCGACAAAAGCCGAGATGCCGGTATAACCATATTCGTAGGGGACGGCGTCCTCGACATCCCGTGTATTGGGCAGGCGCCGGGACGTCGGGACGCCGTCCCCTACAAGGCCGTCCGCCGCCTATATCCCTCTGGAATTGAGTTGTCAATAGGGAATTTTTTATTTTTTTGTTTTTTTATTGGGTGTACGACAAGGGACAAGGTTGCACTGTTGGCAAGACCGCCTAAGCGCCTGCGGCGCAAGGCGCTCTAGGCCACGCTGCGGTCTCGCCTATGCCGCTGAAGCGGCAGTCTCGTACCTGGAGGCGGGGTAGCTCGGGTATCGTTGTCGGGGGTTCCTTGCCTCCCCTTCTAGGAGAGGTGGTCTCAGAGGGAGGGGCGCGCCCTCCCTCTGAGGACGGAGGGGTTTCCCTTGCCTCCTACCGCAGTTCAACTGCGCTCTGCGAGCTTGTTTCACTGGGTAGGAGCGCAGCAATCCAGACCCGCGTTACACGTCTCGTACCTGAGACAGGGAACGGGGATGGATTCCGGCATAAAGCCGGAATGACGGCGGGGGAGAGACCATCTCTGCACAGCAGCCATAAATACGGCAAGTACGCAAGATTTTTCGCTTGCTTCGCTCGCTGGTCTTGGGTATAATAATTATGGGGGATATGCCGTGAAGAAAATAAAAATATACTTCAAAGCTACAGGATATTGAAAGGCTGGAACAAGTGCAGACGCTTCTCGCGGCGTCCCGCGAGTGGTTGAAGCTGACACCGCAAATTGAAAAACAGGCGGCGCTGTTTCAGGAGCATGGTCTGAAACCTTTTGACAGTTTACATCTGGCTTTGGCCGAATCATATGGATTGGATGTGTTTCTCACCACAGACGATCGTCTGATGCGTTCCGCAAAAAAGCTTGACATAAAAACCATCGTATCAAACCCGGTATCGTGGCTCATGGAGGTGAAGAAGGATGAACGGTAACACAGCGATAGATTTCCGCGATCCAAGCGTTGTCAGAAAAATGGGGATGGCCGCGCTGAATAAGGAACTGGGCGTGGTCGGCACTGCATATTTCATCCGGCAGTTTGATAGGGGCAAAGGCGACTACACTGCCGAGCGTGATAAGTTGTTGGAAGGCATAACGTTGGATGATATTATCAAAGGTGTCCGCAAACTGGACGACAGTCAATAGCAGACCCCTCGAGGGGACCTTCTTTCTCGCATACGCCCGGCTGGTCCGGGCGTATGCCTTTTTTTGGGGGAGTTGGGAGACTCGAGCAATTTGTCCCAGCAAAAGAAAACTCGGGCTGCCCACCATCCCCTTTCAGGGGAGGTGCCCCGCAGGGGCGGAGGAGTCAGGGGGAGACCCTCTTTCAGGGGAGGTGCCGCGAAGCGGCGGAGGGGTCTCCCTTACCTCCCCTGGGGAGGGGGTAGCTCGGGTCTCGTTGTCGGGGGTTCCTTGCCTCCCCTTTCAAGGGGAGGTGGCCTCAGAGGGAGGGGCGCGCCCTCCCTCTGAGGACGGAGGGGTCTGCCGCGAAGCAGCGGAGGGGTTGACGAACGGCACTTGATGAAGTATAATAAATTGTAAATCATTAATATTGAGGTGAATATCATGTCACATCAACTTCAAGTCCGGTTGGACGATAACGTAAAACAACATTTCGAGGAAATCTGCGGCGCATTGGGTTTGTCGATGTCAAGTGCCGTAAACTTGTTGGGTGTAGATAGAAATATAGGGCATAAGGTAAAATATACCATTTCTAAACATGAGCTGAACGACAAAAGCAATGCGCTAAGAAAGGTATTTCAACATCACCCGTCCATATCTTGCTTTCGGCCTTTGATTTCAGCGTAAGAATTGATTGTGCGGTTTTAGGATTCCATCTCATGCCGGCTCTTTTTAGACGATCCTGCAGAATTAGTTTATTGCCGCTCTCAATTGCTCCGCTGCCGATAAAATAGCCTTTCTTTTCATAAGCAACGTAATCAATATTGTTAATATTATTCGTAATGTATCCAAAGAGATTAACAGGAGAATTGTTGGGAACACGGTCGATCTTTTCCAATTCGCTCAGGACTTCGCGGAAGCCGCTATTTTTCAATTTATCGCAGACCTTCTTCGCCCACGGCTTAAACTTTTGCTCATCCATTTTGAATAAATGCTTGGCAAATGTGTTCACATTTTCGCATAAATGGAAATAATCAAGGATTTGTTGTGCGTCTGGAAACAGTTCCTCGGCCATATTGCGGATCCAAGTCGCCCCGTCGCTGAGAATGACCGTTTCTTTGTAATGGCCATAGCCGCTCCGCAAGGCCAAAGCGAACAGATGCTTTTTAAATTCTGAAACCGAACCAATATAGCTGATATATTCTTTTTCCAGTATCTGATGTTGACGATTACCTTTGTGATCGGTCCAATAACGGATGTTTTTAGATGAAAAAACTTCGCCAAGTTTGTTTTCGCGCCACGTAGAACCGCCTTCGTCTTTTGACCGCGTATTCAAGGCGGCGCCATCCGTTTGTATATATAAGACGCCGTCGCGATCTTTGGGAAAACTAAGACTGCCGTTATTGAGCTTTTGCATGGATTCATCCGCTTTTCTGCAATCGCGCTCAAAGATAACGTTTCCCACGAAGTCTGTCACCGCCCGCACCGTGTCGTCGTTTATCTTTATCTTCATTATTTCGTATATGGCTTCCTCCGCCCTTTGGTAAGACAGCTGGTTTTGCGCCCAAAATGCTATCTTCAGCATTGCGCATGGCGTTATTTTAAAAGGCAGCCCCGCCAATCCTAAATAACAATCAAGGGGAACGACGCTTTTTAAACCGGAAAGCTCCAGCAACTTTTCTCTGCTTTCTTGGGTCTGCGGCTTTAGGTGGTACCGTAAAAACGACATCATTCCATAAGTTGTAATGATGGAAATGGGCAGTTTCATATATGTTCGCAGTTTTATTCCTTTTTGTGAGTACTCTTTTTTTTTTACGAATTAGATCGCTCTCGTCAATACTACCCATAAGATCACCCACCATATCCGAATAGATATTTAGGGTGTTTTGCTGGAGTTCGCCCCACATACGTTCTATTTCATGTATAGTGATGAAGTTATCCGCATCCGATGTTCTTACCTTGAATTTCCCCTTAAATTCATCAATTAGCCGTTCTATTTCGGCTGCTTGGACGTTTGGTCGATCATTTTCCATTTATCGACACCTCCTTTGATGTCGATACTATACCATAACAAAGTCGCATTGTAAATACATTTGCCCTATATTTTTATCTACACCCCAACTTGTTCGCCAACGCAGTCGTGCGCGAACGAGGGATACCCTTTGAAGTGAAACTTCCTGTTTCTTTCTACTCCGAAAGCAACGTCGATTGGATTAAAAGAGGAATCGCTCAACACGAGCGCGGGGAAGGAACAATTTACGGTGATGTCGATCAGGCTTAGCGCAGTCGCCGGTTCAGGAGCGGCCACAGTTCCGGGGCGCTGATCTCGTTGATCCAGCCCATGGACCAGCCGCCGATTCCGGCCAGATTAAATTCATCCACCAGATCCAGTTTGGCGCCCCAGCTGGCGGCGTCGTCAAAATAAGCGGTGCGGTTGTCGCCGTCCTTGTCCACATATTTGAAAGTCGGAATGCCGACCGGGTCCGTGGCGGTGGTTTCCCGCGTTATCTCCGCGCCGTTTTCCATCGCCGTCTGATTGGCGATCGTCCAGCCAAAAGCCACCGAGAGCCAGCTGTTGCTGGAGCGGCTCCACCACCAGTCCCGCCCGTAATAAGGCACGCCCATGATGAGTTTTTCCGGCGGCGTCTGGGTCGAGATATAACTCACGACCTGCCGCACCCAGTCCAGCGGCGCGATGGGGCCGGGAGCGGACGTGGTGTAATGTTTGTCGTAGGCCATCACCACCACGTAATCGTTGCACTCGGAGAGGTCGCGGTAGTTGAACTCGCTGTTCCAGGTCTCGGTCGTGGCGGAGGTGCGGGAAGCCACGGCGATCATCGTCAGTTTGCCCCGGGGCTGCAATTCGGCGTAAAAAGAGCGCATCAAATCGGTCAGCGCGGCTTCCGTGGAGTCGGCCAGAGCTTCAAAATCAATCATCAGACCGTCGGCGCCGATCTCATCCGTCAAAGCCGTCAAATCGCTCACCAAAGCGGCCCGCCGGGTCGGATCGCGCAGGAGCGCGTCTATCTGGGAGCCGTCGCCGCGGACAAAAGGAACCACCCGCGCCCCGCGGCTCTGGCCCAGCGCGACAATATTCCGCGCCGCCGTGACGCTGAGCCCGTCGCGCAGAGTGACGGCGCCGGCGCTGCCGTTATAGGCGAAAAAACCGGGGGAAAGAATGTCCACATAATCCGTCAGCGGTTCCGGCACAAAGCCCAGCAGGCGCTGATAGGCGTCCGGATTGCTGTAGCCGTCCCAGAACTGCAAGGATACGCGCCGGCTGCCCCGCGGTTCCGGGTCGGCGGCGGGCGGCTGGGACGGCGGCGGGGCGCTGGCGGCGGACGGGCGGATAAAACTTTCCATCGCGGCGCTGACGGCGCCGGCGCCGCCCAAAGTATAAAAAGCCGTGGCGCTGCCTCGGCGGGCGTTCAGATAGGCCAGCGCCGGAGCGTTAAAGCGGGAGACGTCGGCGGGCGTCAATAGGATCGGGTTGAAACGCTTGGCGGCCAGAACGGAACCGGCGAGCGCGTCCGGGAAAACCGCGCCGGTGGCGGCGACGATGGCGCTGTGGTCAAAATCCAGTTGTTCCAGCACGGCGGCGTTAGTGAGGTAGCGGTCGGCGCCGGCGATCCTGTCGACGAAGTATCCGGCCGCGGTCAGCTCCGCCGCCACGGACGGCGCGATAACGCCCTCGCCGCCGATCAGCGTGACTTGAGCGGCGCCGCTGGCGACGATGGCCTCTAAGGTGGCCGCCGGCAGACGCTCCGTTTCCGTCAATAGCAGCGGCACGCCTCTGGCGGCGGCGAAGGGGGAAATGCTGAGGGCGTCGGCAAAAGAGTAGCCCGAGGCCAGAAAGACTCTATCGGTAAACTCCACGGACTCCCGGGCGATGGCCGCCGCCGTGGCAAAACGGTTTTCGCCCGCCAGACGCCGCACGGTCAGGCCCTCGCCCTGCAGAGCGGCGGCCACGTCTTCCGAGACGGCGCCTTCGCCGCCGAGCAAAAATACGGTCATGGCGCCGAGCCGCTGGATTTCTTCTATAACGCCCGGCGTCAGACGGGCGGATTCCGTCAGCAGGAGCGGCCCCTGCACAGCCGGCGAGTTAGCCAGCACCGCGCCGGCCAGCGCGTCCGGAAAATCGTCGCCGCGGGCCAGCACCACCGCCGCCGCCGCCGGCCAATCCCGCGCGATGGCCAGCGCGGTGCCGTAACGCGTTTCCCCGGCGTAGCGCACGAAATAAGGCTCCGCCGCGCCGCCCCCGCCGTCAGTGGTGGCGTCGGCGGTCAGGGCGGCGGCAGGCGTCATAAACAAAAAGAGTAACGCAAGGCATATAGTGACGGTAAATCGTTTTTTCAACAGGAAGCTCCTCCTTATATCAGGGCGCGCCTCTAAATACTCACTCATCTGAGTATTTAGATGTACATCATTGTTTGTCATTATATCACCTTTTCCCGGAGCGGAAAAGTAAAAAAATCAATTTGGCAGGAAAAACGCCCTAAATTACAGAATTATCATGACAGGTCTCGTTTCTATGGGACAGGAGGGTTCAAGACTTGAAAGCAATAAAACTGGCGGCGCTGTCGTTGATTTTGTTTTTAGGGACCGCGGCCGCGGCTGTTTACGCCGTTTCCCTGCCGCCGGAACCGGAATATCAGTGGACCGCCGCTATGATCCGGGCGCCTCAGGC
This sequence comes from Gracilibacteraceae bacterium, assembly GCA_031266805.1. Classification (GTDB taxonomy): domain Bacteria; phylum Bacillota; class Desulfitobacteriia; order Desulfitobacteriales; family Syntrophobotulaceae; genus JAIRRL01. The sequence continues at coordinate 6,276 of JAISAH010000142.1, forward strand.
CTGGGAGCTGGGCGCGGCCGGCGAAGGCGTCGTCGTGGCCGTGGTGGACACGGGCGTGGATTTTTCCCATCCGGAATTGGCCGAGCGGGTCATAGCCGGTTATAACGCCATCAAATCCAGCACCGCTCTTAAAGATATGGAGGACGATCACGGCCACGGGACGATGATCGCGGGGATCATCGCCGCGGCCCGGGACGACACGGCGCCGGCCGGCGTCGCTTATCACGCTTCCATCATGCCGATCAAAGCCGTCAATTCCTCCGGCACGGGGGACGACCGTCATATCGCCGGCGGCATCATCTGGGCCGCCGATCACGGCGCGCGCATCATCAACCTCAGCATCGCCGCGGCGGCCCAATCGCCGGAACTGACGGCGGCGCTCCGTTACGCGGCGGAAAAAGGCTGTCTGATCGTCGCCGCGGCGGGCAATTTGCCTAGTGCGGCGGATAACGCCCTCGGCACGATGGAGCAGGATCGTGAAGGGGTGGGTTTTCCGGCCGCCGACCCTCACGTCGTGGCCGTGACGGCCCTGACGCGGGAAGCGCGCGTCGCGGATTTCTCGCTGACCGGAGCGGAAGTGCTGCTGTCCGCGCCCGGAGATACGGTGCTGACGACTTATCCGACTTATCTGGGGACCGGGACGGGGCTCGCTTACACCAAAGGCACATCCGTGGCGGCCGCCTTGGTGTCCGGCGCGGCGGCGCTGGTCTGGAGCAAATATCCCGACGCCACGGCGGACGAAGTGCTGCGGGTTTTGGAAATGTCGGCCCGCGATATCGGCCGGACCGGGCAGGATGAGGAATACGGCTACGGCGTGCTGGATGTATACCGGGCTTTGCAAAGCCTGAGCCCGCAAACCCTTTATCACGCGCCCGCCGCGTTGAGCTGGGGCGGCGGGGCCGTGGCCAGCGGCGACGGCGCGGTGCTCGGCGTCCCGCCGGGAGCTTTTGATCTGGCGGTGGACGCCGGCGGCGCTCTCGAAGCGGCTTTGCCGGTAAATATTGAGATGTCCGGGGAAGCGAGCCTTTTCGCGGAAGGAATCACCGGACTGGGGACCGCTTACGCGGTGACCTGGGAAGGCCCGGCGCCGCAAAAAGCGCTCGCGCTGACTCTGCCGATCGGCGGCGACGCCGCCGGCGCTGGCGCGGACGCCGCGCATATTTACCGGTTGCAGGGGTCGCGCTGGGTCGAGGTGGGCGGCGGCGCGCCGGCGACGGCCGGCGGCTTCGTCAGCGCCGGTATTTACGCGCCGGGGCTTTATCAGGTCGGCGTGCCCAGCGATCCGCGCGTCAATGACCGGGTGGCGGGCGCCGACCGGATCCGGACGGCGCTGGCTACCGCGCGGGAAGCTTTTCCCCAGGGAACGGATTCCGTCGTCATCGCCCGCGCCGACGATTTTCCCGACGCGCTGGCCGGCGTGCCTCTCGCTTATAAGCTGCAGGCGCCGCTGCTCCTGACTTTTCCCGACGTCCTCCCCACCGAGGTCCTGGAAACGATCCAAAAACTGGCGCCGCTGAACATTTATATCCTGGGCGGCGAGGGCGCCGTTTCCGTGCCCATCGCGCGGCAGCTGGCCGGAATCGCTCCCATCACCCGCCTCTACGGCGCCGACCGCCATGAGACGGCGGCCGCCGTGGCCCGCCTCTTGGGCAACCGCGGGCAGGCGGTCATCGTCAACGCCCAGAATTTTCCAGACGCGCTCTCCATCGCCTCGGAAGCGGCCCGGGCCGGCTGGCCTATTTTGCTCACGGAACGGGACAGGCTGCCGGAAGTCACCGCTCGCGCTTTGCGTAATCTGGGCGTGAGTAGGACTCTGATCGTCGGCGGGACGGGCGTCGTCAGCGCCGAGGTGGAGGCTCTCCTGCCGCATCCGGCGCGCCTGGCCGGCGACAACCGCTATGACACGTCGGCCTCCGTTTTGTACGCGTACATGCCGACCGGCGCTAATTTATACATCGCCACGGGCCGCGATTTTCCGGACGCGCTCACGGGCGGGCTGTTGGCGGCCCTCAACTCCTCCTCCGTCATGCTCGTCAGCCCCGAGGGCCTGACGGCCCGGCAGCAATCCCTCATCATGTCGCTCCGGGGCAAGCGGGCGGTGGCCCTGGGCGGGACCGGCACGATCAGCGAGGAATTGCTGGCGGAAGTGAACAGGCTGTTAGAATGACGGCGAGCTGATCCAAGGCAACTATTATATGGAAAATAAAATCGTCTATATAAACGGAGACGCTACATCTCCCCAGTCCAAGGGGGTTAAGATAATAGCGCATATTTGCAATGATATCGGCGGCTGGGGCAAGGGCTTCGTCCTGGCTATTTCCAAAAAATGGAGCGAACCGGAAAAGCGCTACCGAGCCTGGTATAATTCCAAGGAAAACTTCACTTTGGGGGAGGTGCAGTTTGTTCAGGCGGAACAGTATATCTATGTCGCGAATATGATTGGGCAAAAAGGGATAAAAACCGGGAGTCAGGGGCCGCCGATCCGCTATGAGGCGGTCGAGGCCTGTTTGATCAAAGTAGCGCAAAAAGCGGCCGAATTAAACGCTTCCGTCCACATGCCCAGGATCGGCTGCGGGCTGGCTGGCGGGAGGTGGGAAAAAATCGAGCCGCTGGTAGGCCGGGCTTTGATTGAAAAAGGCGTCGAGGTGTTCGTGTATGATTATAAATGAGGGGTGGAAAATGGATCTATCAGGTTAATTTTCTGCAAGACTATTCAGCATTCAATGATCCTTGCGAAGAAGCATATGATTTGCTGTTGACAGTAAAAGACCGCGGTTCGCCGGCCGCCGCGCCCGGCGGAGGAATTGGCCGGGGCCAAGGAACGGGCGGCCGGCATCAAGGCCCAAGGCGACGACGAGGACGCCGCGATCGACCGTTTGAGCGAACTCGCCGTGAAGTGGGTCCTGCAAAATCCGGGCCATGCCATTGGAAAAACCCGACTATAACAGATAACCGCATGCGCGGATATAGGCTGGATCGCAAAGGCGGGTCACGACCCGCCTTTTCTTCGCGTATTCATGCTTCCGGAGCGTCGAGGACGCCGCTCCCTACATCCGTCATTCCATGCCTCGCCCCACGTCATTCCATGCCTCAACCCCGTCATTCCGGACTTGTTCCGGAATCCATGCCTCCGGAGCGTCGAAGACGCTCCTTACGTCCCTACGAGACCCAATGCATGCGAGGCGTTTATTTTTGCAGCAATTCCTTGTAACGAATCCGATTTTTATGGGTCTAATTATTGAGGAACCGTGAAAAAGCGGGGTGAAACGGCTGGCGGATTTCGATCAGATCTATTCCGAGCATTACTTCTATGTCTATAAGTACGTCCTGTCCCTGTGCCGCAGCGAAGCGGCCGCCGAGGATGTGACGAGCGAAGCCTTCCTGAAGGCGCTCCACAGCATCGACGGTTTCAAAGGCGACTGCGAAATCAAGGTGTGGCTCTGCCGGATCGCGAGGAACACCTATTTCAAAACCTTGCGAAACAGCGGGAAAGCGGAGCCTTTGACCCCTTTGCTCCGGGACGGCGGCGCGGACATAGAGGGATCGCTCGCGAACAAATCCGAGGCGCTTATGATCCATCGGCTGCTCCACGATTTGAGTGAGCCTTATAAAGAGGTTTTTTCGCTCAGATTATTCGGCGAACTGTCTTTCTCCGACATCGGCAAGATTTTCGCCAAAACGGAAAGCTGGGCCCGGGTGACGTTTCACCGCGCGAAAATGAAAATCAGGGAGGGTCTGCAATGAGAAATCAGGGAGGGTCTGCAATGAGCGAGCAATGCGGGATAGTCAGGGACTTGCTGCCGCTGTGCCACGACGGCGTAGCGAGCGACGAGAGCAGGGCGCTGGTCGGGGCGCATCTGAAAACATGTGAGGGCTGCCGCGGCGAGATGGAGAAGATAAAGGCCGAGTTCAAACCCGGCGGGTTGAAAAAACCGGAACAGGCCAAGGTAGAGGCGCTGAAGCGCTTCAAAGCGAAGTTATGGCGGAAGAATGTCATAGTAGGGGCGGTTTCCGCCGTTCTGGCGCTGATCGCCCTGTCCGGCGCCTATTGGGGTGTTTTCGTGTATGAAACTCCCATTAAATACCATGACGGGATGCTGACCGTGAACCTGGCCGTCGACGAGGTGCTGGATGTTTACTGTAACGACGGGCGCTATGCCCGCGCGCGGGGGATCGAGAGACAGATCATCAGGGGCGGCGCTCCGGCGACGGCGGTATATCTGAACTATACGGGAACGCTCTGGACGCGGCGCTTCGCCGAAGTGACCGACCGGGCGCAGACCCAGTTTTCGATAGGCTGGGCGGTCATGGCCGACTTTGGCGGTGGCGGCGGGATCTCTCACCGCATATCCGCCGGCGAAGGCGAACTGGACGGCAACGGACAATTGACGGTCGGCCCGTTCAAAGAAACAGGGGATCCGGAAATTTCCGCCGTCTACTACCTTGACGGCGACTTCGGCGACGGCTTCCGGGACTTGATTTTCACGGATAGCGAGGAATTCGCCCGGTTGGCGGAAGGCGCCGTGCTGCTGTGGGAAAGATAAATCCCTAAGGGAGGCCAAAAAATATCCGCCGGAAATTTCACCAGTCAAGTATTACTATTGTAAAAATTATGTCAATTGCGAAATCGTTTTTGGCGGTTGTCCAACGCCGCTCTTTATAAGTGTGATGCCGTACTCCTCCGCTATGCGCTTGCCGTTTGCGTTTGTTTGGTCCGCGGCGGCGGCGTTGCTCATTCCTTTTGTTTTCTCGTATAATTCAACGCGGATAGCGTCAAGCTGATTCTCAAAATCATTTGTCATTGTCGATCACCTCCATTGGCGTGCAAATAAATGGGCTGTTATAGCCTTTCATGCGGTGGACGATTTCCGTCGCGGTCTTGGTTTTCAACTTGTTGATGTGATGGAAGTTGAGACTGATGATACAATCCATACCGCCCAACGCTGCCATTGCAATGCAAAGAGCATCTTTGTTTCCTTTGCGTATTCGCGGCTGTCTTCAAAATAGCGATTGAAAACCGTCGTTTCAAGGTAAGGAACTGTAAGGAAATAAAGCAGCCATTTGACTTGATCTTTCGCGCCCTGGCTGCGTTGGCAGAACCCGCAAATACCACCAGTATTAGCGGAACCTACCGCCTGACCAGGACGCGAAATTCCGTCGTCAAC
>JAISAH010000037.1 GCA_031266805.1 Gracilibacteraceae bacterium
ATTGACCTTGACACATGGGAGATTGTGCGGCGCATGAGGGAGCATAAGCGGCGCTCGTCGCGCTACGGCAACCCCGGTTTGTTCTCCGGCACAGCTTATTGTTCCGACTGCGGCGGGAAACTGTATTTCTCCACAAGAGAGATATGGAACAAAGCGCACACGCAAGCGCGGTATGAGGGCGCGTACAGTTGCGCGGCGTACCGCAAGGACGTGCAGTTTCAGCGAGAGCGGCTTTGCACCTGCCACTATATCCGCGAGTGCCAGCTTGAAACGCTTGTGTTTGGCGAATTAAGGGAACTTCTCGCCTATGCGGCGCGGGACGAAAAAACCTTTGTCCGACGCGTCATAGAGCGGAGCAGAGCGGCGCAAACGAACGAAGTGGCAGCGAAGCGGAAAGCCGTCAAAGACCGGCGGCGGCGCGCGAATGAACTTGATATCCTCTTTGAGCGTCTTTACGAGGACAGGGCGGCGGGGAAAATCACGGAAGAACGTTTTGAGAAGCTGTCCGCGAAGTATGAGGACGAACAGGCGGCATTAAGCGAAGCCCTTGCCGCGACGGAGCGGCAGATTGCGGAAATCGAACAGAAAACCGCGAACGCCGACCGTTTTATCGCCCTTGTGCGCCGCTACACGGCAGGGATTGAGGAACTCACACCGGCAATCGTCCATGAGTTTATTGACAAGATAATCGTGCATGAGGCGGAGAGCAAACGCAAGAACAGGACGCAGAAAATCGAAATCTTCTACAACAACATAGGCGCGTTCTGTATTTCCGGCGCACCAAGCGAGAGCGCGGAAACCCTTGCCGCAACGCCGCCTGCGGATTTACCCTTAGTTGCTTCTTTCTGAAACCTGCCCTTTACGACCGGTGTTTTCACTTGATTCACAGATTCAGTTTTATCAATATCCCATTGCTTTGAGGATGTCAGAGAGCCGCCGCAGCCTCTCGTCAAGCAGCTCCTCGCTCCGGGCGAGAGCGCCTTGGAGGAGCCTAATGTCCTCGCAGATCATCTCATTGCCGACGCAGACGGAGATATCCATCACGCCGCCCTGCAAGGCGATACTGTCGATCAGCGGGTCTGATTCATCGTAAAGTTTTTCGCTTTGGCCGGTGCCGCGGAAATACTGCTCAGTCCGGCATATGAGGATGGCCAGATCCAAAGCCCGGTGGAGCGGCAATTCTTCAGAGGTGTTTGACCATTTTCCGCCTGTGTGCCGCCATACCTTCGCGGAGGCGTCAACTTTACCTCTGTCGTTCCATTGGGCCAGCCCCACGGACAGTCCCTTAGCGTCGGAATTGCCGCTGTAGCCGCCGTCGATTTGGTCATAATCCTCGGACACGACGACCGGTTTGTGCTTTAGCTCAGTCGGTATTTTCATTATCCATAGCCCCGTTTCAATTTCTGTGATCCGGTGATTCAGTAATTTACTAAGGCTATTTTATCGCCGGCGCGTCTCTCTGTCAAGGAGTCGTCAATATTCGAGTTTGTGGCGCTTTCGGTATTCCGGCCACGTTTCTTTGCGATAACATCCGGCATAAACATAACGCCGGGCAAATTCAAGCTGCGCTGCGTTGGGAATAATGCCTTTCGCGCCGTTGCGTTCCGCTTGGGCGTAGATACTCAGGTTTTTCAGCCGTTTAAGCTGTTCCACGCGGTAGGCGGCATTGTCAATGTCTTTCGTGACAAGCAAGTACACGAAAAGGCGATAGGGCCTGACGCCGCGCTCCGCGAGCAAGGCGGCGGCGTTTGTTATCGCGTCGATTTGCGGGATTCGGTCGCAACTGAAACGAATGTGCTTGAGCCACTTTACGCGAGTGAGTATATCCGCGATTTCAGGCGTTACGAGCCTTGCGTCCATGCCTTGATTGAGGTCAACGCGGTAATCCGTATCGGCAAGCTCCGCGAGTTGCTCAACGCCGTAATCGCTTGCCAAAATGTTATTGTCCATGAGGACGAGCTTTTTTGTGTCGCGCCGCACAATGTCACGCCAATCCGCGTAAGGCCGGATATTACCCTCTTTAAGCGAAACCACGCACCACTCGCAGCGGTTGGGGCAACCACGCGTGAGATAGCCCGCGGCATAATCGCATTCGGGGTAAAGCGAGTAATCAGGGAATAGGTTGTCAATCTCCGGGGGAAGCTCCACGTACAGCCCGTAGCCCGTGCCGCCTTTGATTGCGCCGGACGGCAAGTACGGATTTTCCGGCGTGAAGTCAAAAACCTTTGACGAATACACCGCGCCATAATGCCGGTTAAAAAGAGCGTTCCACCATTCAACCGTATCGCCCCGCGCCTTGCGGTAAGCCGATATTTTCATAAGCGCGAGATTGGGAAACGATTTGCCCGGCATATGATCGCGCTCAGCGTCGTGCAAGCCTATGAGCATATCCGCGCCCCCTCTCATATAAGTCCGTTCGCCATGTCGTGGGGCGACAAGTTGTCCTTTTATGCTCACGCGATAGCTCCTTTCGGCAACGCAGGTATAAAAAAAGCGGGACACCGTTTTCATTCAAGTGTCCCGCTCATGTATTTTGTACTATACCGTTTGCCCGTCTGCCTGTCAAAGTATTGATTTTACTGGGTTTCCCTGCGGTTTCATACGGCATATTGCTTTCAATCATGACGTTCAAATTTCTTTAAGACGATCTTATTTCACTGCCTTTTTCGTCTTTTGTCAACATATTGGACGAAAAATGGTGTGGTTATCACTTGGGCGCGATATGCCAATCGTCGAAAACGGAGCCCTCAATGTTTACGCTGCCGATCAGGTTAGCGCTGAGCATACCGTCCGGCGTCCACGCGTCTAGCAACCAGGTGTGGACTGTGTACGTTCCGTTTGGATACCATACAGGGGTGAAGTGACTTCTTTGGTTGTAGGTGCTGTAGGGGTTTGCCTTAAATTCCAGGCTTGCGGAATAGCCCCGCGTGATGAGATCGAGCAATCGCCAATAAGCGCCGTACCCGAACTCCGGGAACCGGCTCACCGCCGTTTGCGCCCCTGTGACGTGGCTGCCCGGGGCATTGGTGGAAAAACTCGCCGTGACCTCGTTGTTCACGCCGTAACCGCTTTTCATGACGCTGCCCGTGGCGGTCGGCGCTTTGGCGTCGGGCGTTATTTTGCTTGAAGCGGTGAGAGTCGCGGTATAAATGTCGGTAAAGAAATCATACCAGCCCTGATCCTCCCAATAGCCGTTATCTACCCAATGCCCGCCGCGCTCGCCGTGGTCGCACCAATCCCAGACGGGGATCCAGACCCAAAACGGATGCCAGCGCGCCCACCAAACTGTCCACCGGGCCGAAGTCTTTTGCGGATAGCTCGGCGGCGAAGCGGCGCGGAAACCGTCGCTTCTGTCGTCTGCTTTCGGATCGGGCGGCGGGTTTTGGCCGAGGTCAACGATTTTCGCGTTTATGCGGCTGTCGCTCAAATAGCCTTTATTCGCGCTGACGGTGATCGTCACAGTCTGCTCGCTGGCGGGGGCGGTCCATTTGCACCATACGATCTGGCTTTCTCCTTCGGGGACGACGATATTGCTCATGGTATAGGCGCGGCCCATCACGTTAAAAGTGACCCGGGCGGGACTGTCCGGATTGATCTCACTGCCGGCGGTGAGCGTCACCGCTGTGACGACCTCCGTATTTATGCGGTATTCCACGTCATACTCGGAGGGTTCCGGTTCTTCCTCCTCCGGCTCCGCGTAAGTCACCGTGCCCAAACCCAAACAGGCGAGGATCACGGCGTTCGGCTGATTGCCGGCGGCGGCGCCGCTGAACACTGGAAAACCCAGGTCCGGGCGTTCCAGGAACATGGCGAGCGGCAAGTTCTGATGGGTCAGGCGCGCCATTTTACTTCGCAGCCCGCCGCCAAGCTGTTGATCATAAAGAGCGGCTTCGTGGGCGGTCATGGCGACGTTTTGGCCCTGAAACGTGAAATAGGCGACAGGCTCCAGCAGTAGTTTGTACCGGCCGCCGGTGAGCGTTTCAAAGGTGATGCCGAAATCAGAAGCTATCATACGGGCCGCGCCGTCTGAACAAAAATATCTTTTTATTGTTTCGATATTCGCGCTTACGCTGCCGCTTGATATTATTATTGGCATTGCGGGAGTTGGGTTTCTATATTGATACGCGCCTGTTACAGGGGAAAGATCTGCTCCGTTTCGGTAATGTATCTTGCTTTTCTCTCCGAAATAATACGCCGGCAACGGGCTTTTATTCGTGTAATCTATGGGCGTACCCATGACTGCGCCCGTGTCCGAGTTCACGACAGACACTCGCACGCCGTCCATACCGGGATCCCATGAGTTAGCGCTTGTTCCCTCCCCCATGCCGCCACCCCCGCCGCCGTCGATATTCGGATCGCCTGCCGCAAATGACGTGATTGAGAATGAGAACAGCAGCAGGACAGCCAGCAAAGTTGAAATTGCTCTTTTTCTCATGCGTTCCTCCAATTAAAAAGAGGTAGACCCGAAAGCCCACCTCTTTTTTGAGTATTCTACTGTTTAATAACCAATTATCTTTTCCCAATCGCCATCGGAGTCGGACTTTTGTCCCTGACCGCCGCCGCCCTCGTCCTTGACCCAACCGAAACCGGGGATATATATTTCACCATTGCCGTTTTTATCTCCCGCGTTCGGGGCATTGCCGTCAGGCGGGGCGGTTTCAGCTGGTTTCGGGGCCTGATCTGGCTTCACATCAGGGTTTGTCAGCGCGGGATCATCCGGCAGTTCATGCTGCTCATCCTGACGGGCCGCCGCAGGCGGTTCAGGGGGACCCGGTTTCTCCGGAGCAGTTGTCAGGGGGATATCGCTGCCAGTTTGAGCGGCATCGGCGGCGTCACTCGAAGTGATCGCGTCCGGGGTAACGCCGGAGGGATTCGGTTCTTGTATGACGGGAACGTCAAAATCGCCGAGTGGGCCGGAAATACCCTCCAGCGTCACTTCCGCGGCGGGCTCGTCCGCGCTGAGTTCAATATCCGCGCCTTTCGGGCTTTGGCCGAGCATGAACACGCCGGCCGCGAGTATCACGCACAGAGCGAGCAGAGAGAGAATAACAAACCCTTTCCGGTTATTTTTCATGATATGGCAGCCTCCTTCGATATTTAGCAACTAGGCAATTAGGTAATTAAGCAATTGGGAAATTCACTAATTGCAGTATAACGCTTTTTTGTTCCTCTGTCCAGGCCTTTTTTCAGAATTTTGGCGTATAGCCCGCCTGGCATTTCAAGGTGATCCGCATGGGCGGCAAGGCCGACCACCCAAATGACAGCGGGACTTCCAGATAAATAGCCGCCTCGGCGAGAAATTTTTGCGCGGTGTCAGTGTCGGACGGGGCAAACGGGGCGTTTATCACATTCACGCTCAGATCCGCCACATGATATTCCTTTTCCGCGCCGCTGTATTTTACATGCCTTGCCCCTTCGCGCCTCAGCCCCAAAACGCTGTCCAGGCGTCCGTAAATATCGCCCAGATCAAGCCGCTCATCCCAGCCGTCCCCGTCGCCCACATACCCGCCGCTGTAACCTTCGCGCAGGGCGGCGTACACATCGTCATAGTTTTCGGTAGCGACCGAGATGATCGCCGACTGCACGCCGTCCCGCACCCCCTGCGCGATGAGCGTGAGCCGGATATACTCATATGCCCCGCAGGAGATAATGATGATGCCCAGAGCGATACAAAGCGCGAGAGGGTAGGAGGCGCCTTTTTTCTCGCGGAGAAGTCGTTTTAGTTTCGTCATTTCCAATACACCTCAGATTTGCCCGTGGCTTTGGCGGTCAGTGTTACGGGGAACGAGCCGAACCGGAAAAACCCTATATCATGCCGCAAAGTGAGCGTGACCGTCACCTCCTGATTTAACTGTATATTGCCCGCCCTGCTCCATGAAACAGCGGGGTCGATCCCGATCTGCGCTTTCAGCTGATTGACCTTCGCCGCGGTTTCACTCCCGACTCGCCCCGCTATTTCAGCTTCGCGGATAAGCTCGGCCGCGAAGTTATCAAGCTGGTTTTTGGCGATGAACACAGGGAACAGTTTGACCGCGAGGGTAATGAACAGCATGATGACAAGAATGGCGACGACCATATCCACATACCCCTCGCCGCGCCTGGACCGCAAAAGTTTTAACAAGTGATCGCCTCCTTTTAGAAAAGCTGGCCAAAGGCGCTGTAGATCTCCACGCCGATGATGACGAGGTACATAAAGAGGAAACACATCAGCATATAGAAAGAATACTTTTTGATTTTGCCGGGGCGCTTCATGGCGACCATTTTCAGTTTTTGGATCTCCAGCTGTTTCAGGTCGTGGGCGAGCATCTGGAAGTACACCACGCTGTTATCGCCGCGCATGACGGCGATAAGCCCCCGGATAACGTCGGAAAGCTGGGCGCTGCCCATACGGGCCTCAAAGCGGGTCAGCGCCGTTTCCTGCGATCCGGACTTCATATCGGCGACCGTGATCTCCAGTTCCGTGCCAAAAGCGGCGCCGGCGTGTTTCTGGTAGGTTTCCAGAATAGAGAGAATGTCGCGGCTCGCCTTTAGCTCCTGTGTAAGCGTATTGACGAAACGGGGCAGTTCGGTTTCGATGGCTTCGCGCTTTTTCCGGACGATTTCGTCGGCCGCCTTGTAGTTCTTGAAAAACGCGGCGATCGCGAGGAAGATAAACACCGGGGCGCCTATCGGCACAAAAGCAAGGCAGGGGATAAGAAAGGCGAGTATCAGAGCCGCCTTGACGACGGCTTTTGCCGTGTAGACTTCGGGCGACAGGTTGATGTCGGCTGATTTGAGCGTCGCCGCCATCTTCCGCTTTTTGTAGTCGCCAAGCTTGATACGCCCGGAGAGCTTCACGGCGAGATCAAAAATCACGGCCTCTAAAGATTTTGCCTGTTTCTTCTCCCGGCGCGTCACGGCGATCACCGCCTTTGTCACGGCAAGGGTCGGGACTTTCAGCAATTCCGCGAGAAGAAAGTACAGCCCCGCCCCGAACAGGCAGGAAAAGGGGAAAAGGATGCCGAGCATAGTTCACCTTCCTTGTATTTCGACGAAAAATATGATATATTGCCAATGTAAATCAGACGAGGGAGACGGGTTTGATGACGGTTTACTCCATAGAGCAGATAAAGGAGCGGGTAGCGCCGGTAGCGCAAAGCTATGGGGTGGGGCGCGTCATGCTGTTCGGCTCCTACGCCCGCGGTGAGGCTACCGAGGAGAGCGATATTGATCTTCATGTGTGGTGCCGGAATCTGCGCGGACTCTTTGAACTGTCCGGATTTATGCTTGACTTAAAAGACGCGCTTGGCAAAGAAGTAGATGTTGTTCCGCACGACAGTATGCGGAAAAAGTTTTATGATAACATCAAGGACAACGAGGTGCTGCTATATGGCGAGGTACGATAAAA
>JAISAH010000048.1 GCA_031266805.1 Gracilibacteraceae bacterium
TTCGCCGTTGACGGAAGCGTCAGCGCGACGGGCCGGGAGCTGACCGACAACGCCTTTTTCCTCAGTGAAAACGGCAGCAACTACCTGACCGGCGGCGCCGACGCGCGGCAGACCCTAAACCCCGTCAACGCCTACGACGGCCGGACGCCCGCCTACGCCGCCCCGGCCATGGAGCTGCGCGTGAACCGGGAATTCGGTGACTGGACGGTCAGCGAGTTTTACATCGACGGTGAGGCGTACAGCGGTTACAGCACGGCGGGCGGCGGACCGCTGGATCAGATATTCGACGGCGCTGCGAACGATCCGTCCTATCCCAATCTCACAAACTACCTGAAAATCACCCTGCCGGCGGGCTGGACGAGCGAAAACGGCACGCGCGCGATCCACGCTGTTCTGACCAAAGGCGACGAAAACGTCCTGCTGTTCGCTAAGACAGAAATCACGGGTATTACGCCGCGGTACGCTCTGACCGTCACGGGCGGGACGGGCGGCGGCCTTTACCCGGCGGGGACGATAGCGCCGATACAGGGCGTGCTCCCAGTCTGGAACGCGGAGTTTCTCGGCTGGACGCAGGCCGCAGAGTCCGGCGACGCGGGATATATCGCCGCGCTCCCGGCGGAGATCAGCGGCGCCGTCGTGATGCCCGCGGGTGACGCGGCCCTGACGGCGCAGTACACGCGGCCTGCTCCTTCGCCAAACGGCGGCACCGGCAGCGGCGGGGGCGGCGCTGCCGTCCCGCCGCCTCCGGCCCAGCCCCCCGCCACGCCGCAGCGGACCGTCAGCCAGGCCGACATCTCCTATATCAGCGGCGCTGACCGGGTAGCGACCGCGGTGGCCGTCAGCCGGACCGGCTGGAGCCAATCCGCCGCCGTAGTCATCGCCCCCGGCGCCCAGGCCAATCTCATCGACGCTTTGGCGGCGGACCCCTACGCCGGGCAGCTGGGCGCTCCCGTGCTGCTGGGCATGGGCGAGACGCCTGACCCCGCCGTTATCGCGGAGATACAGCGTCTCGGCGCCGGCAGCGTGGTCGTGGTCGGGGCCCTCGGCGACGCTTACGTCGCCGCTTTGCAGGCCGCCCTCCCCGGCGTAAAGATCGAGATCCTCCGCGGCGGGAACCGTCTGGAAACGGCGCTGCTCCTCGCCGGGAAGATCGAAAACCCGCGCGGCGCCATAGTCGTCGGCTATGACGCCCTAGCCGACGCCGTCAGCGTGGCCTCCTGGGCCGCCGCTCACTCCTACCTCATCATCCCCGCCGGCGTCGACGGCTCGTTCACGCCGCCGGCGAACCTCCCTGCGCCTGAGGGAGGGGAAAACTATATCATCGGCGGCCCGACCCTAGTGCGGGACATCCCCGGCTACACCCGCATCTACGGCGCCGACCGCTACGCCACCAACCTCCTGATCCGCCAGACCCTGGACTTCGAACTTGACCTCGTCTACACCGCCAACGGCGTGACCGTCGTAGACGCCCTCACCGGCGCTCCCTTAGCCGCCAAAACCAACAGCCCCATCGTCCTCCTCAGGGACGGCGACCTAGCCGGCGCCGACTTCGGCCCCATCACCGCCGAAACCAAGGTTTTCGCTTTTGGGTTTGGGGGATAAGGGCGCGACCGCGCGAAGCGAAACAGGGAGCGCCCTTATCGGCAGGAACACACCGCCATGAGAACAACTGAAAGTGATAACTGGCGTATGGCGGTGATGTTCCAACGAGGTAGACGCGCGACCGCGCCAAAGCGAAACAGGGAGCGCCCTTATCGGCAGGAACACACCGCCATGAGAACAACTGAAAGTGACAACCCGCGTATGGCGGTGATGTTCCAACGAGGGATTTGTACAATCACATGAATGTGGTTGGGCATTATAACGTATTTGACGGCATTTTCTCCCGCATAATATTGCGGCCTTTATACTACAATATTGCACCTGTTCGCGCCCCTGTCAAACCTTCTTGCTTTCCCCCCATTTTCTTGTCATGCACCCCCGCAGGGCTGCCGCCCTACGGGCACCTCCCCTTGAAAGGGGAGGCTGGGAACGCTCATGTTTCCCTTACCTCCCCTGCAAGGGGAGGTGCCGCGAAGCGGCGGAGGGGTCTCCCCGGGTGACGCCCGGAATGACGGGACCCCACAAATTTGTCATGCACCCAATAAGGACTTGTGCAATGATAAATTGCACAAATCCTATTAGGCGGTCTTGCCAACAGTGACCGTGGGACATGCCGGAATACCCATTATATTCCTGTGACATTCTCCCGTCAAGGAAAATAACGGAAGATTTTAATAAAATTATCCGAAGCCTTACGAATGCGCGGCAATCATGCCGAAAGCTGGCGAAGCATAAACAGGTTTGTTATGCGAAGTTGGGCGTATTCTTAAATATGTTTGTTATTAATAATTTTTCTTCCACTTTTAATCCATCCTGCATATCTTCACTAACAAGTATATTACATTCAGAAAACAACGAACTCCCAACTACTATGCTATCCCAAAATGAAAATGAATATTTCCCCCTTAAAGATGATGCCGTTAATACTATTTCTTTTGTAAAATCCTGAATCGTGCATACTTTAAATAATTGCTCAATATATTTCCTTATTTCAGATTCAGGATATTTATACCGCAACAGTGTATTTGACACTTCGTTTATTATTTGCCATGTAATTATAAAAACAGCATTTTGATTATTTTTCAACAAATATTCTTCCGCAATTTTATATTTTTCCTCGTCATCATGAAGATAAAGATATACCCATACATTAGTGTCAATAAATACCTTCTCTGTCATAACATTCCCCCCGAATAAACTTATAATTTTCAACTCTTTTCCTGTTCTCTGAAGCCAGCTTTAAAAGTGATTCCAGACTTTTTTCTTTGCCTTTCTTTGAAATGAATTCCATAACATCAGATAATTCCTTTTTGCTATCCGATTTCACTATTATTGTATTTGAATCTAATGTCATTGTTTCATACATAAGGATATCCCCCTGCCAATTTATTATAATTCATCGATATAGATATTTTAGCACTTTTAAAAGCGGAAAACAATGTCAGCGCGAAAAAATAGATTCCGTGACGACGGGCCCCCCCGCTCCTGCCTTTTTCCATAAAAAGTATTGACAGACGGGGTGGCTGGCCTTATAATTACGGTGAGACCGAGCATTAAGGGGAGGACGGCGATATGCACGAGTGGCGCTTACGGCAAAACCAATTCGGCTTTATTAACTGGGGCGCTTTTCCGCAGGCCGGCTTTCGTTTGCCGGATGGAGTTTTCCCGCGTAGTCTCTCCGTTTAGCGCCGGCGCTAAAACTGTCTGCAAGGGAAGCTCGACACGGGCTTCTTTTTTATATAACGGACGATTCTGAGTATTTAGAGGTATCCTAAAGCGAGGTAGAAAACATGATCGTCATCCTGAAACCGAAACCGCCCGCGGCCGCCGTGGCGGAGCTGACTGAAATGCTGGAAAAACAAGGCGTGCGCGTCGATCCGGTCTATGGCACGGATCTGACCATCCTGGGCCTGGTCGGGGACACTTCCCGCATCGACCCCAGCCGGGTGGAGGCCAACCGCCTCGTCGAGCGCGTCATGTCCGTCGCGGAACCGTTCAAAATGGCGAACAAACTGTTTCATCCGGAGCCGACCGTGGTCGAGGTCGCCGGGCGGAGCATCGGCGCGAACAAGATCGCCGTCGTCGCCGGCCCCTGTTCGGTGGAAACAGAGGAACAAATCATCAGCGTCGCCGCCGAGGTCAAAGCAGCCGGGGCGTCCTTCCTGCGCGGCGGCGCTTTCAAACCGCGCACTTCTCCCTATGCTTTTCAGGGGCTCAAATATGACGGGCTGCGCCTGCTGGCTCTGGCGCGCCAGGCGACCGGGCTGCCCATCGTTTCGGAGATCATGTCCCCGCACGACATCGAGCTGTTCGCGGAAAGCGTCGATATCATCCAGGTCGGGGCGCGCAATATGCAGAATTTCGATCTTTTAAAAGAATTAGGCCGGATCTCTAAGCCCGTGCTGCTGAAACGCGGCCTGTCCGCCACGGTCGAGGAATGGCTCATGTCGGCGGAATATCTCTTAGCCGGCGGCAACCGGCAGGTCGTCCTCTGCGAACGGGGCATCCGCACCTTTGAGACCTACACCCGCAACACCCTCGATTTGAGCGCGGTTTTGGCCGTGAAAAAACTGAGCCATCTGCCCGTCCTGGTCGACCCCAGTCACGCCGCCGGCAAGTGGTGGATGGTGGCCGATCTGGCCAAGGCGGCCGTGGCGGTGGGCGCGGACGGGCTGATGATAGAAGTGCATAACGACCCGGCCCACGCTTTATGCGACGGCCAGCAGTCGATCAAGCCGGACGGCTTCCGGGCGCTGATGGAGGAGCTGCGTCCCATCGCCCGCGCCGTTGGAAGGGAGTTGTGACGATATGACGGAATTAATGACCAAACTCGGCGGCCGCAGTTACCCGATCATCATCCGGCGCGGTCTGCTGGACGGTCTCGGCGGGGAGCTCCGCCGTTTTTCCCGCGGCTCCAAGGTTTTCGTCGTCACGGACGAAAACGTCAACGCCCATTACGGCGCCAAGGTGGAAAAATCCCTGCAGCAGGCCGGGTATATCACCGGCTCTCTCGTCTTGCCCGCCGGCGAGAGCACAAAATCTTTTGCCAATGTGCCGGTCATCTATGACGCCCTGCTTGATTTCGGCCTGACGCGGCGGGACATGCTCCTGACGCTCGGCGGCGGCGTCGTCGGCGACGTGGGCGGTTTCGCGGCTTCGACTTATATGCGCGGCGTCGCTTATGTGCAAGTGCCGACGTCGCTCTTGGCCCAGATAGACAGTTCCGTCGGCGGCAAAGTGGCGGTAAACCACGAGCGCGGCAAAAACCTAATTGGAAGTTTTTACCAACCGACGGCCGTTTTTATCGACCCCGACGCGCTGATCACTCTCCCGAACCGCTTTTTCGCCGACGGGATGGCGGAAGTTATCAAAACGGCCTGTGTCAAGGACGCGCGGCTTTGGCGCCTGATCGGCCGGCTGATGACGCGGGCCGAGATGCGGAGCGATATGGAAAAAATCATCACGCGCTGCTGTCAGATCAAGAAAGAAATCGTGGAAGCGGACGAGCTGGACAACGGCGAGCGCATGATACTTAATTTCGGTCATACCATCGGGCACGCGGCGGAAGCCGTCTACCGCTACGAGCGCTACACGCACGGGGAAGCCGTGGCGATCGGCATGTCTTTAATCACGGCGCACAGCGAGGCGCTGGAGATGACGGCGCCCGGCACGACGGCGGCTTTGCGGGAAGTGCTGCGCGCGTATGATCTCCCTTGCGAGCTGGAGGAGGGCGCGGACGGAGCGGCTTTGGTCTCCTCGATCAGCCATGATAAAAAAAATATCGGCGCCTCCTTGTATATCGTCCTGCTCAAGGAAATAGGGCAGGGTTTTGTTTATGAAACGACCTTGCCGTTTTTTCATTTTCTCCTGCCGAACGGGAGCGATAATGGGAGCGACATATGAAAGAGCTGGTCATCCAGCCGAGTTCACTGTCGGGGACCGCCTGGGCCCCGCCCTCCAAAAGCCTGGCCCACCGCGCTCTGATCTGCGCCGCTCTGGCCGCGGGCACGAGCCGCCTGCGGCATATGGAAGCTTCGGATGATATCTTGGCTACGGCGGCCGGGCTGCGGGCGCTGGGGGCGGCCATAGAACCGGGCCCGGAGTTTTGGACCGTGGAAGGAGCGGCCCTGACGGCTCAGGCGGTTCAGCCGGTTCAGCCGGTTCAGCCGGTTCAGCCGGCCGCGGGCGGCGGCGAAGGCGAGCCGGCCCAGGTTGATTGCGGCGAGTCGGGCTCCACTTTGCGGTTTTTGCTGCCGCTTTTTCCCGCGCTCGGCCGCGCGGCCCGTTTCACGGGCCGGGGCCGTCTGGGCCGGCGGCCGCTGGCGCCTTACGCGGAACTGCTCGGGCGGCGCGGCGTCCGTTGGCGGCAGGAAGCGGAGGGCGGCGGCGGACTGGATCTGCAGGTGTCGGGCCGCTTGACTGCCGGCGATTTTTCTCTGCCGGGCGACGTGAGTTCCCAGTTTGTCAGCGGCCTCTGTTTTGCCTTGCCCCTCCTCGCCGGCCCGTCTGTTATCCGCCTGACCACGGAACTGGAATCCGCTCCTTATGTGGAGCTGACCATAAGGGCCCTGAGCGATTTCGGCGTCCGGGTCCGGGCGCGGGGACCGCGGGAATACGCGATCGCCGGCGGGCAAAGCTACCGGGCCCGGGACGCGTATATTGAAGGCGACTACAGCCAGGCGGCTTTTTTTCTCGTCGCGGGGGCGCTGGGGGCGCGGGTGGCCGTCGCCGGTCTGGACCCCGATTCCCGTCAGGGCGACCGGGCCGTCCTCAGCTTGCTGACCCGCCTCGGCCATAAGATCAGCTGGCAGGGCGGGGCCGTGAGCTGCGCGGCCGGGCCCGTGCCCGCCGCCCCGGTGGAGATCGACGCCGCCCCCTGCCCGGATATAATTCCGGCGGTGGCGCTGGCCGCCGCCCTGCGCCCCGGTCTGACCACGACGATCGTCCGGGCCGGCCGGCTGCGGCTGAAAGAATGTGACCGCCTGAGCGCGACCGTGACGGCGCTGAACGCGATGGGCGCGGATATCGATGAGCGGGAGGGCGGCATGGTCGTCCGCGGCGTCGCCCGCCTGCGCGGCGGCGCGCGGCTGGAGAGCCGCGGCGATCACCGCATGGCTATGACGCTGGCGGTCGCCGCCGCCGCCGCCACGGACCCCGTGACACTGACGGACCCGGATTGTGTGCGCAAGTCCTATCCGGGGTTTTTTGCGGATTTTGCCGCTTTGGGCGGCCGGACCGCCGTGAGCGGAGGCGCCGCGTGAGCAGCAGTTGGGCGGACCGCCTGTCTTTATTTGGTGAGTCGCACGGCGCCGGGATCGGGATCGTGCTGAACGGGTTGCCGCCGGGTTTTGCCCCGGATTGGGCCGAGCTGCGGCGGGAGATGCGGCGGCGCGCCCCCGGCCGGAGCGCGCTGACGACGGAGCGGCGCGAAGCGGATGAGGTGGAGATATTGAGCGGCGTTTTTCAGGAACGGACGACGGGGGCGCCGCTCTGCGCCATGATCCGCAACACGGACACCCGCTCGGCCGATTATGAGGAAATCCGTTTTAAGCCCCGGCCCGGCCACAGCGATTATCCCGCTTTTATCCGCTACGGCGGATTCAACGACTACCGCGGCGGCGGGCATTTTTCCGGCCGGCTGACCGCGCCGCTGGTTTTCGCCGGCGCTCTGATCAAACAGATCTTGCGGCAAAGCGGCGTCAGCGTCGGCGCGCATATTTTGCGCGTCCACGACGTGCTGGACGACAGTTTTACCGCCGCCGCCCCCTCGGCGGAGGATCTGGCCGCTCTGGCCGCCTCCCCGCTGCCGGTTTTGGACCCGGAAGTCCGCCCGCGCATGGAAAAGGCGATCGCGGCGGCGCGGGCGGCGGGGGATTCGGTGGGCGGCATCGTGGAATGCGCCGTCCTGGGCCTGAAACCCGGTCTGGGTGCGCCTTTTTTCGACTCGGCGGAATCAGCGCTGGCCCGCCTGCTCTTCGCCGTGCCGGCGGTCAAAGGCGTCTCTTTCGGGCTGGGTTTTGCCCTGGCCGAACGCCGCGGCTTGGAGAGCAACGACGCTTATTTTTATGACGCGGAAGGCCGGGTGCGGACGCGCACCAACAACTGCGGCGGCCTCCTGGGCGGCCTGACCACGGGGATGCCGCTCGTCTGTCAGGCGGCGATCAAACCGACGGCTTCCGTCGCCCTCCCCCAGGAAACCGTGGATCTTCGGGAGAAAAGCCCCGCCTCGCTCGCGCTCCGGGGCCGGCATGACCCCTGCGTCGTCCTTCGCGCCGTGCCTGTGATCGAGAGCGTGACAGCGCTCGCTATATGGGATTTAATGGAAAAGAGCGGCGCCGGGCTTCAGGGCGAGGCCCGGAATGACGAGAGGGGGATTTATGACGACTGACGGCAAAGAGGCGGAAACGGCGCTCGCCCGCTGGCGGCGGGAGATTGACGGCGTGGACGCGGAGCTGACGCGGTTATTTGAAAAACGGATGCAGATCTCCCGCCGCGTCGCCGCCGTGAAAAAACAGTATGATCTCCCTTTATTCCAGCCGGAGCGGGAGGTGGCCGTGCTGGCCCGGGCGCGCGGCCTGTTAGGCGAGCCGGCGCTGGCGGAACACTTAAGCCAATGGTTTCAGGTCCTGATGGACGCCGGCAAAGTCTGGCAGGCGGCGGCGGAAGTGGTGGAAGCCGGCCCGCGCCCGGAGGAAAACTTCTCCGTTCGGCCCGCGGCGGCCACGGGCGCCGGCGACGACCTGACGGGCTTCCAGGGCGTCCCCGGCTCTTTTTCCGAAGAAGCCCTGATCCGCTGTCTGGGTGAAACGGCGCCCCGGCGCGCTTACGCCGAATTCGAGGACGTTTTTGCCGCGCTGGCGGCGGGTGAGATCCGCCGCGGCGTCCTGCCCATCGAAAACTCCTCGACCGGAGCGATCGGCCCCGTCTATGATCTGCTGCGCCGCTACGATTTTATCATCACGGCGGAAACCTATGTGCGCGTCAACCAGCATCTGCTCGGCCTGCCCGGCGCGCGGCCCGAGGATATCAGCGAAGTCTACTCCCACTCGCAGGGGCTGGAGCAATGCGGCGATTTTCTGCGCGGCCACCCGGATTGGCGGCTGATTCCCCATCACAACACGGCGACCAGCGCCAAATTCGTGGCCGGCTCCGGCTGGAAAAACCGGGCCGCCATCGCCGGCAGCCGCGCCGCGCGCATTTACGGTCTCGACGTCCTCGCCCCCTGCATCAACACGCGCAAACGCAATTACACCCGCTTTGTCGTCGTCGCCCCGGCGGCGTCCGTCGCCACCGCCCCGCCGCCCGGCCCCGGGAAAATAAGCGTGCTGTTCACGCTGGCCCACCGGGCCGGGGCGCTGCAAGACGCGCTGGCCTGTTTTGCCCGCGGCGGGATCAATCTGGTGCGGATAGAGTCGCGGCCGGAGCCTGACAATTTGTGGGAATATTGTTTTTATGTGGATTTTGAGGGCAGCCTCGCCGACCCGGCGGTGGAGGAAACGCTGGCTTTTTTGGCGGCCAATTCGCCCAGCTACCGTTTTCTCGGCGCATATGTTAAAGAAGAAAATTGAGACGCCGTAAGGCGCGCCAACCGTAAAGACGGTGGACGGACTTGTAGGGGACGGCGTTCCGGGCGTCCCGTGTATTTGCGTCAGGCGCCGGGGATGACGGCAATTGTCCCGATCGACTGGGGTGCAATTATTTTTCGTAGTATGAATATACAAAGATTAACTTGTATGGTAAAATAGTACTCACAAAGGGGTGAGAACTATACCATTGAGTGAGAGCGAGATAGGGCAAGCAGCGATAGCGCGGTTGGCGCTATTGGTGGAAGAATTCGGGAAGCTCTTTGCCGCAAGAGCGACAAACGATAATACCTCGGCAATGGACGCGATAGAGGGCGATTGGCAAAAACTGCGCGAACAAACCGAGCAGGTGTATCAAAAAATGGTCAGCGAATTAGTTAATTCGGTGGACGAGCGTTCTATGATCGCTAAAAAAAAACAGAATGGCGAGAGCGCGGGATAACGCTGAAGACGGACAAGTCGGATTCGATAAGCATCTTGACTACTCAAGGCAAAGTGAGTTATTCGCGCTATCTTCTGCGCCCCACAGACAAAGACCAGCGAAACAGTTTGGCAAAGATGACAGGAAGCAGGAGCGTCGTGCCGCTTGACGAATGGCTCGGAGTCGCCCGTTTGCCGTTTAAGATGTCCGTGAGGGCAATGCTGGAAATTGCCTTCTGGGCGCAGAATCAGAGTTCCTTCCAGCGGGCGGAAAAGATTTTGAAGCGCGGCGGCACTATGCCGGTGAACGACACGACCATTCGTCAGGTCGCTAATTTTGTCGGCGGCTTTGTGTTTAAACGAGACAGCGAACGCGCCGCTGAAACAATGGAAAAATTAGAGAGCGGAAAACTTCAATTTTCGGGAAACCGTCAGGGCGTGATTTATATTGAAACTGACGGAGCGGCGCTGAACACGCGGCAAAAGGATGAAAACGGCTCAACTTGGCGCGAAAACAAACTGGGCGAGGTGTTCACCACCGATGATATATATTGCTGGACAGACAAGCGCGGGAAGCGGCAGCACGCGCTCAAGCGGAAAGAATACGTGAGTTATCTGGGATCTGCCGGAGAATTCAAGAAGCATCTGTTTGCCTGCGCTGTCAGAAACGGTTACGGCGAATACAAGGAAACGGTTCTTTTGAGCGATGGCGCGACATGGATCCGCAACATGAAAG
>JAISAH010000113.1 GCA_031266805.1 Gracilibacteraceae bacterium
GCATGGAACCGAACATCGATATCAACTGGCCGCCGATGAAAAAACCCGCGCTGCGTTTCCAGTCAGTCATTTTTTGATTATAGGACACCTCTAAATACTCACTCGTCGCCTCCGCCGCCCTTTTCCCGTCAGGCGTCGTTGTCGTCAGTCACCATACCGCCCCGGGTATGCCTCCTTCCTCCGCCTAGCCTGACGGGAAAATTGCTGGCGGAGGCATCGACTCTGAGTATTTAGAGGTATCCTAATGGTGCTTCCCTAAAGTCCGTCATATATTTCAGTATATTCTGATAATTTTTTCGCAAGCCAAATTCCCGCCCTGCTTGAATTTTCGGGGCGGATAGGCTAAAATATTTGTGGTTAAACCCTGGTTTTATCCGGGAAATATTTCCATGAAAATCGGAGGTCAAAGATCAATGGCTCTGCGCGTAGGAATAGTCGGCCTGCCCAACGTCGGCAAATCAACGCTGTTTAACGCGCTGACGCAGGCGGGCGCCGACGTCGCGAATTACCCTTTTTGCACGATCGACCCCAATGTCGGCGTGGTGCGGGTCCCGGACACTAGGCTCCAGGCGCTGGCGGATATCGCGCGGCCGGAGCGGATCGTGCCGGCGACGGTGGAGTTTGTGGATATCGCCGGTCTCGTGGCCGGCGCCAGCCGCGGCGAGGGTCTCGGCAACAAATTCCTGGCGCACATCCGGGAAGTGGACGCGATCATTCACGTCGTGCGCTGTTTTATCGACGACAATATCACCCATGTGACGGGCGACGTCAATCCACGGCGTGATATCGACGTCGTCAATCTGGAACTCATTCTCGCGGATATGGAGACGCTGGGCAAACGCCGGCATCGCCTCGACGCCGCGCTGAAATCCGGCCCCGCCGCGGCCGTCCGGGAAGAAATAGCCCTGACGGAGCGGATAGAAGCGGCTTTCGACGCGGGCCGCCCCGCCGGCGCCCTTGATTATAGCGAAAGCGAAAAAGCGCTCTTGAAAAATCTGCCGCTCTTAACCCTAAAAAAGGTGATTTTCGCGGCCAATGTCGCCGAAAGCGATTTACTGGCCGCAGACAATCCGTTCGTGGAGGCGGTAAGGGCGGAGGCGCTGTCTTTGAAAGCCGAGGTCATCCCGATTTGCGCCGGCAGCGAGGCGGAAATCGCCGAGTTGGACGAGGACGACAAAAAAATGTTCCTCGCCGCGCTCAGTTTGGAAGCGACCGGACTGGACCGCCTGATCCAGAGCGCTTTCCGTCTGCTCGGGCTTATGACGTTTTTCACGGCCGGCCCGCTCGAAGTAAAAGCGTGGACAATCCGCGCCGGCACGAAAGCGCCGCAGGCGGCGGGGGTCATCCATACGGATTTTGAACGCGGTTTTCACCGGGCGGAAATAGTGAGCTGTGACGATTTCACCGCGCAGGGCGGTTTGGCCGGCGCGCG
Source organism: Gracilibacteraceae bacterium (assembly GCA_031266805.1). Lineage (GTDB taxonomy): Bacteria > Bacillota > Desulfitobacteriia > Desulfitobacteriales > Syntrophobotulaceae > JAIRRL01. The sequence continues at coordinate 1,433 of JAISAH010000113.1, forward strand.
GGAAAAAGGGCTGGTGCGCTCGGAGGGTAAAGATTATATCATGCGGGACGGAGATATCGCCCATTTTCGCTGATCAAAAATCTTATCCCGCCTGCGCCGCCTGGCTCTGCAGATAAGCCGCCACGAACAGGTCGATCTCCCCGTCCATGACCGCGTTGACATTGCCTGTTTCCGCGCTCGTGCGATGGTCTTTCACCATGCTGTAAGGATGAAAAACGTAGGAACGGATCTGGCTGCCCCAGGCGATATCGCTTTGCTCGCCCCGCAGACCGGAAATTTCCTCCGCTTGTTCTTTGCGTTTTAGTTCCAGGAGTTTTGCCTGCAAAATGCGCATACAGTAAGCGCGGTTTTGGATCTGCGACCTCTCGCTCTGGCAGGCCACGATGATGCCCGTCGGCAAATGCGTGACGCGCACGGCGGATTCCGTTTTGTTCACATGCTGGCCGCCCGCGCCGCTGGAGCGGTAAGTGTCCACTTTGAGGTCTTCCGGATTTACGGTTATATCCACGCTGCCGTCCACTTCCGGGATTACGTCCAGCGAAGCGAAAGAGGTGTGCCGGCGCCCGGAAGCGTCAAACGGCGAGATGCGCACGAGCCTGTGTACGCCTTTTTCGCATTTGGCGTAGCCGTAGGCGTTTTCGCCGGCGAGCGAAAACGTGACGCTCTTAATCCCGGCTTCGTCTCCCGGCTGCAGATCCATGGTTTCCGCCTTGAATCCGCGCAGTTCTCCCCAGCGGACATACATGCGGTAAAGCATCTGCGCCCAGTCCTGGGCTTCGGTGCCGCCCGCGCCGGCGTGGAGAGTCAGAATAGCGTTGTTTTTATCATACGGGCCGCTCAAAAGAATCTCCAGTTCCAGCTTGTCGAAGCGTTTTTCCATGCTTCTTAAACCCTGGATCAGCTCCGCTTCCAATGAATCGTCGTTTTCTTCCACGCCTAGGTCGTAAATCGTTTGCAGATCGTCGACCTGACCCTGGATCTCCGCCGCGAGGGCGATTTTATCGCGGCAGGCGGACAATTCACGCATGACGGGCTGCGCCGCCGCCGGATCATCCCAGAAATCGGGCCGATTCAGTTCTTTTTCCAGTTCGCCTGCTCGCTCCGCTTTGTGAGCGAGGTCAAAGGGAAACCCTCAAATCAGCTAAACGCATTGCTAAGGCTTCCACATCTTTTTTCCAGTCCGTAAGCATTTTATCACATCCTAATTTATTTTTCAGCGCCGCGACAGGTCAGCGCCGCGTCTCTTTCCCTCGATATTATTGGGGTGGATGATGGGGATCGAACCCACGAGTGCCGGAGCCACAATCCGGTGCGTTAACCGCTTCGCCACACCCACCGCGTTTTTGCCAACGAATGTGATTATAACATAAAGCCTGAAAGCGCACAAGCTAAATGCCATAAAAAAACGCCGCGCCGTCATTCCAGCTTGCAGTTCAGACTAAGGGACTGTTTGGAAATAAACAGTCCCTAAGATGACGGCGCCAAATTGCTTTTCCGCGGGAATATTCTTTGCCCTCAGGCCTCTTCCAGATCTTTCGCGGCGCAGAAATAATAATGTCTGGCGCAGGAGTTGATCGTGGCCCGGGCGAGGAGGCGCAAGGCCGCGGCTTTGGTGCTTTTTGCCTCCTCGACGAGCTGGTCTGCTTCCATGAGGATATCGCATAGTTCGGCGGCCCACTGAGCGTCGTTTTGAGAGCTTTTCTGGGCAGCCGTTTTCGCCGCCGCTAAAACCGCCGCCGCTCCGCCGGAGAGATCCAGCGTCCGCAGGGCCCGTTCCCGGCAGGGCAAAGTTTCCAAATGGGTCGGATTGCCGTCGAACCAGCCCAGGTAGCCGCTGAAGATGCCGCGGACCATCCAAGAGACTTTGCCGTAAAACTCCTGCAGCTGAGGACATTCACGGAGGTGGTCGGGCAGAGCGACGGTTTCCACAAGCTGGTCGGGGGTCAAGCCGCGGTTCATGCCCTCTAAAGTCTCAGTGAAAATATGCCTGACGCCGTCGCGATAGTCCGTGACGACGCGCTGGATCTCCTCCTTTCCCGCCAAGGCGTGGGTGTGCCCGGGCACCAGATGCTCAGGCTCCAGGCGCAGGATCAAGTCCAATGAGTCTATCCAGCGGCTGACATTACGGTACTGGCCACCCCGAATGGGCGAAGTGTTCGGAAAAGTGTGGTAGTAGTTGTCGCCGCAAGCAAGGATCTTGCGCTCCGGGAACCAGACAAAGGTCTGGTCGTCAGTCTCACCGTCCGCGGCATATAGCACAAAAGACACGCCGTCGACCGTCATAGCGAGTTCTTCTTCATTATATACATAGCTTGGGTTTAGCGGCGCCGCCTTTTGCCGGATCTCGTAAAAAGGGTTTGTGCCGATGTTGATGATCTCTTCCCGGGAGAGACCGTCGCCCCACTGTCTCATACCGCGCACCGCTCCGATGCCGTTCAGTGCGGAGCTATGGCCGTACACAGGCGCCGAGGGCTTGCGGGCGATCACCAAGTTGGCTTCGGGGGCGATAGCGGCGGCGCCGGAAGTGTGATCGGGATGGGAATGGGTAAATATGACGGTTTTCACAGGCTGGCGGCCGGTGGAGCGGAGCCAGGCAGCGGCTTCCAGGCCTTCGGTCTCGTTGCTCAGAGCGTCCACCAGCACGCCGGAGGACTCGCCTTCCACGAGCAGGGCGTTGTTACCGCCCAGGCCTGTGACCACGAAGACTTTATCCGTGATTTCCTTCATTCCCGGTTTGGGAAAATCCCTGTTGTGCGCTATTAGTTTTTGTTCATTTGTAAGAGCCATGGCGGCAGTTACTCCTTTCAGGGCGTTTGACATTTTTTATTTGCCTTACTGTGCATGGGCCGGACTCGTGCTGCCGACCGAAGCCGAATGGGAAAAGGCGGCGCGAGGCGGGATATCAAGTGAGTTTTATCCGTATCATTCAAAGCCCGCGCCGGAGTTCTCCCGCTTTTAATCCGTGCTTCCTTGCCTGAGAGCGCCAACTCATATGCGCGATCATATTATACAGAAATTTGGGAAAATTTGGCTCGGCAAAGCGGTCCTCCCCGGTTTGGCCGCGCAAAATATTTTCGGCCAGCGCGTCCAGCGCCTTGCCGAGGTTTTTCATCGGGCCATGCCCGACCCGCGCCGCGTGGATCATGCCCCCGGCGCCGACGCCCAAACCCTGTCCCCATTTCAGCCCGGAGCTGTCGCAGAAATTCCGCGTGAGTTCCAGGGCGAGGGCGTTTTGCCGCGCCTCAAAAAACCCGTTGTTCACAACGCAGTATACCGTCAGGCCGGGCGCGGCGTCCGCGATCGCAGACCGCGTTTCATCCAAAAGGCGCAGCAGATGGGAGGGAATACCGTCCACATAAAGCGGAAAGACGAGGATCAAAGCGCCGCAGCCGGCGAGCGCCGCCATGATCTCCTCCCGGTTATGTTTCGCCGCGTGCAGGGCGGCGCAATCGGCGGCCGGCGCCAAACGGCTTTGCAGGGCGGCGGCGATCTTTTCGCTCGCGCTGCCCTGCCCTTTGGGGCTGCCGCTTACGATCACGATTTTCATATTGGGGCCCTCAGCGCCGCCGCGCTTTCCCGGACCGAAGGGAAAAAAGAGACGGCGCAGCGTTCGGCGCCCAGATTCAGCGCATTGGCGGCCGCCAGCTTCTGGGCGGTTTCTTTTTCCTGCCGCGTCATATCGCCGTAAAAAATATACTGAAAATCCGGAGTCATATCATAGCGTTTCACATGATGGGTCTCGGCGTTCAGGGCGCGGAAAAACGGCAATACAAAACCGATGCTGCGGTCCAGCACCGCTTTGACATCAGGGGAAAGTCCGCCGAAAACCAGGCGGCTCCAAAAAACGACCTCGTCATGCCTGGCCATGAGCGCCGCGAAATCGGCGCCGCGGTCGTTTATCACGCATCGGCCGGGGGTTTTTACCCAGCAGCCGAAACAGCCTGTGCAGTGGCGCACTGGCGGCGACGCGGCAAACGACGAATATTTTACCGGATCCCTCGGCAAAAAAAGCTCGGCGTCGTTTTGGCTTAAATCATGGAGGATCAATGTCCGTTTCATGTTCTCAACTATAACACAAAGCGAACTGCCGCGCAATAACGTATTCGCAGGGGACGGCGCCCTCCCCTCGACGTCCCGTGTATTGGGTCAGGCGCCGGCGCCGGGACGTATTTCCCAAGGAGGAAGTATCTACTTAAAGAGCGAAACCGGCATATCATGTATATGCCGGGGATAAGAGCCAGTCAAGCGCGCCCAGTTGACGGATGCCATTATGGGACGCGGCGGGCGTAAAATCCATCGTCAGAAGGTATTTTGGGTTATGATCGCGGATAGATTCCAGCGGGGCAAGCTCGCGGGCTAAGATGGTTTTGCCGTCACTCTCCGGTCCGCCCTCCACGGTATAGGCGACTTGATAATATTCCTCGCCGGTCTCGCATATGGCGATAAAGTCCACTTCCGCGGCGCCGACCTTGCCGACGTGGACCTCATAACCTCTGCGGAGCAGTTCCAGATAGACGATATTTTCCAGAATATGGCCCGCGTCGGCTTTCTTGTTTCCCAGCAGATAGTATCGCAACCCGATGTCAGACACATAATACTTCGCGCCGGTAACAAGATGCTGCTTGCCTTTTACATCATACCGTCCCGCCTTGTAGAGGATAAAGCTTTCAGTCAGCGCGTTCAGGTAGTTGTCCACCGTATGGACTGAGATCCTTCTGCCGCTGGAAATCATGGTGTTGGCAATGCCGGTCGCGGAAGTGAGGTTTCCGATGTTGTCAAAAGCGAAGCGCGTCACGCTCTGTAATCCCGCCACATCTTGGATCCTTCGCCGGGTGACGATGTCTTTAAGTATGACGGAGTCAAAGATAGCGCCGAGATAAGCGCGGATATCCTTTTTTTCGCTGAGTTTGAGTGCATAGGGAAAAGAGCTGTTTTCCAGGTAGTCGCGATACTTGATCAGCAAGTCTGTTCGCCCGCGCGCGGCGATATATTCACAAAATGAGAGCGGAAGCATTTTTATCTCCACATACCGCCCGGAAAGCAGCGTCGCCAAATCACCGGAAAGGATATAGGCATTGGAACCGGTGATGTATACGTCACAATTTTTGCGTATATACAGACCGTCTACCGCTTTTTGAAATTCAGCGACCGCCTGGACCTCGTCAATGAAAATGTAGTTCATGCAGTCTTCGCAAAGCCGGCTTTTGATATAGTCATAAAGCTGCATATAGGTCTGCAGCTCGTGATATTCCGGCATTTCGAGATTGAGACGGATGATCTGCCTGTCCTGGACGCCTTGCGATTTCAAATGATCCGCGTAAAGATCAAGCAGCGTAGACTTGCCGCATCGGCGAATACCTGTGATGACCTTGATCAAGTCCTTGTCCCGAAAGCGGATAAGCTGGTCGAGATACTGAGGACGCGCTAATAAATCATCCATAAAACCTCCGAGTTTATGCATAGCATAGCATAAACTACGCAGATGTCAACAGTTTATGCAACGCAGTGCATAAATTTCAAGGGGGGATGGATGCGCGGGCGTAGAGGTGGCGCGAAAAACCGTCAATTCAATCATGTCCGTGCCCGCCGCCTTGGTGTTCGGCACCGCCGCCCTCGCCGTGATGCTGTGCGTCGTGAGAGTTTATCAGTTCGCGGATCTCGCCTATGCCGTGTTCCGCGCAGCTTTCGAATGTGACGGCTGGGTCCAGCTCCCGCAGCCGCGTTATGGCGAGATATTTGGCGGGGGTCAGATGATGTCCGTGCGCGGCGTTCAGCACGTCGGCGTCCACAGGAAAAAACTCGGTTTGGGCGCTGAGGCGGTGGCTGGCCAGAGATGAACGCACGGCGCCCGCGAGTGCGTCCAGCATGCGAGATTCGCGGTCTCCGCCCTCCGCCGCCTGCACCGTCGCGGACACGAGCCCGTCAGCGGCAAGATAACCCTGGGCGATGAAGGCGCTCATCAAAGTTTGCGCGGCTTCTCCGTAAGGTTTGTTTTTCAGGCGGACGCTCCGCAAAATATCCGAGCCGTCTTCGTTATAGGCGGCGGCGGCGATCACGAAACCGAGGCGGTTGACGGCGAGACCGACGGAGGGATTCACGTCAAAATCTATATGCGCCGCCGGGGTAAAATAAAGCGAAAACCCACCGAAGGCCATAAGCACGGCGAACGCGGCGCACAGGGCGGCAAGAGGGCGACGGCGGCGGGGATGAAACCGGCCGCGCCCGCGCCTGGCGATCTCCGCCCGCAGAAAATCCGCGGTTTTACGCTTCAGCGTTTCTTCCGCGCGAACCTTGTCCAGCGCGTTCCGCAGTTCACGCTCCAAACGTCTCACCTCCCAAGGTTTCCTTCAGGCGTTTCCGCGCGCGGTCCAGCCAGGTGTACACCGTGTTCTCGTTTTTGCCGAGCGTTTTCGCGATCTCCGTCGCCGGCCAGCCCTCATAATAGTGCAGATAAATCACATCGCGGTATTTTTCCGGCAGGGCGAGAACCGCGCTCAGCACCTCGGATTCCCGCTCCGGCAGGCAAAAAGGCTCGGCAGTCAGCTCCTCCAGGGAAGCCGCGTTCCGGCGAAAAAAGCTCTTGAGCACGTCCTTGCAGGCGTTCACGGCGACGCGAATCAGCCACGCCTTTTCGTGGGCGTCGCTTTCAAACGGGCGGTCGCGGAGGAGGTATTTCAGAAAAACTTCCTGGAAAACGTCCCCGGCGTCCGCGTGATTTTTCAGGTGGATAAAACAAATGCGGCGAACCGTGTCCGCGTACAGTTCAAGGGCGCGGTCCGCCTCAGCTTCGCTCCGCACAGGCAAGCTTCCTTTTTTGAGGCACTTGGGGTCAGGGACTCCCTCAAATCAAATGTGCGCGTGACCGGTTTTCGCGCGGTTTCCGCCGGCGCGGGCCCGGTGATCGCCGTGATCGTGACCGTCCCCGCTGTAATGCCCGGCGCGGAGAACGCCGTCATGATAGTGATCGCCGGCGGCGCCGCAGTCCGGGAGCGCGCACAGAGCGGCAGTCCGCCCTGCCGCCGAACCGCCGCCGCCGTGTCCATGGGCGAGCAGGGCCGCCGGCAGAGCCGCGAACAGGATCAGCGACAGCGACAGAATGATTGCGGGTATAAGTTTTCGCATGGCGATAGCCTCCAAACTCTTATTCTATTATGTATACGACTGAGAGGCGCGAATCCTTTCAGCCTTCTGTTTCCCCGGCGCCGGCCAAGGCGTTGATTTTGTCGATACTCACCGGGCGAAACCCGTGCAGATCGGTCCCCACGTTGATAGCCCGGCTGTTTTTTCCATAGAGCCGGCCCAAGCGCTGACCGGAGAGTTCGGAATTATGCACATGCCCGTAGAGGTGGACCGCGCCCCCGAAAAACCCCGCCCACTCGGCGATCGGATAGTGAAACAGGACGTATTTCACGCCGTTATGTTTGAAGGCGAAATAGTCTTTGACCCAGACGAAATCATCGGCGAAGGGCTCAAATCCGTTCAGGAATTTGTCGTGATTGCCCCGAATGAGGTATTTGCGCCCGTTAAGGCGCAGCAGATAATCATGGGCTTCCTCCGCCGGCGCCATCGTCAGGTCGCCTAGGATATAGACGTCGTCTTTGGGGTTTACGGCGGCGTTCCAGTTGCGGATCAGCGCCGCGTCCATTTTGTCCGCCGACGGAAACGGGCGGTTGCAGTGCCGGATGATATTGGCGTGGCCGAAATGCAGATCGGCGGTAAAATAAATCATGTTTGTGTCCTCATTTCCTCGTAACATTGTAGCACGTTTAAATATGGAAAACAACGTCACCCGTATTGACAAATCATAACATTTCAGATATAATTTACAGAAATTCCGGAATTATGATCAGGGGAGGAATACAAATGGCTGCCGTTTATGAATGGACCAAAGACATGGAAACGGGGCACCCGCTTATCGACACCCAGCACAAGCAATTGATCAAGGCGATCAACGATTTGCTGACCGCCTGTTCCAGCGGGAAGGGCCGGGCCGCGCTGGATGGGACGCTGGATTTTCTCTCCCAATATACGGCAAAACATTTTGGCGACGAGGAAAAATTGCAGCAGCAGCATAAATATCCTGATTTTACCAATCATAAAAAACTGCATGACGCCTTCAAGGGCACCGTGGCGGATCTGGCGAAACAATTGCGGGCGGAAGGCCCGACCGTGACGCTGGTGGGCAAAGTAAACGCCAGCATCGCCGGTTGGCTCGTCAACCATATCAAACGGGAGGACGTCAAAGTGGCCGCGCATATCCGCAGCGTCCAATAAGGAACTTGCCAGACGGAGCGAATTTCCTGGAATTTACTGGGGCGCAATTTTTACCGCTTTTCCATAAAAACAGGCAAAAATGTTTTGACAGCGGACTTTTTTTTGTGTATACTTGTCTTTGCCGCTCAACGACGGGCGATTAGCTCAGTTGGGAGAGCGCCTGCCTTACAAGCAGGAAGTCGGCAGTTCGAGCCTGTCATCGCCCACCAATTTAATATGGCCCCGTGGTGTAGTGGTTAACATGCCTGCCTGTCACGCAGGAGATCGTCGGTTCAAGTCCGATCGGGGTCGCCATTAAAATGCCTCGGTAGCTCAGTCGGTAGAGCAGTGGACTGAAAATCCACGTGTCGGCAGTTCGATTCTGCCCTGAGGCACCATTGTTTTGCGGGTGTAACTCAGTGGTAGAGTGTCACCTTGCCAAGGTGAAAGTCGCGAGTTCGAATCTCGTCACCCGCTCCAGGTTCAACCGCTTCCGGCGCGTGCTGGGAAAAGGCAAGCCGATAGCAGTTTCAGCGGCGGCATAGCCAAGTGGCAAGGCAGAGGTCTGCAAAACCTTTATCCCCAGTTCAAATCTGGGTGCCGCCTCCAACAATCGGCCGAAGTGGCGGAATTGGCAGACGCACAGGACTTAAAATCCTGCGGGGGCGACCCCGTACCGGTTCGATTCCGGTCTTCGGCACCACATTCGCGTCAAGTTTTTATGGGTTTGTAGCTCAGCTGGTTAGAGTACCACGTTGACATCGTGGGGGTCGTTGGTTCGAGTCCAATCAAACCCACCAATTAATGGAAAAAAATCCCTGATTGCTTTTAATCAGGGATTTTTGCTGGGAGCGAGGGAGCCGCAGTGAAAATCAATAGGTACAGCTACCTCACGATGTTCGGCCATATTTGCGCCGACCTCAATCAGGGCGCGCTTCCGGCGCTGCTGCCCTGTTTAGTCCTCAATTACGGTTTCAGTTATGCCATGGCCGCCGGTCTGGTTTTTGCCGCCAATCTCGTATCCGCGGTGATCCAGCCGCTGTTCGGCTATCTGGGCGACCGGCTCTCCTGCCCTTGGTTCATGAGCCTCGGCATCTTTTTGGCCGGGGGAGGCCTGGCGGTAATCGGATTCCTTGACGACTACTGGCTGATCTTCGCAGCGGCGCTGGTCAGCGGCGTGGGCGTAGCCCTTTTTCACCCGGAAGGCGGCAGGATCTCTAATCTCGCGGCCGGCGAAAACAAAGGATCGGGCATGAGCATTTTCGCGGTCGGCGGCAATATCGGTTTCGCGGTCGGCCCCATTATCGCCACGGCGGCTCTCTTGGGGCTGGGCATGAAGGGAACGGCCGTTCTGCTGATTCCCGCGGTCGTCGCGGCGGGGATAATATTGGCTCAAAACGGAAAACTGAAATCATTTACCGCTAGCCTTGCCGGGCAAAGCGCTGTTCAGCGTGACCGCGACCGGTGGGGCGCGTTTTCGCTCGTCGTGGTTTTGTTGAGCCTGCGGTCGGTGGTTTATTACTCCTTGACCACTTTCATCCCTTTGTTTTGCGTTATCGCCCTGGCGCAGACGGAGTTTTACGGCAGCGCCGCGCTGGTGGTCTTTTCGGCGGTGGGGGCCGTCGCCACCTTGCTGGGAGGACGCCTCGCCGACAGATTCGGTTTTATGAAAATAATAATCATCTCCGCCGTCGTTCTCTGCCCGTCGCTTTTGATTTTCGCCCTTTCCAAGAATGTGTTTCTGGTAATCGCCCTCGTGTCTTTACTGGCGATCGGCATCAACCTCGGCTACAGCACCATGGTGGCCTTAGGCCAGCGTTTTCTCTCGTCCCGGCTCGGCTTCGCCTCGGGCATGTCCTATGGCGTCACGGTTTCCGTCGGCGGCCTGTTCGCGCCCGGCATAGGCGTTATCGGGGACGCGTATGGCCTTCCGTCCGCGATGGTCGTGGTGACGGCGGTTTCTTTTCTGCTGCTCTTACTCACCTGCGTGTTGCCCCGCGTCGAAAGGGGCCGTAAGTTCACAAAGTAAAGAACGGTGACACTTCCTTATTTAACTCTTGGTACGCCTGGCTAAATTATTAATAACGATATTTTCATTGTCATAAGCAAACATATTTAACTTTTCTGCCGAATCTATGCCGCAAAACAAGCCGTCACAAAATGATAATTCGATTTCAACATAGCGCTTCTCTTTTTGATTGTATATTTCAATTCCCGACAGGCAAAATCCGCGCGAAAGCTCGTATTTGTCTATGTCAGCCGGTTCGCGATCTTTCAACGCGTCATATTTTTTGGCAATATCTGGATTAAATCCAACGCCAATGTAATTTGGTTTGTATGTTGACGCAAATCCGGGTTTGTAAACGGCGCTCACCAGTCCATCTCTTATCTGATCAAGAAATATCGCGTATTCATCCGGCAATTTTGAAAATATGTTACCCGCCAGCATGTTGAACCATTCCACGCTTATTTTTTTGTATTTTGTGAAGATCATACAATCACCGCTCAACTTTACCCACTTTACTCGTCGGCCTGATTTACTTCCAGCCGCAATTCCTCGGCGAGATACCCGTCGCTGCGGCAGTGCATATCGGATATGCCGCCGACGATTTCGGTATAAAGCACCGACTTGTAGAACGTGTCAAACGCCTGGCGCAGAGGGATGTTTTCCAGAGCGGCAAACGCCTTGATCACGCCGTCACATTTGTGCCCGACCAACAAACGATTCGCGATCATCACAATTCCTCCGCTTCGATGAATTTCAGATAATTGTCGATCAGCCATTGATTTTTAAAACAGTATTGGTAATTCGGCTTGTTGTAGCGCAAGCGGCGTATCGCTTCCTCCGCGGGCAAAAGTCCGTCGAAATACAGCTGCAAAGTGTCGAACACCTTGTCGTTCGCCACGCCGCCCATGATCAGATCCCATTCCTCATCCCCGGGCCGGCCAAGCCTGGCGTCCGTGATAAAGGTCAGCCACTCTATGGAATGGGAGTCAAATTCGAGAATTTTGATATTGTCCGGCAGGATCTCCTCGACCGGCCTTTGCAGAAAACCGTAGAGCGACACGACGGCGGGCTTGCCCTCTTTCCGGAAGCGGGCGGTCCAGCCGGCGGCCTGTCCCCTGAGCGGCGTGACGTAAAAACCGGGGCCGAAATCCACCAGTTTGCGCGAGAACGCCAGATCAGGCTTTTCGATCGCCTTATATGAGCCGTGATAGAGGATCATGGGATCAAGCCTTCCTTGGCCAGCAGCCTTTTCAAATCAGCGACGATCCAGTCGCGCCCCTGCGTGTGCAGAACGTCGTAATGCGGCACGATGTAGGCGTCGAGGACGTCGCTGTCTTCCGTGAGCATCCTGTAGACCTTGTCGCCTGTCGTGTGCAGCTCGTCGGCCAGCGCCTCGAGGCAGAACACCGCGAAGAAGGATTGCTCCGGCGTCATGTCGGCTTGTTTGCTCATCGCCTGAACCTCCAAGAGAGTGGAGAGAGGAGAGTGGAGAGTGGTGGAGTGGGAAGGTGTCTCTGACTGTAACGATTATACCATGCGCGCGCCGGCGTTTCAATCGCTCTCCGTCTGCACGGCAAGCAGGCCTTTCATCTGATTCAGCGCATAGGCCCTGTATTTCGGTTTCAGGGAATTGAAAATATCAATTGCTTCGGAAAGCTGCTTGTCTTCTTTATATTCACAGGCAAATATCTCACCCTCACCACTTACGAGCCATTGACCGTTGACGCCAAAAATCAGGCAGAGATGGTCGAGAAAGATGTCTTTAAATGCTATTATTGGGTAATAAACCCAATCCTATGGCTGTTTTGCGCAGTCTGCAATTCGCGGAGGCGATATAGGCGGGTAAGGCGGCGGAGCGGCGAGGACGCCGCTCCCTACAAGGGCTCAATTTTGACTTTCACATAGCCCTATGTTAAAATTGCTTCAATAGATTACCTTCGGTCTCTGCAAATAAATACACGGGAGGAACAAATGAAGAAAGCCTGGATCCTATGTCTGGCAGGAGTATTATTGCTGGCCGCCGCTTGCGGCACGCCGGCGCCGGCAAATCCCCCGGCCTCTGAAGGCGGCGCGCCCGCACAGCAGGTTTTGCGGTTCGGCCTGGATGTGGACCCGGAAACGCTTGACCCCAGACACGCGCGCGACGTTTCCGCTCTGCGGGTATTCGAGCTGTGCGGCGACGGGCTGATCCAACTAAACGAAAAACTGGAAGCCCTGCCCAGCCTGGCGGAAAGCTGGGAAAACCCCGACGAGTTGACGTGGGTCTTTCACCTGCGTCAGGGCGTCAAATTTCATGACGGCAGCGACCTGACCGCCGAAGACGTGAAATATACCTATGACACGATCCGCGATCCGGCCTTCGGAGCGGTGTACGCGGCCAACTACGCCTCCATCAAAGAGGTCGTCGCCGAAGACGACTACACGGTGCGCTTCGATTTGAACGAACCGTACTCCCCCATCCTCGCCAATAATATGGAACTGACCATCGTGCCGGCGGAGGCGGATTCCATCGCGGATTTCGCCGCCAAACCGATAGGGACCGGCCCCTTCATCATGATGGAATGGGCGAAAAACGAGAAGATCCTCTTTGAGGCTAACCCCGATTATTGGGGCGGCTCGCCCGCCCTGCAGCGCGTGGAATTCTACACCATTCCCAGCAACGATACCCGCGTGTCCGCCCTGGAAGCCGGCGACGTGGATTTTGTCCATACGCCCCTGACGCCGCAGGATGTTGACCGGATCAAGGGCGACGCCCGTTTTCAGGTGGACGAGCTCACCGGGCTCGGCATCACCTTCGCGGCTTTTAACCACAACTCCCCCGTGCTGGCCGATCGGCAGACGCGGGTCGGTTTGTCCCATTTTCTGGATAAAGAAGTCATGGCTCGCGAACTGAGCCAAGGGCTGGAATTGCCGGGCGAATCGATCCTCGTGCCGAATACCTGGTTTTATTCGGACGAAGTGAAAAGTTTCCCCTACGATCCGGAGCAGGGCAAGGCGATTCTGGCCGAGGCCGGCTGGACGGACACCGACGGCGACGGCGTCTTGGACAAGGACGGGCAAAAACTGACGGTCCGGCTGTCCACCTACACGCAGGACGACCTGAAAATGCAGTATGTGGAATATATGCAAAACCTGTTCGCGCAGGGCGGCGTTGACGCGCGGGTCGTCACCAACGAGTGGCCGACTTTTATCGCCGACGTGCAGGCCGGCAATTATGATATCGCGGTTTTCGGCATGCTCAACCTGTTTGACCCGGACAAATATATGTACAGCTATCTGCGTTCCACCGCCGGCTCCAACTGGGGCGGGTTCAGCAGCACGGAATTCGACGCGCTGGTGGAGGAGGCGCGCACTGTTTCCGGCGAGGCGGAACGGCGCGATCTCTATGTGCAGGCGGCGGCGATCAACAACGCGGAAGTCATGCATAACGTGCTGGTCTACCAAGGCTACGTCGCCATGTATAACAACAAGATCCAAGGGTATGTCCCCCACGCCAGAGGCTCCATCCGCAGTTTTCAAAACGTCTCTATCGCGGAATAGGCGGCGCCCGGCGATGTGAGGAAATGTGAGACATTATTTTTTCCGGCGCCTGCTGCAGATAATCCCCGTCGTGTTCGGGATCACGGCGCTGGTGTTTTTCATCATGCGCCTGATTCCGGGCGACCCGGCCCTTGTGCTGCTCGGGACGGACGCGACGCCGGAAGACCTAGCGCGGATGCGTGAAACTCTAGGGCTGAATGAGAGCCTTTGGACACAGTTTTTTTCCTATATAAAAAACGCGCTGACCCTGGATTTCGGGAATTCGATTTTTCAAAAAGAAGCGGTCATGACCATCTTGCTGCGGAGTTTTCCCGCCACGCTGGAACTCTCCGTCTGCGCGATAATCATCTCCCTGCTGATCGCCGTGCCTCTGGGCGTCGCGGCGGCGGTGAAGCGGAACACCTGGATCGACTACGCCGGCATGACTTTCGCTCAACTGGGGACCTCCATGCCCGTGTTCTGGATCGGCGTGCTGCTCATCATGTATTTTTCCGTCCATCTCGGCTGGCTGCCCTCCTTCGGCCGTGGCGAGCCGCTGACCCGCGGTCTGGGACTGCTCGTGACCACCGGTTCCCCGCAAGTCCTGCTCACCGGCCTGAAACATATTCTGATGCCGGCTTTTTCGCTGGGCGTCATGGGCGCGGCGCTCATATCCCGGATGATCCGCTCCTCCATGCTGGAAGTGCTGGACAGCGACTATATCCGCACGGCCAGAGCCAAGGGCACGCCGGAGGGCAAAGTGGTGATGAAGCACGCTTTCCGGGGCGCGCTCCTGCCGGTGGTCACGACCGTCGGCCTGCAATTCGGGGCGCTGCTGGGCAACGCGATCGTGACGGAGACGGTTTTTTCTTGGCCGGGCATCGGCCGGGTCGTCGTCACCGCGATCTCACAGCGCGATTTTCCGCTCGTGCAGGGCGGCGTCATCTTGATCGCTTTGGCCTTCGCCCTGATTAACATGGGCGTCGATCTGCTTTACGCGGTCATCAATCCGAAGATCAGGGCCGGAAGGGAGCGAGGCGCGGCATGAGGGCCGATTTTGTAAAAAAATTGCTGCGCAACAAGTCGGCCCTGATCGGCGGCGTCCTGATCGCTATCGTGGTCCTCAGCGCCTTGCTCGCGCCGCTGCTCGCCCCCCGCGACCCTTACGAGATGCATATGGATAACCGCTTCGCCCCTCCGAGCGCCGAGCATCTGATGGGTACGGATCAGTACGGCCGCGACTTGCTCAGCCGCGTCATTTACGGCGCGGTCGTCTCGCTCCAGGTGGGCGTCATCGCCGTCGGCGTGTCCATGGTCCTGGGGGTGTTCCTCGGCCTGATCTCCGGTTATTTCGGCGGCTGGGCGGACCGAGTGATCATGACTCTGGTGGATATTTTTCTCTCTTTTCCCATTATTTTACTGGCGATAGCCTTCGTGGCCGCGCTGGGGCCGAGCCCGAAAAACGTCATGCTGGCCCTCGGCCTGATCTATTGGACGAATTACGCGCGCACCGTGCGGGCCAGCGTGCTGGCCGTCAAAGAGGAGGAATACGTTCTGGCGGCTCGCACCACGGGAGCCGGCGATTTTCGCGTTATTTTCCTCTACATCCTGCCGAATGTTCTGGCCCCGGTCATCGTCATGGCGACGCTCGGTCTGGGCACCGCCATAATCAGCGAATCCACGCTCAGTTTCCTCGGCCTAGGGATCCAGCCCCCGGCCGCCAGTTGGGGCAGCACTCTGGCCGTCGGTCTGGACTATCTGCGCAGCGCCCCGCATATCTCCGTTTTTCCCGGCTGCTGCATCATGCTGACGGTGCTGGGTTTTAACCTTTTGGGCAACGGCATCCGCGACGTCACCGACCCGAAGCTGAATAGGAGATGAGAAATGGAATATCTTGAAGTTGATATAATCGAATATAGGCAAATTTCTACATTAAACCCGGATGGCGTAGAAACAAAAGAAGGCGTAAATATATTTTATGTTTATGAAAATCAAATAATAAAATAGTGGAGTACGCACCGTAGGGGTTCAAAATTTTGAACCCCTGCAAGAGACGGGAGACGGGACGGGCCAGCCCGGGTTCCCACAAATTTGTCGCCACCCAGCGGTTTTACGCTTATGGCAGCGTGCGCGGAAATGTGATATACTGCTATTGTTTGGCGGCGCGTAGCTCAGCAGCAGAGCGCCGGGCTTAGGACCCGGAGGGCGCAGGGGCGGGACCTGCCGCGCCGGTCATTTTCGAGGGGGAAAGGAGTTCGGTGATGGAAATCAATATCGCGTATATCTTCCGTCAGCTGAAAAAATCCGAGCGCTGGCTTGACGTGCTGCGCGGGATAGAAGGCGGCACGCTGGATATCGGCTCGCGAACTCCGACTGCGTTTCCCGGCTGGGTGACGCTGGAAGTCCTGAGCGGCGGCTTCGCGACGGGCAAGGCGCTGGCCGAAGGCCCGCTCGCCGAGGACGAGATCGCCCTGCTTCAGCAAATCGGCGCGGACGACGTTTCCGACGCGCCGGCCGGCAGACAGGCGATCGCCCGCCGGCTGCTGTCCGAGAGCGGACTCGCCGAATTGCGCTCCCTCCTAGAAACAGGCGAATACCGCGCGGATATTCCCGAAGATACGGCTTTTTTAACTGTCGCCTGGCTATTGACGAACGGATACGAAAAAGAAGCGCTGGCCGTGACCAAGGCGATTCTGCCCTTTGCCGGCCGGCTGCGCCTGCTGCCGAAGAAGGCGCCGGCGGAAGACCTGCACGCGGAAAAACTCTTTCGGTTCAGCGCCTCCGAGACCAAGGCGCGGCTGCGCGGGCGAAAACCTGATCCGCGGA
This sequence comes from Gracilibacteraceae bacterium, assembly GCA_031266805.1. GTDB lineage: Bacteria > Bacillota > Desulfitobacteriia > Desulfitobacteriales > Syntrophobotulaceae > JAIRRL01. The sequence goes on from JAISAH010000113.1 coordinate 18,039, forward strand.
TCGAGGCCCAACGGGAGGCGCTGGCGGTGTGGCTGCCCTTCACGGACAAGACGGTCGCTCTCTGGGCGCGCACGAAAGACGAACATGGCTGGGAGGCTGAGGCAAAGTCTCTGCTGGCCGAATACGACCTTCTGTGCGCCCGTTATACCCGCTGCCGGAAATACCGGGATCCCCAAGAACTGCTGTGCATCTTGCTGCAAGCCGCGCGCGACGCCCTGTCCGGCGATCCTGACCGCCGCGGCGACGCCAGAGCGCGCTACGCTGTAGGATGTTTTGAGAAAAAATACGGCCCCTTCGGCGGAGAAAAGCACCGCGCTCTGCGCGAAAACCAAGCGCGGGTCGCGGGACTGCCCGCTTACAGCGCGCTGGCGGCTTTGGTGGCGGACAGGCTGCCCGCCGCCGGCACGGGTATCGGCGGCGAAACCGTCAAACGCCTGCTTGAGCCTGTCACGCCGGCGGAGGCCGGGCGCGGCGCCGCGGCCGGAACGAAGATCCCCGATGTTGTCGCACGGGTCGCCAAGGCCGCGCTGGCCGGCTCCATGGAGGAGCTTATAGAAAACGGCGTCGTCGGCTCGCCGGATACGATGGCCGCGCTCGCCGCGCAGATTACCGCCGGCGCTTACGGACGTTCGTTTGCCGACCCGGCGCTCGGCGCGCTCCAGGCCAAAACATACCGCGCCTTCCTCGGCAGACGCTCTTTGCTCCTGGTCGATCTGCAGGCGCAAACGCGTTTTCGCGAATTGCCCTGGGTCAAGGCCATCCCGGCCGCTCATGGACGGACGGATTGGCAAAAAGGCGTCGCCCGCGCCCTGGGAGCGAACTGCGCGGATCATTTTCCGGGCGCGATCATCCCCAATGTCCTGATAGCGCAGATGAACGACATGTACGCCATGGCGGACGCAGGGCGGCCGTTCGTTGCGGAGCTGGCGGCGGACATTTTCATGGGCAAACTGACGAAGACCTTTGACCACGCGGCGGCCAGCGCTGGGAGGATGCTGCGCGGCAGTCTGTACGAGCGGTATTTCGGCTTGGAATACGGCCCGTTTCTGGAAGCCTGTCAAAAAAGCGAAGAGCCGGTCCTGATCGATTTCGCGGCGGCTCACCGCGCGCGCGGCGCAATGCCCGATCGCTCGCGGGTCGTGGAAAACGGCGCGCTAATCGAACGAGTCATGCTCTATACGACCCATAATCTGGCGACTTTGCTGGCGGAAGGCGCGATCCTGCAAAGGAGTTTCGACGCGCTGGCGGCGGACGCGCTGCGCCAGAGCCTTCGCCTGCTCGACATCGCCGCCAAATCAAGCCGGGGGCTTCGCGTCCTCAAGAACGCCGCCTACGCTTGGCGGCAGGCGCTGTTCTTCCTTTCATTGGCGTCGCCGGCGGGTGCGGAGCGCTTTTTTGACCTGGAAACGGAGGCGCACCGGGAGCTTTTCGCCGGCCTCAGGTATGTTATGGCCGGCGGTTCCTTGGACGACGCGGACTCGCCCGCCCGGCGATTTTTAGGCTGGCGGTAGGGGAAGTGGAGAGTTGAGAGAGGAGAGGGGAGAGTTGAGAGAGGGAAGGGAGCGAGGAGTGGGAGAGTGGAGAGACCCCTCACCGTCATTCCGGGCTTGTCCCGGAATCCAAATGATGGTGGATTCCAGAATGGCGAAGGGTAGAGTAGGCATCGTCCCCCGTAGGGGACGGGCTTGCCCGTCCCGTCTCTGGTCATTCCGGAATGACGAGGGAGAAGGGAGCGAGGAGTGGAGAGTTGAGAGAATGGATTTATAATTATGCGTTATGAGAAAAAAGACTTTGATTTAGGGAAAAAATACGCGGTGGCGGTCATGTCGATGAATGAGCTGTATGGCGCGGGCCTGCGGCCCAGCGGCGACATGGTGGCGGACGAGGTGTTTTCGCCGCCGCCGCTCGTGCCGGTCCCTTCGGAGCGGCTCGGTTCCTGGCCGGAGATCGCCGCTCTGCTGCGGGAGATCTACGACGGCTGCGCCGCTGGCCGCGACGAGCGGCGCGCCGCTTATCTGCGCGAACAGACGCTTTCGCTGCTGGCGCTCGGCGACCGAACATTTCAGGCGGACGACGGGCCTTATCTGCAAAAGGTGGCGGACCTCCTGCGCGTCGATCCCACGCCGGTCACCCGGCCGGAAATCGAGGCGGATCACCGGGCGCTGGCCGCTTTGCTCAGCGACGGCGGCTACCGGGGCGATTTGCCGACCGGGCTTCGCGCCTGGCGGGAGGATAATCTGGCGCCGGCCGCGGAACTGCCGGCTCTGGCCGCCGACCTGCTGGCCGCCGCGAAAGAGCGCGCCTGCTCTCTCGGTCTCCGCGCCTTGCGGGAGACGGATCCCGCCGTCATGATCGTCCATGGCGTTTCCTATCAGGGATATTGCGATTTTGAGCAAGGGCGCGTCTATCTGAACGGGGATCTCTCCTATACGCGGCCCGGCCTGAAACGCCTGATCTGCCACGAGGCTTATCCCGGCCATATGGCCCATATGGAAACGCGCCGGGCTTTGCTGCTGGAAGAAAAAATCCCGCTGGACGCCGCCTTCGTCGTGGTTTGCACGGCCAGCAGCCCCGTTTTTGAAGGGCTGGCCGATAACGGGCCGGAGTTTATCGGCTGGAACGAAACGCGCGACGACCGCGTGAGCGCCCTGTATGAGGACATCCGCGCCAAAGCCTGTCTCACGGCTTCCTATATGTTATGGGAGGAAAAACGCGGCCATGATGAGGTCGCCGCTTACCTGGGCCGGGCCGCTCTGGCGGACACGGGCTGGGCCGAGGCCCGCCTGCGCCTGATGAACTATCCTTTGCGCCGCCCGTTTTTGCCAACCTATTGGCGCGGCAGCGAAGCCGTGCGCGATCTGTGGCGGCGGACGCCCAAATGCCGGGCGACCGCTTTTATCCGCTATTTATATGAAAACATGCACAGCGTCAATTCTTTGCGCAAATTCGTCTGAGGCGGGGGAGAGGATGGCGCCGCTCTTAGAGGTCAAAAATCTGTCGGTCTCTTTCCGGACGGAAAACGGCCCGGTCCAGGTCGTGCGCGACGTGAGCTTCACGCTGGCGGCGGGGGAGATCGCCGGGCTGGTGGGCGAGTCCGGCAGCGGCAAAAGCGTGCTGTCTTTCGCCGTCATGGGCCTTTTGCCCCGGGACTCCGGGTTTATCGACTCGGGCGAGATCCTGTTCGGCGGCCGGAACTTGCCGGCTCTGCCGCGCCGGGAAATGGGGCGGATCCGCGGCCGGGAAATATCCATGATTTTCCAAGAGCCGATGACTTCCCTCAACCCGGTCTATACGATCGGCAATCAGCTGGATGAGGTTTTTGTCAATCACGGCCAGCGCGGCCGCTCCGTCAACCGCAAGCGCTCGATAGAACTCCTGGAGCGGGTCGGCATCCCCCGGGCGACGGAAATAGCGCGGAGCTATCCGCATCAGCTTTCCGGCGGGATGCGCCAGCGGGTGATGATCGCCATGGCCATGGCCCTGAGCCCGAAACTGCTGATCGCCGACGAGCCGACCACCGCGCTGGATGTGACTATCCAGGCGCAGATCCTGCGCCTGATTGAGCAGCTGGCTCGCGAGAACGGGATGGCGGTGATTTTTATCAGCCATAATCTGGGAGTCGTGGCCCGGTTATGCCGGAAGGTCATGGTGATGTATTCCAGTCAGATCGTGGAAATCACCGGCGCGGAGCGCCTTTACCAGGCGCCGGCTCATCCGTATACGAAAAACCTGCTGGAATGTATCCCGCAAATAGGGATGAGCGGCCGGCGGCTGAGCAGCATCGAAGGCGCCGTGCCTCATCCCGGCGACGAGATCACGGGCTGCCGTTTCGCCGCCCGCTGCGGCGAGGCGGAGGCGCGCTGTCGGGCGGAAGCGCCGGAACTGCGCCGGCTGGCGGACGGGCTTTACTGCCGTTGCCTGAAACGAGAGACGAGTGGAGAGTGGAGAGTTGAGAGTTGAGAGATGAGAGTGGAGAGTGGAAGTGAGGAGCGGGGAGAGTGAGGAAGAGCGGGGAGCGGGGAGAGTGGAGAGCGGGAGAGTTGAGAGAGACGAAGTGAGAGTGGGGAGCGGGAAGACCTTGCTGCTGGAAGTGAAAGACCTGACGAAACATTTTCCGCTGCCCGGCCGGGACCGGCTGCTCCGCGCCGTAAACGGGGTCAGTTTTGCCGTTCCTCAGGGCCTCACCTTCGGTCTGGTGGGCGAGTCGGGCTGCGGTAAGTCCACGCTGGCCCGGCTCATCGTCAGGCTGTACAAGGAAACGGCGGGGAGCATTTTGTTCGGCGGCCGGGAGATCACGGCTTTGCGCCGCCGCGGCCTGAGGGAGTTTCGCCGTCAGGCGCAGATGGTGTTCCAGGATCCCTACGCCTCTTTGAACCCGCGCATGACGGTGCGCGCGACTTTGATCGACCCGCTGCGCGTCTACCGGGTGGGGACGGCGCGAGAGCAGGAAAAACGGGTGGAGGAACTGCTCGATCTCGTGGGCCTGGACAGGCGTTACGCCCCCCGCTACCCGCATGAGTTTTCCGGCGGCCAGCGCCAGCGGATCGGCATCGCCCGGGCTTTGGCCCTGAATCCGCGCCTGATCGTTTTGGATGAGCCGGTTTCCGCTCTGGACGTCTCCGTGCAGGCGCAGATACTGAACCTTTTGGCGGATCTGCAGCAAAAACTGGGCCTGACCTATCTTTTTATCTCCCATGATCTGAGCGTGGTGGAATACATGTGCGACCACGTCGCCGTCATGTATCTCGGCCGGATCGCGGAAAAAGGCGCGCGGGCGGATATATTCCAACAGCGCCGTCATCCGTACACCCAGGCTTTGCTCTCCGCCGTGCCCGCGCCGGGCGGCGCGGCCGGCCGGCAAATCATTCTGGGCGGCGACCCGCCCTCGCCCGCCGACCCGCCGGCCGGCTGTTATTTCAACCCCCGCTGCCCGCAGGCGGACACGGTCTGCCGGTGGGATCCCCCGCCGCCGCTGAAGGCCCTGAGCGATACGCACGCCGTCGCCTGCCATCTGGTATAAAGCCGTTCGGTCCTAAGATCAACCGCGCTAATTTACTGATAAATCCTGAGGGAAAGGTGATTCTGCATAGCCATAAACTGCAGGTTTTCTGTCAGGAACACTCCACAGTGCCTCATGATGTGTGGGATCAATGGATAACTGTGACAGAAAACGACTTCACCATAATGACGGAATATTCTGTAATATAAGCGAGGGAATCTGAGATATGCTATGCGGGTAAAATCACGGCAAATTATAGTTTGCTTCGCTCTTATTACTCTCCTGTCGGGATGTACGACCGCGCCGCATACGCGCGCCCCACAGGTGGGTGATACGGCGTGTTCGATTATTCAATATGGTGAGATGCCCTTGACCTTCGACATTGATTTTGGCGATAAATTAACAAATGACGGTCATTCCTACGATGAGATCGCCCTGACCGGCATATGCTGCGATCCGCGGGCGATGAGGTATTACATTTCCTGGGCCAAGGACGTGTCAACTAACAAGGAATATGGATCGGACTCAACGAACGAGTATATGCATCCGTTCCAAGTAAATCGCATGGGGATCTCTGTTTTTGATAAAACCGGCGCGTTCCTCGACAGCGTTACGTTGCCGGAAAGCTGCCTGTCGCCGTATAGCCGCAATTATCTCACTCTGACGCAAACGGCGCCGCGTATTTCCGGCGATAAAATGATCGTTCAATATGTTAACTGTAGACGAGAATGGCGATTGTTTGATTTTAGATTCCGGGACAATCCCGAGATCGGTTACATATGTTGATGCATAGGCTTCATACTTTTCCCGCCGTTTATTCAGTTATCAACAGGTCAGGAAGTCAATTTTTTCTGGAATTCCTGGCTATTATCACTATCGCACACGCTTGTTCTTCGACAATATACCATTCGCAACGGGTTCCGATGCATGTTTTTCCATCGTGTAACCCTTCATTCCTGAGCGGACATTCCGGCGGCTTTTCCTTTTTCTTGCCAAACATGCAATCAATCCTCCAGTCATTTGCTTTTCCGTCCCCTCGCGCCATAATGGGTTCGCGTCTCTTTTCCCTTTAGACTGTAGCCTTAGAATCGAAACCCCGGAGCAGCCACTCCGGGGTTTTTCTTGTGTACGCGCGAATTTATAGCGTTTGTCGCACTCACATTGTAACCCGTACATACCCCGGGTGTCAATATTATTTTTTGAGATTTTTACATAAGCGGAGGCGCCTCCACGAAAGCCCTTGTAGGGAGCGGCGTCCTCGACGCTCCGCCGCCTGACCCAATACGACCAGAATGACGGGGATGCGAATTCCGCGAGAATGGCCGGCGGGACGGGAGGGATCGGGAATGGCCGGCGGAACGGGCAAGCCCGTCCCCTACGTCATTCCGGCTTCATGCCGGAATCCATGCCTCCGCCCGGGCGTCACCCGGGAAACCCCTCCGCCGCTTCGCGGCACCTCCCCTGAAAGGGGAGGCTGGGAACGCTCAAGTCTCCTTTAGCTGGGACAAATCAGCTCAAGTCTCCCAAACTCCCCTTCCAGGGGAGTCGCTCGCTAAGGAAGCACTTTGCTTCCTTAGCGAGCGGAGGGGTTCCTGGGATGAAAACCCCTAAAAAAGTCGTTACTTCGCGGCGCCGAAGGCATATACTTTAGTCTCAGTGGTTATAGCCCCAAAATCCACGCCGGTGGGATCGTTACCCGGGGTGAGGACGATGGCGGCTTTGCTCTGGGCGGCGAGGGCCGAGCCGGTCAGGGCGTCCACCAAAGTACCCCCGTCCGCGGTGTAAATATTCGTGTACTCAAAGGTCAGAGCGTCGCGGATAGCCTTGTTCGTTTCGTAGCGGGTCGCGCCGTAAAGCCGCGTCGCTCCGGGCACGTCTTGTACGAGCGTCGGGCCGCCCAGAATATAGGTCTGTCCCGCCGGCACGCCGCTTATGCTGCCGTCTGGTGCAGCGATTTGGATAGCATAACCGTTGGCGGCGGCGAAGGAGGCCGCGCTGACGGCGTCGGCGACGGCGTTATAGCCGACGATGAAGGTGCCTTTGGGTTCGCTCACCCGCGCGTTGATCAAATTCGCCGTTTCAAACCGATTCGCGCCGCGCAAAGTCTCAATCGTGAGACCGGGCAGCGCCGTCTCCAGCGCGCCGATCACATCCTGACTGATCGCGCCCACGGCGTAGATTTTCTTCGCGCCGAGGCGCTGGATCTCCGCGACCACGGCGGGGTCAAGGCCGCCGGTACTGAGTAAGATCGGGGCTTTTTCCTGACCGGCCAGCGGGGCGACGGCCAGAGCGTCGATCAGATTATTCTGCCCGCCGGGGGCGAGGATTACGGTCTCCGCGCTCGTCCAGCCCTGACGGGAGATGGCGACGGAGGTTTCCACCCGGTTTATACCTGAAATATAAGTGAGGGAGGCTTTGCTCACCGTGACGCCGGGAATTACAGGCTCCACGGGCGCTGCCCCGCCGCCTCCGCCGCCGCCTCTGCCGGAGCTAACCTGTGTCCAGGCCAGGGCGTAAGGCGAGAGTTCGGTCAGCGTGGCTTCGACGCCGTAGCTTTCGGCTTTTGTGGTGATGGTTTCCGTCTCGTCGCCGGAGGTATAATGCAGCAGCACAAAACGGTAATTTTTGTAATTTTGAGCGACGGCGTCGCTGGGGTACGGGAAGACCACATCCAAGCTTTCCCCGTTTTGCAGGCTGTATGGCGTCGTCCCATCAGATTTCAGCACGAGGGCCAGATCCATAAACAGCAGATTGGCGGAAGATTCCGGGGTTACGGAGCGGAAGACCGTATCCGCGCGCAGGGCGTAGACCATTTCCCACATCCGTTCATCAGCGGCCGGATCATTGCCGTAGGGCGGAGGCGTGTCCACCACCAGTTCCACCGGCGTGGAAAAATCCGGAGTGATCAGGGGCGCGTTGCCCGCGCCCGCGCTCAAAGCCTTGATCTCGCCTTTCAGGGTCAGAGCGGCGGGCAAGGTGTAGTTGAAAGCTTTCGCGCCGGCGAGGGCGAGGCCCGTCACGCTCACATTCTTGTTCGCGCCGGCGGCGGCGTTGTCGAAAACGGCGGCTTCCCCGCTCCGATCCACAGAAACGTCGTCCGCGCCCACTTTGCCCGTGAGGACTGGCGTACCGGTGAGCGTAGCGGCTGTCGTTCTGTCATACGTCTTGGTCACGACGCTCAGCCCGGTCAGGGTCAGGGCCTTGGGCGCGATGGTGAAACTAACAGACGCCGTAGCGCCGGTGGTTTTGTCAACGCCGGCGACGGTGTAATCCCCGGCTTCCGAGGGTTTAGCCGCGGTCGGGCCGTAAGCGGTCACGCCGCCGCGCAACGTGCCGGAGTAGGTGTAGTCAATATTGGCGCTGTTTGCCCCTCTGACCTGAGGGTTAGCCAGCGGCTGGCCACCGTAAACGGCGCCGGCTTGGGTCAAGGTAAAAGAGCCGGGAGTGCCGCCGCTCGCGTTTTGCGGGGTGTAGGTGAAATAGTGGCTAAACCCATTAAGCCCATCCGTTGCGTTCTCGTCTGTGTTCACTTTGGTTTTGTTTAAGTCGATGATGGCGCTCTGAGACGGCAGATAATTGTAGGCGATCCAAAGATATGTCAGCGAGGGATTATGGCTCACATTAAGCGTCGTCAAAAAATTGTTTTGGCAGTACAATCGAGTCAGGGTCGTGTTATGGCTGAGATCCAGCGCCGTCAGCTGATTGCTGTCGCAGTAAAGCTCCTCCAGCGCGACGTTCTTGCTCACATCCAGCTCTATCAGTTGATTGTTATTGCAGTTAAGCCACTGGAGCGCGAGATTATGGCTCACATCCAGCGCTTTCAGCTGATTGGTGAAGCATGTAAGAGTCTCCAGCGCAGTGTTATGGCTCACATCCAGCGTCGCCAATTGATTGTCCCAGCAGCTAAGAGTCTGCAACGCGGCATTTTTGCTCACATCCAGCACTGTCAGCTGATTGGCGAAGCATTCAAGAAATTCCAGCGCGACGTTCTTGCTCACATCCAGCTCTGTCAACTGATTGGTGGAACACGCAAGCCACTGGAGCGCGAGATTATGGCTCACATCCAGCGCCGTCAGTTCATTGTTATGGCAGTAAAGAGATTTCAGCGCAGTATTCTTGCTCACGTCCAGCGTCGTTAATTGATTGCTGTCGCAGGAAAGATACTCCAGCGCGATGAAATGCTCTATTCCATCCAAGCGGGCGATATTGCGGTTACTGACATTTAAACTCGTTATACTTGCGACATCCGTGTCGTAAATCGAACCGCTGGGTTTATTGATCACGCTTCGCACGGCCGCCAGGAAATTCTGGTCGGTAAAATCGTTCGTGATATCGACGGAACCCCCGCTGCCGCCTGTATAAGGCTGGTACACAGTACCGGAGTAGGTTCCTGTGGCGCCGTTTATCGTCACCGCTTTACTAAAAGTATAGGACAATGTGCCGACCGATGCCGCGGGAACGGCCCAGGTCACTTGACCGCCCGCGTAAGTTCCGCCCGTGATCGGTTCTTGCGGCGCTATGAGCGTGCCGGTCTCGTCTTTGATATTGGGCAGGGGTACGGCGAGCGGCGCGCCGGAAAAATTGATCGGCGGCAAGTTGATCCTCAGGCCGGATAAACTCAGGAGTTCTAAATCCGTCATCGTGGTAAGAGCGGAGATGTCGCCATAAACCTGAGTCTGTGACAAACCAAGCCATTTCATTGTACTCACAACCGCGAGATCAGCGATATTACCCTGTATATTCGTATTATCTATTGTGAGTTGAAGCATATTTGTGTATTGACTAAAGTTCAGGTCAGCAATATCGCCTTGTAGATTTGTGCCGCCCAATGCAAGGTAAATAAGGTCAGTCAGATGGGCTAAATCAGAGAGATGTCCTGTAATTTGATCCAAAAAAATGTACCCTATATTGGCTGGTGGAGCAAAATCGGCAAGATCCCCAACGACGTAAGTATCGCTCAATCCTACATATCTCAGATTATTCAGCGCAGCCAAGCTGCTCAAATTACCTGTTACATTGGAACCGCGCAAATCAATATCATGAAGATTAGGAATAACGGCGAGGGCTGCTATATTTCCTTCTATCGGTATTCTGCCGTCAAAATTAGCAAAATTGATATCTTCCAAGTATGTCAAGCCGCTTAAAGCGCCGATGTCTCCGTACAATGACGTCCGATTGATTGCGCCAAAAGAATTGCGGATAGAGATGCTCCGTAATTTAGGCAGGCCCGCAAAAACCGCGATATCTCCTGTGACAAGCGTGTCACTCAGCGTAATTCCCTCTAATTCCGTCAATCCGGCGAGGTCGGCGATACCCCCCGCTAGGCTTGTTTCGCTGAGATGCAGATTCGTCAGACCGGTCAAATATCGTATGCCCGTCCAGTCGGTAAACGCGGTTTGCCCAGACAAGGAAAGCTGGCCGCTGATGCCCGCCAACTCAGCCGCGCTGGGCGCGTAGGTGTTTTTGTCCTTTCCCGCCAGCTTTTGCGCCACCCAATCCGCTAGGATCGGATCGGGAAAAATCTGCGCTATGGTGACGGAAGAACCGTCCGGCGCCGGTCCGGCCGCATGCAGCGCGGCAGGGAAAAGCGGCGCG
>JAISAH010000073.1 GCA_031266805.1 Gracilibacteraceae bacterium
AGTTATAAGAAACTGTGGAAACTGCTTATTGACTTGGAAATAAACAAGAGCGCGCTCGCGAAAATGACGGGCATCGGCAACTCGACGCTGACGAAACTGACGAAGGGCGATAACGTGAATATGAACGTGCTTGTCCGAATCTGCGAGGCGCTTAATTGCAATCTGTTTGATGTTGTGGAACTTCTCCCGGACAAGACGGAGAAAAACGATACAGCCGGAGGTGAAACCAATGAGCGGCAATAACAATGCCGATACCATCGGCGCTGACGCTGGGGCGGTGGGTGGTTGTATGAATGTCACGGATAACGGCTTGGCCATTTTAATACTCGAAGATGACGCCGCGCTGTGTAACGGGATTAAACTGACGCTCGCCGCCGATGATCGGCAATTTGAGCCTTGTCATACTATCAGTGAGGCAAAGGCGGCGCTGCAGGGCGGATCGCCGGACATGTTCATACTGGACATAAATCTGCCTGACGGTTCCGGGCTTGACTTCTGCGCGGAGCTTCGCCGGGCCGGCTATGCCGCGCCCGTCCTTATGCTCACCGCCAACGACACGGAGCTTGATATGGTCGCGGGCCTTAAATGCGGCGCTGACGATTACGTCACGAAGCCGTTTTCGCTTGCCGTGCTCCGGGCTCGGGTTGACGCGCTCCTGCGGCGCGGCTCGTACGGCGGTGCGAAAACGACCGCCGACGGTTTCGTCTTTGACTTTGAAGCCCTGCGCTTCGAGAAAAACGGCCGAGCGGTTGAGCTGTCGAAAACGGAAGCGCGGCTGCTGCAAATTCTTTTCACCAACAAAGGGCGAACCTTGACGCGGGAGCGGCTGCTTGAACTGATATGGCCGGACGGGACGGAATATGTGGACGAAAACGCGCTGTCGGTGGCGGTGCGGCGGCTCCGCGTCAAGTTGGAGGACGATCCGCCCAACCCGAAGCATATCAGGACGGTTCACGGAATCGGCTACAAATGGGCGGTGGTCTCATGATTTTCGGACGCCGCAGACGGCTGCTGGCCAAACTGGACGCAATGCTCGACGAGGCTCTGGCGGGTACGTTTGACGCGCAAAACTACGACGAGAGCCTGCTTTCCAAGATTGAGGCGAAAACGGCGCGGTTCCTTGACGCTTCCCGTCTGCGGCGGGAACAGGTCGAGGCAGACCGGGAGCGAGTCCGCGCGCTTATAAGCGATATCTCCCATCAGACGAAAACGCCGCTCGCCAACGTCGCGCTCTATACGCAGCTGCTCACGGAACAGGATTTGACCGACGGGCAAAAGGCTATCGCCGGGCAAATCGCCGCGGGCGCGGAAAAGCTGAATTTTCTGATTCAGTCTCTCGTCAAGGCTTCGCGCCTTGAAAGCGGCATCCTGAAAATCGAGCCGAAGCCGGGCAACGTCTATTATCTGATCGAATCCGCCGCCAATCAATGCGCGGCGCTTGCCACCGCAAAAAATATCGCGCTCACAGCGGCGAGCGGCGAGCCTGTTACGGCGCTGTTCGACCCGCGCTGGTGCGCCGAAGCCCTGTTCAACCTCATAGACAACGCCGTGAAATACACGCCGGAAAGCGGCAAGGTTGACGTTACCGTAACCGAATATGAAATGTTCGTCCGCGTTGACGTGACCGACACGGGGCGCGGCATCCGCGAGGAAGATTTGCCGAAAGTATTTACGCGGTTCTGGCGGGCGGCGGAATCGGCGGATTCGCCCGGCGCCGGGTTAGGGCTGTATCTTGCCCGCGAAATCATCGCGGCTTGCGGCGGGTATATCAAGGCCGGTTCGGAATACGGGCGCGGCGCTGTGTTCTCCGCGTTTCTTTCAAAAGTGTAAGATCCCCGAAAGATTCCGGAAAGAAACAGGCGCTATACTGATCACAGCCGAAACGACGGTTGTGATTTTTTGCCTGATGGGAGGAATGGGCCATGAGCGTTCTCCAAACGAGCGGATTAAAGAAATATTACGGAACGGAACCGGTCGTCAAAGCGATTGACGGCGTTGATTTCACCGTGGAATCGGGGGAGTTCGTTTCCATCGTCGGCAGTTCGGGCAGCGGAAAATCCACGCTCCTGCACCTGCTCGGCGGGCTTGACCGTCCCACGGAGGGCGCAGCCTGGATCAACGGCAAGGCGATATTTTCCATGAAAGACGACGAGCTGACGATTTTTCGCCGCCGCAATATCGGCTTTGTGTTCCAAAGCTACAACCTCGTCCCCGTCTTGAATGTCGAGGAAAATATACTGCTTCCGATAGCGCTGGACGGCGACAAGCCCGACGCGGCATTTATTGAGCGAGTAGTTGAAACGCTCGGTCTTTCCGAAAAACGGACGAGTATGCCGAATCAGCTTTCGGGCGGTCAGCAGCAGCGGGTGGCAATAGCCCGCGCTCTCGCGAGCAAACCCGCGATCATTCTTGCGGACGAGCCGACGGGCAACCTCGACAGCAAGTCGGGCATGGATGTAATAGGACTTTTGAAAGTCAGCGGCGAGAAATTCGGGCAGACGATCGTGCTGATAACCCACAACCCGGAAATCGCGCAGATGGCGGACAGAACCGTCCGCATCGAGGACGGAAAAATCGTCGGGGGCGCGGCGCGATGAACGTATCAAACAGAGGGATTATACGCAAACTGACGGCGCGGTTTTTGAAAGCGGCGAAAACGCGCAATGTCATCGCCGTCGTCGCGATTACGCTCACGTCCGTGATGTTCACGAGCGTGTTCATGATCGGCGGAAATATGCTCGCCGCTATTCAGGATCAAACGATGCGGCAAGTTGGCACAAACGCGCACGGCGGGTTGCAGTACATTACGGCGGAACAATACGAAAATTTCTCCGAGTCGCCGCAGATCAAAGACATGTCCTACACCGTAATACTCGGAGTCGCGGAAAACGACGCGCTCCGCAAGGAATTGCACGGAGTCGGTTACGCCGAGGACGCCGCGGCGCAATGGAATTTTGCGTTTCCGTCCGTCGGCAAAATGCCGCGCGCGGCGAATGAAATCGCGTGCGGCACGATAACGCTCGACGCGCTCGGCGTTCCTCACGAAATCGGCGCGTCCGTGCCGCTTGAGTTTACGGTTGGCGGGGTGAAATACGCCGAAACGTTCACGCTTTGCGGCTACTTCGCGGGCGACCGAGCTATGCCGGCGCAGCAGATTTGGCTGTCAAGAAGTTATGTTGACAGTGTGCTGTCAGAAAGCATCGTAACGGACAACTTCACGGGAACGATAAACGCCTACGTTTGGTTCGGCAATGCGTTTGATATTGAGGGTAAAATGCGCGGCCTTATCGCGGAGCGCGGATATTCGGACGGCGAAATCGAATACGGCGTAAATTGGGCCTACGCCGCGAACGACATCAGCATCGACCCGACCGCCGCCGCGATTGTCGCCCTCGTCCTCACGCTGATACTGCTGTCCGGCTACTTGATCATCTACTCTGTTTTCGCAATTTCCGTGACTGCGGACATTCACTTCTTCGGTCTGCTGAAGACAATCGGAACGACGGGGAAACAAATCCGAAGGATCGTTCGCGGCGAAGCGCTGGTTTTATCCGCAATCGGCATCCCGGTCGGACTGCTCTGCGGCTATTTCTCCGGCGCGGCATTGTCCGCGTTACCGCTCGTCATACTTTCCGTACCCGGCGGCGATACAAACGCGAGCCCGCCTGTTTTCGTTTTCGCGGCGGTTTTCAGTCTGCTGACCGTTTTCATCGGCTGCCGCAAACCCGCGAGAATCGCGGCGCAAGCGGTGCCTGTCGAGGCCGTCAAATACAGCGGCGCATTGGGGAGTGGCAAACACAAGACGAAAAAGACGCGCAAGATCACACCGCCGGCAATGGCGTGGGCGGCCGTCACGCGTGAGAATCGCAAATTCGGTATTACCGTACTGTCGTTGTCTCTCGCATTGATATTGCTGAACAGCGCGGTTTCCGCGACAAAGAGTTTTGATCCGGACGCCTATCTTTCCGGCCTGTTGATCAGCGACTTCGCCGTCGCGGATTACAGCATTTTCGGCAATAATCGCCCTAAAAACACGAGCGGCGTTACGTCGGACTTTCTGAAAGAGGCCGCTGCTCGCGGCGGTGAAGTATCGAATATATACTATTACGACCGCGATAACTCCGGCGAGACGAGGGCGCAGGTTTACGGCATTGGAAAAACGGAGCTTGCAAACTTTTCGGATATTGATTACAACGCGCTGAACGCCGGCAATTACGCCATCGTGTCAAAAACCGTTTTGCACTACGACGGCGCGATCCAAATAAGCGAGGACAGCGTTTCCGTTCCCCGGATCGGTGATACAGTTACGCTGACAAACGACAAGGGCGGCTCCCGCGAATTTGAGATTATCGGCTTGGTTGACGAATACCCGCATCAACTTTCCGTGCGGTTTCATTTTATCAACAGTCTCGACATTGCAATCGCCGACAATGCGTTCATCGACTTCTTCGGCGAACAATCGCCCATGCAGACGAATATCAACGTCGATGCGGAGGATATGCCCGCCTTTGAATCATGGCTCGCCGATTATACGGAGCGACGGAACGCCGATTTGAGTTATATCTCGCGGAACACGCTGAAAGATGAATTCGCCGGGCTGACGACGATGTATCTCGCCTTGGGCGGCTCTATGTCGTTCATACTCGCCCTTATCGGAGTGCTGAACTTCGTCAATACCGTCGCCGCCTCCGTTGTCGCCCGCCGCCGGGAATTCGCCATGTTGCAAAGCGTCGGTATGACGGGTCGCCAACTTCGGCAAACGCTTTTTTTTGAGGGATGCTGCCACGCCGTCCCGGCGCTCATTTTCACACTGACGGCCGGAACGGGACTTGGCATTTTGATTGTGAGGGTAATCGCGGGACAGGCTTGGTTTTTCAAGGCGAGTTTCACGGTACTGCCGTCGGTAATCTGCGCGATTCCGCTGTTCGCGATCTGCGCCGCCGCGCCGCTCGTCTGCTATCGGTACCTGGCGCGCGAGAGCTTGATTGAGCGGCTGCGGATCGAGTGATTATACGTTACGTGCGATATTGGCTGCCCGCCAACTGGGCTCTGGTGGCCGTGCGCCGCCGAAACTGGAGGGACTCCGGCCTGACGGCGTCCTAAGGCATATAATCAAGCAATTCCCCGCTTTGGTTTGGCGCGTCGGAACCGGCAAATTTTTCGATGAAGTAATATTTATTTGAGTTATTTTCATGTAAAATAAGCAAATAATTATTAAAATGGCTTTTATCTCTTATTACGCGATAAGAATAATCATCCGTGAAGTGGATCCGGTGATCTTTCGTTATTTGCAGATATTCGGCGGCTCGTTTAGCTAATGTTTCGACGTCTTTGTCTCGACCCGGGTTGAAATCATCGCGAAGCGTAGTGTCTTCTGGATCAGCCTGATAAACCGTATACGAAAATCCTTCGCTCCACCATCCTCTATTTGTTATGGAAAATATTTCCTTATGTTCATTTGAAATTTCCACTCCATATCTTATTTGAAAAAGCTGGTCTTGCTTTGTGATCCAGGAGTTGATCAATAGTATCATGCCGCAGACAAAAGCGGCGGCGAGCAAAATAATAACGCCGCGCGCGATCATTTTGCGTTTAAAGCGCATTTTCATTTCCAGACCGCGGGTTTAGCGCGCCGCCCGCGATCGCCCACAGATACAGGCTCGCCACCGTGCCGCAGGGGGAATAGCGCCGGGCGTATTTGTCAAACAGTTTGCGGTCGATTTTTCTGTGGTGATAGAGCGCGCACAGGCCGCGCTGGATCGCCAAATCTCCGTAGCTCATTATGTCGGGACGCTCTAGGCAGAAAATCATCAGCATTTCGGCGGTCCACACGCCGACGCCTTTCAGCGCGGACAGCCTGCTGATCACTTCCGCGTCCGGCATGGAGCGGAGCGCCTCAAGGTCAAACTCGCCGCTTTGGACTTTGGCGGCAAAATCCTTGATATAATCAGCTTTCCGGAACGTGACGCCGCAGGCCTGGATCTCCTCGCGCGAAGCGGCGCTGACCGTTTCGGCGCTGACCGGGCCGAGCTTATCTGTCAAACGCGCCCAGACGGTTTTCAGGGCGGCGGAGGAGATCTGCTGCCCGGCGATATGATGAATAACGGAGGAAAACAGGTCGCCGTCAATCTCGCGCTCGATATGCCCGATAGCGTCGATCGCCTCGCCGAGCCGCTTGTCTTTGCGCTTCAAATATTCGGTTTCCCTCTTGCCGTAGGCAAAATACAAACGCCCGCCCTCGATCAGCCGCTCTTTCTCCCGCCGCGACAGCTGTTTGATGGCGTATTCGCGCCGCCGCGCCTCTCTCCGGTCCTCGTATTCCTCACAATAAACCAGTTTCACCGGCAAACGTGACCGCGTGTATTTCCCGCCCGTCCCGCCGTTATGCGCCTGAACGCGGCGAGCCAGATCGTTTGTCCAGCCCGTGTAGAGCGTCCCGTCGGCGCAGCGCAGGATGTAAGCGCAGTTCACAGGCGCGTCCTGAATTTCAGGTTTTGGCGCTTTTGCTTTGACCTCGCTTGGAGCCGGCATAGTTCACCTTCTTCATTGCGCGAACAGCGTTTTAAGGACTTGTGCAATGATAAATTGCACAAGTCCTAAACAGCGTAGCATATTTGCGGCTGAATTTCAACGGAAAATCCTTCCGCCGACTCCTTCATCGGCCTGATTGCGATTTCAATTTTTATTTAAGCTGTTTCTCAGTTTCTCGTTTACAACCACAGTAAAAAGCGGTATAATACGGCTATGAAAGAGAAGGTGCTGGTCGCCATGAGCGGCGGCGTGGACAGTTCCGTGGCGGCGGCCCTCCTGACGCGGGCGGGTTATGACTGCGCCGGGGCCACATTGAAACTGTTTCACTCCCCCGCGGACCGCCTTCCGGCGGAAGACGCCTGCTGCTCGCTGGCGGCGGCGGAGGACGCCCGAGCGGCGGCGCGGATTCTGGGCATCCCTCACTATGTTTTCAACTTCACTTCCTTATTTGAACACCATGTTATCGAGCCTTTTGTCCGCGCTTATGCGGCGGGCCTGACCCCTAACCCCTGTATTGACTGCAACCGCCGCGTCAAATTTCCCTGCCTGTGGCAGCGGGCCCGGGAGATGGGGGCGGACTATATCGCCACCGGCCACTACGCCGCCATCAGCCGCGGCCCCGGCGGGCGCTATCTGCTCAATAAGGCCGCCGACCCGCGCAAAGACCAGAGCTACGTCCTCTACGCCCTGACGCAGGAAGAACTCGCGCACACTCTCCTGCCCCTCGGCGCCCTGACCAAAAGCGAAACCCGGCGGATCGCCGCCGAAAACCGCTTACCGAACGCCGGCCGGCCGGAGAGTCAGGATATCTGTTTTGTCCCGGACGGGGATTATGCCGCTTTCATCGAAAACTACACCGGCGTCCCCTCGCCGCCCGGCTGCTTCCTCGGGCCCGGCGGCGTTCAGCTCGGCCGCCACCGGGGGATCATCCGCTACACCGTCGGCCAGCGCCGGGGACTGGGGATCGCCTGGCCCGAACCGCTTTACGTCCGCGCGAAAGACGCCGGGGCCAATACCGTGAGTTTAGGCGGGGCCGGCGACCTCTGCCGCCAGGAGATAGACGTGGGCGACGTGAATTTTATCGCCGTCAAACGGCTGGAGCGCCCGCGCCGGGCCGCGGTCAAGATCCGCTACAGCCAGGACGCCAGCCCCGCCGTCGTCGAACAGACAGGCCCCGCCACCGTCCACGTGGTGTTTGACGCGCCGCGCCGGGCGCCCGCGCCGGGACAGGCCGCCGTGTTTTACGAAGACGAGACGGTGCTCGGCGGGGGCACGATTCTTTAGTTTTTTATGGAAGGAGCTGCCTGCGGCATGGATATTTCCCCCTCACTGCAAACAAAATATTCTCTCCTGCGGGATAATGTCGCCGGGATGGGCAGCGCTCTCGTGGCTTATTCCGGCGGCGTGGACTCCACTTTTTTGCTGAAAACCGCGCACGAACTCCTCGGGGACGGCGTGCTGGCCGTGACTTCCCGCTCGCCCCTGCACCCGGAGCGCGAACAGCGCGAAGCGTACGATTTTTGCGCCGCGGAAAAAATCCCCCTCATTTACTGCGAGACGGATGAACTCGCCTTGGACGGGTTTGCCGCCAATAGCCCCAACCGCTGCTATCTCTGCCGCGTCTGCCAGTTCACCCAGATGTGGGAGCTGGCCAACGCCCGCGGGATCCGCTATGTGATCGAGGGGACCGGCGCCGACGCTGATTCTGAACACCGGCACGGGTTTCGGGTCGTCGCGGAAAAAGGCGTGCGCAGCCCTTTGCGCGAAGCCGGCCTGACCAAAGCGGACGTCCGCGTTCTGGCCCGCCATATTGACCTGCCGGACTGGGACAAGCCTTCCTACTCCTGCCTGGCGACCCGCTTCCCCTACGGGGAGTCCGTCACTCGCGAAAAACTGCGCATGGTCGATTTCGCGGAACAGCTGCTGATCAACCTCGGGTTTCATCAGGCCCGCGTCTCCATTCACGGCGATATAGCGCGCATCCAGCTGGACACGGCGTCTTTTGAGCGGTTCACGGAAAGCAACGTCCGGGACACGATCGCCTGCGCCCTGCAAGGCTTTGGTTTCACGAACGTCACTTTGGATTTAAAAGAGTGGCGGCCGCCTATTTAACTGTATATTTTTTAATCTCTTTGTTCATTTTTGTGTAACTCATTATTTGTTTCCTCCACAACATTCCGGAAGATTGTCCTCGCGGTCAGAAGCAGGAAGTGCCTCGTAATGGACGAGAGCAGCCGCCCAAGCTGAAACCGCTTTGTGGCAGTCGCGAGAGCATTTTGATGAAAAGATCAATTGTCGCAATACGCTGAATGGTCAAAAAATAATTTACGCTTGCATTTTTACATAATTATGATATAATGGAATAAAATCCTTATTAGGTAGCTTCGACGAGGACTGTTATGGTTGAGCAATTATTAAAGCGACTGATTGACGGGAATTATGCGAACGACGACAAAATCATTGCTCGTTGTCATTTGCGTACGCATCGCGGCTATTTGACAAGGAGCCTTGTTAAATCACATAACTGTATAGCGAAGAAATGCCCGTTTTTGGACAAAATGGGCCGGGAATATTGGCAAAACCTCGAAATAGCCAAGCAAACAAAGAAAGATAATCGGTTAAAAATAAAAATAAACGGGAAACAGACTTTGAAGATGAAACACGACCGCGACGCGTTTATCCGTGAAATACTCGAAAGCAGCGGAAGCATCCATATCACGGCAATTCGTGAGTACAGAAATTTACTCGTGATCTACTACATATACGACAGGAAAATCGATCTTACTCCGGAGATCCGGATCCTCGGAAAAAAGCTTGGAAAAACCATCAAACTCCAATCGAAAATCGGCTCCGACGCCGTGATCGAAGAATTGATCCGCAAACCTCGCCGCGAAACGCGAAAGATCAGCGATGTGCGGAAAGCGCCGAAAGTCGGCGTCGTAACGAAGAAACGGCTTGCGGCTCTGGGGGTGTACTGTTTGGAGGACTTGTTCGGCCGCAGCGGGGACGCGCTGTATAAGCTTGACTGCGAATTGTCGGGAAGATCAGTAAATCGCCGGTATCTTACGGCATATCGCAGCGCGATCGAATTCGCCGGCAAAATGGAATGAAACACATTGATATCACTTCGCGAATATTGATTTATTCAGCCATATCCCCAACAATACGAACAATATGCACAAAACATTGTTGGATAATATATTTATAACCGCGTATTTGATATTGCCGCTCATAAAAAATTGCGCCGTTTCCAGGGAATATGTGGAAAAGGTCGTATAACCGCCTAAAAAACCGGTGATCAGGAATAATTTCCAGCCGATTTTTAAGGAAAACACGTCGAAAATATTTATTAAAAACCCTATTATCAAAGCCCCGAGACAATTGACAAAAAGAGTGCCGAAAGGAAATTTGGCGGCCGCGGAAGAGTTTATGAACTGCGTGGACAAATAACGCGCCAGCGACCCGAGCCCGCCGCCGGCAAGGACGTATAAACAATTCAGCACGGATTTACACCCGCAGGCCGCTCAACGCTTTTTGCACCGCCTGCTGTTCTTCCGCTAAAAGGCGCGTTTTGGCGGCCCCTTTTTCGATGCCGCGCACATACACGCGGCATTCCTCGACGGATTGGATGCTCGTGAGCAGTACGCCGCTGCCCTCCTGATCGAGGAAGGTCAGAGCGAAACTCAGTTCCGCCCCCATTTTTTCCGTGGAATTGAAACGGACCAGTTCTACGCTGTCCTTACTGCTTCGGGCCTTGACTTCCAAACGGCCGAGGCGGGCGGCGTGGGCGGCCAGTTCCGCTTGGACTTCTCCTGTCTGGCGCAGATTAGCCTTCAGCAGTTCGTCCAGCGAAACTCCGGACATGAATTTTTCCAGCGATACATAAGCCTTTTTAAATTTAACGTAATTCCGCCAGAGAAGCGCCACCGCGGTCATTGTCAGCAAAAGCAGGGCGCAAACTATGATCAGCGCTATTTCTATCTTGATTCCCCACATGATTCCTTTTCTCTCCGTTTCACTTCTGAGTATTTAGAGGTATCCTATTGCTTGTTTAGGACTACCCGACGTCCACCTGCCAGAGTTCCAACAGCCGGTTTAATTCCTCCATGGAATAGTAATGGATCTCTATGCGGCCCTTGCTTTCATTGCCCCTGACATAAACACGGGTTTGCAGGGATTTTTGCAACTCGTCGGCCAAATGCGCCAGTCCGGGTGATTTGCCGCGCAAACGGCGGGGGACCGCTTTCTTGCCGGGGATCGCCTCGCTTTTTTCCTCAGCTTCCCGGCGCAAAGAAGCCACCTGTTCCTCGGTCTCGCGCACCGACCAGCCTTCCGCCGCCACGCGCGCCGCCATGCCTTCCTGCGCGGCCTGCTCCGGCAGCGAAAGCAAAGCCTTGGCGTGTCCGGGCGTCAGCTCGCCCGTATTCAAAAGCGAGATGACCGGGACCGGCAGTTGAATGATGCGCAGCAGATTGGCGACGGTCGAGCGCGCCTTTCCCACCCTTTGCGCCACCTGTTCCTGCGTCAGCCCGTATTCCTCCATCAAACGGAGATAAGCCGCCCCTTCTTCTGTCGGCAGCAGATCCGCTCTTTGCACGTTTTCCACGATGGCCATTTCCGTCATTTCCTGATCGCCGCATTGGACGACTATGGACTTGATCAACTCGTGATCCAGCAGTTTGCAAGCCCGGCAGCGCCGCTCGCCGGCTATGAGGAGATAACCGGCGTCCACGGCTTTGACCACTATCGGCTGGATCAGTCCGTATGTCCGGATGGAATCAGCCAGTTCCCGGAGTTTTTGCTGATCAAATTCCTGGCGCGGCTGCGCGGGATTGGACCGGATCTCCCGCAGCGGGATCTCCCTGATTTCATGTTCCGGCGTCTGTTCCGGCATCAAAGCGCCCAGGCCTCTTCCCAGGGCGCTCCGCCCGGCCCCCTTCTGTTTAGGCACGCTCCAAAACCTCCCTCGCCAATTCTCGGTACACCTCCGCGCCGCGGGATTTGCCGTCGTACAGCACAATAGGCTGGCCGAAACTCGGCGCCTCGCTTAGCCGCACGTTGCGCGGGATGATCGTCTGAAACATTTTTTCCTTAAAATAAGTCCTCACTTCCTCGATCACCTGATTGCCCAGATTTGTGCGCGCGTCAAACATAGTCATCAGCACTCCGAAGATCTGCAGGCGGGTGTTCATAGTCCTCCGGACGCGGTCCAGCGTGCTAACGAGAAGGCTCAGCCCTTCCAGAGCGTAATATTCGCACTGTATGGGTATCAGCACTTCCGTTGCCGCGCAAAGAGCGTTCAAAGTCAGAAGGCCCAAGGACGGCGGACAGTCGATGAAAATGAAGTCGTACTTCTCCCGATAGGGAGTGAGAGCGTTTTTCAGGCGGTTCTCCCTGTTTTCCATCCCCACCAGCTCGATTTCCGCGCCGGCCAGCTCGATCCGCGCCGGCGCCACTTTCAGGCAGCGCTGCTCCGTTTCCAGCAGAACGCTATCCAGAGGTTCGCCGCCGATCAGCACATTGTAGACGCAGCGCTTAAGGCGCTGTTTGACGATTCCGCACCCGCTGGTAGCGTTGCCCTGAGGATCAAAATCGACGAGCAGGACGCTGCGGCCCTTTTCAGCCAGAGCGGCGGACAGATTCACGGCCGTCGTCGTTTTCGCCACTCCGCCCTTTTGGTTTGCTATCGTAATTATTCGACCCAAAGCGCCATCTCCACTCCATGAATATTGCTGTTCTTATTATACATTAATTTTAGAGAAAAGAAACGCGGAACAGCGGTTTTTGCAAAATTCTTTTCGTGAATGGCTGAGTTCAGAGTCCGTTTAAAACGACGAAACGAGAACGCGGGCAGGGGTTCGAAATCTTGAACCCCTACGGCGGTCCCTTTGAAAAGCGACGCGAGCAACCGCCTCCCGCCTCCCCTAAAGGGGAGGCGCCCCCGCAGGAGACGGAGAGGTTCCAAATGTTCCACGTAGAACATTTGCGGATGATCAAGAATGATAAGGCGGCCGACGACGCGTGATGCCCGTAGGCTCGTGGATGTCGCGCGGAGCATGAGTGAAAGGGGGGTGTGACAAACTTGTGTCATTCCGGCTTCATGCTGGAATCCATTCCCCTCCACTAAGGGACTGTATAAAAATAAAGCAGCCATTTGACTTGATCTTTCGCGCCCTGGCTGCGTTGCCAGATTCCGTGAATACAACCAGTATTAGCGAAATCTGGCGCCTACCCAGGACGCGAAATTCCGTCGTCAACTGACCACTTTATTTCCACACAGTCCCTAAACCCCTTGTAGGGAGCGGCGTCCTCGACGCTCCGCCGCCTGACCCAATACACGGGACGTCGAGGACGCCGTCCCGTACGAATACGGTATACCGGCATTTTTTAGGTATTTTGGATCCCGGGACGAGCCCGAGACGAGTCCGGAATGACGGCGCGGCGCGGCGATTTTTACCCTGCAGCATATTTGAAACGGATTTCCCCTGTAGGGGCGGATGGCAATCCGCCCGTGGTTCCTGTTCCGTCCATTTGCGTGACGCGAGGCGATCGCGGGACACCGGGCGATTGCCTTCGCCCCTACGATTTGTACAATCACATGAATGTGGTTGGGCGTTATAACGTATTTGACGGCGTTTTCTCCCGCATAATATTGCGGCCTTTATACTACAATATTACACCTGTTCGCGCCCCTGTCAAACCTTCTTGCTTTCCCCCATTTTCTTGTCATACGCCCGAGATAAGGAACCTGGCGTTCCAACGTAGCCCAAATGTTCTACGTGGAACATTCCTTCGCGGCGGATGTCCATATTTCGCACATGCTATTATTACGCATATTTACATGTTAATAAAATGTTTATTATGCTATTTTTATCATGATAATAGCATGTTTATAAAAATATTATTAACATGCATATTTTCATGATATCATCGCCAGCGGCGTGAAATGCCCGCATAAGCGGCAAGTAAAGCATGAGTGCGCGCCAGTTGTTCGCCCGGGAAGCGGTCCGGCTCCACGGAGTACATTCCCCAGAAAGGGATGCAAGGGAGGCATGAGGCTTCAGGAATTCCTTCGAAAAGGAGACGCGAGCAAACCACCTCCACTTTCATGGAAGGCGCCCTGTGGGAGCGGAGGGCTTTTCGCTCCAGCGTTGCCCAAATGTTCTACGTGGAACATCTTGCTGCAGGGAGTATTCTGATTAAATACATGCTATTACTAAACATATTCTCGTATAATCAGCATGCTAATTATAATGTTTTTATAATATTATTATCATGCCTATAATAGCATTATTAACGCTATATAAGCATGTATATTTGCATGGTATAGTAAAAACCCTGCCAGTGTCGTCTCTCATTTAAAAGCGGAAAACAACTTGTGAAGCACTGCGCTCACATGATATAATAGCCGCAAAATGCGCGCCGAAGATACGCGGCGGAGCAGTTCCCATAAGTCCACTCGCGCCCTCGCGGAGAAACAGGAGAAGTTTACGATGTCAAAGAAAACATTGCTGGCTAAAATCGCCGCCTGGCATACATCGCGTGAACATGACAAAATTTACAAGGCAATCACCGCCCTGCCGGAGAATGAGCGGGATGCAGAGTTTCTCTGCCTGCTTGCGCGGGCGCTCAGCAACGAGGACGACTACAGCGGCGCGTTGAAAACGCTGGAATCCATCCGGGCCGGGTATTCCGGCGATCCGTATTTTTGCCTGCGATACGCCCTCGCCTTATACCAGCTTCATAGAGAGCCGGAGGCGGTGGATTGGTTCAAAAAAGCGCGGGATCTGGGGCTGGAGGAAATCGACGAAAGCCCCGGTACTTATCTTCCCAAGAGCGTGGCAAAATGGCTTGAACGCGCGGAGAGGCGGACGCCCCCACGGATAGAGAAGAACGCCTTTGCCGCCCGGCGCCGGGCGCAGAGGAAGGAGCGAGGTCTAAAAGCGGTGGATTTTGACGCGGCCGCCTTCGACGGGCTGTGGGACGACTGCCGCTACTCACTGGAAAAATATGTGGGGTCTATTCCGAGCGATGCGGATATTTCCGCGACGGAGTTCGCGCTCGGCTATCGCTTGCCCGCGTCTTACAAGCAACTGATCCGGAGACATAACGGCGGTCTGCTCGCGCGAGATTGTTTTGAAAACCCGTTGCAACGCGACTGGACGCCGCGGACATTCGGGGTAAACGGCATTTTTGGCATTGACCGCGGCAAACCGTATTCGCTGTGCGGCACGAGCGGCAGCAGATTTTGGATCGACGAATGGGGCTATCCGGATATCGGCGTGGCGATTTGTGACTGTCCCAGCGGCGGGCACGATATGATCTTCCTTGATTATTCGGATTGCGGACCGGCGGGAGAACCTTGCGTCGTCCACGTCGATCAGGAGGGCGAATATGAGATCAGCTATCTCGCGGACAGTTTTTATGACTTCGTGTGCGGACTTGCGCCGGAGGGCGATTAAGAGGGCTAACACCGGGCGGACAAAAGCCTGCTCTGATAAGAGGGCAGTAGCCAAGTCCGAACAATGTGAGGATATGAAAAGTATAAACGACTATATTGCCTATATACAGCGCGAAATAGCTGAAAAGGATAGATACCAAGATTATGTTCACGCTTTTGAGGAATACGAGGACTATCTTGAAGCGCGGCTCTCCGTGAGTCCCAAAGACATTGAGGTAATCTGTCAGCTTGCGGCAGTATATCACGAATTGCGATATGATTATGACGACTGCATTTCGCCAATGGAGGAAGCCCTGCAATGGGATATAAGCGAAGGGGACAGAGCCCGTCTTTACACCAATCTCGCGTTTTATCATGAGGAACAAAGTCCGGACGACGACGTTGCCATGCGCTATTTGGAAGCGGCGGTGGCGCTTGCGCCGGACACGCCGAACGCCTATGACGCGCTGGGCCGGTTCGTTCTTGACAGCGATCCGGAAAGAAGTCTGGCGCTTTACCGCCGGGCCTACGAGCTTTCTGACGAGATGAAGTATCATTATAATTACGCTGTCGCGTTGTTCACCTGCGGCAAAATCGCCGAGGCGAGGCGCGTTCTTGAGCTTTTGCCGGCGGAGGGCGCGGATGACGAGAGACTCGTGCGGTATGCGATGGGCGTGTGCGACTGTTATCTCGGCGACCGGGAAGCGGCGCTGGCGGCCGCAAATGCTCTGGCGGCGGAGCGCTCTGATGATCAGATCACGGAGGGCGAATTGGCCGATCTATATTTTCTATGCGGTGCGTATGAAAGGCATAACGCCATGTATGACACGGCATCGATGCGATATGTTATATATGATAGTTGGATGGCGCCGTATTTGTACAGTTTGAAAATGATGGGCGAAACGAATAAAATGGAGAAAACATTCGCTGAGTCCATAGCTGAGAAAGACGCTGAAATCGCGAGCGCGAAGACCGAAGAGCTTGACGCGGATTATACGCTCGCCGACAGGGACCATTATGTGCTCGCCAAGCAAAAGGAACGGGATGATATCGCGGCCTCTTACGCCAAGATCATGGAAAGCGGCTGCAGACCCCAGATCAAGATCAAACTTTGGCCTATGTTCGGCTGTTATCTGCTGGATTGTCCCCGGCATCAGCCGGTAGAGAATGTGAGCAAAATCTCGGCAAAACCGCATTGACAACGATTGACAAGCGCAATAAATTGTAACATATGCAGGGAAAAAAATCTTGCTAAACATATGCGTCTGGGTTATAATTGATTCGGACAAAGGCGTCCGGCGGGAAGGCTGATGAAGCCCTCCCTTTGAGTGACGTCTGTTTCCGTTTCCGCGAAAGAGCATGAAAGGGATAATATCGATGGAAAAAGAGGGGCAGTTACGCGTTCCGTCCGGGTGCGCCATATCAGGCATGATCTCCCGAAAAGGGCGGATGATTTCCGGCGAGGAGATCGTCAGTTCCATCCGCGTCATGCACGAGCGTTCCAACGGCTTGGGCGGCGGCTTCGCCGGCTACGGCATTTATCCGCAGTATAAGGAATGGTACGCTTTTCACATCTTTTATGATTCGGCGGCCGCCCGCGAAGAATGTGAACGCTATCTGGAGCGGCATTTTGATATAGCCAATCTCTCGAAGATCCCGGTGCGCAAAACGGACCGCATCACGGACGAGCCGCTGATGTGGCGTTATTTTGTCCTGCCGCTGCACACGAAGATTACGGACAGCCAGCTGGATGAAAAAGAGTTTACCGCCCGCTGCGTTATTCGCATCAACACCGCTATCGACGGGGCCTACGTCTTTTCCAGCGGCAAAAACATGGGGGTCTTCAAAGCCGTCGGCTATCCGGAAGACGTGGGGTATTTTTACCGGCTGGAGGAATACGCCGGCTACAGCTGGACGGCGCACGGGCGTTATCCGACGAACACGCCGGGCTGGTGGGGGGGCGCGCATCCTTTTGCCCTGCTGGATTACACGGTCGTGCATAACGGGGAAATATCCTCTTATGACGCCAACCGCCGTTTTATCGAAATGTTCGGCTATAAATGTACGCTGCTCACGGACACGGAAGTCATGACTTACATCTTGGACTATCTGATCCGCAAACAGGGGCTGACGCACGAAGAAGCGGCGCTGGTCGTGGCCGCCCCCTTCTGGTCCACCATCGAGGGTCTGGCGCCGGAAAAACGCGAATTGCTCACCTATCTGCGCAGCGCTTTCAGCAGTCTGCTCGTCACGGGGCCTTTTTCCATCCTCTTCGGGTTCGAGGGCGGCCTGATGGCCCTGAATGACCGGCTGAAACTACGCTCCATGGTCGTGGCGGAAAAGGGCGACATGGTCTACATGGCCAGCGAAGAATCCGCCATCCGCGTTATCGCGCCGGAGCTGGACCGGGTCTGGGCTCCGGCCGGCGGCGTCGCCGTCATAGCGAGACTGGAAGGAGGCGCCTGATGGCTGTCAATTATATTTTCCCCGATTACGAAGTGGTGCGGGACGAAAAACGCTGTATCGCCTGCCGCGTCTGTGAGCGGCAGTGCGCGAACGCAGTGCATCATCTGAATCTGGCGGAAAACCGCATGGAAGCGGACGAAGCCCAATGCGTCAACTGTCATCGCTGCGTCTCGCTTTGCCCGACGCGGGCCCTGAAGATAGTGCGCACGAATAACACCTTCAAGCACAACGCCAATTGGACCGGGGAGATCATCGCCGATATTTTCCGTCAGGCGGCGACAGGCGGCGTGCTGCTCTCTTCGATGGGCACGCCCCAGCCTCTGCCCGTCTACTGGGACAAGCTGCTGATCAACGCTTCGCAGGTGACAAATCCTTCCATCGATCCGCTGCGCGAGCCGATGGAGACTAGGACTTTTCTAGGGAAAAAACCGTATGGCGTCGCGCGGGACAAGGCCGGCCGCCTGGTGAACAATCTGGATCCTCAGCTGGAACTGGACGTGCCGATCATGTTTTCCGCCATGTCCTACGGCTCTATCAGCTACAACGCGCATGAGAGTCTGGCGCGCGCGGCCCGGGCCCTGGGCGTCTATTACAATACGGGCGAGGGCGGGCTGCACGAGGATTTTTACCAATACGGCCCCCATACGATCGTCCAGGTGGCTTCGGGGCGTTTCGGCGTGTATAAACGCTATCTCGACGCCGGGGCCGCGATAGAGATCAAGATGGGCCAGGGGGCGAAACCGGGGATCGGCGGCCATTTGCCGGGCGCGAAGATCGTCGGCGACATTTCCCGCACGCGCATGATCCCCGAAGGGTCCGACGCTATTTCCCCCGCGCCGCATCACGATATTTACTCGATCGAGGACCTGTGCCAGCTGGTGTTTTCCCTGAAAGAGGCGACGGAATATAAAAAACCCGTCATCGTCAAGATCGCGGCCGTGCATAACGTGGCGGCCATCGCCAGCGGCATTGCCCGCAGCGGCGCGGATATCATCGCCATCGACGGTTTTCGCGGCGGGACGGGAGCGGCGCCGACGCGCATCCGCGATAACGTGGGCATCCCGATCGAACTGGCGCTGGCCAGCGTGGACGAACGGCTGCGCCAAGAGGGCATCCGCAATAACGTTTCCGTCGTCGTCGGCGGCAGCGTGCGCAACTCGGCGGATATCGTCAAGGCCCTCGCTCTGGGCGCGGACGCCGTCTATATCGGCACGAGCGCGCTCATCGCCCTAGGCTGCCATCTCTGCCGCACCTGTCACGCCGGCAAATGCAACTGGGGGATCGCCACGCAGCGGGCGGAGCTCGTCAAACGCCTGAACCCCGATATCGGGTTTGAGCGGCTCGTCCGGCTGGTTTCCGCCTGGAAACATGAGATCATGGAAATGATGGGCGGCATGGGCATCAACTCCATCGAAGCCTTGAAGGGCAACCGTCTCATGCTGCGCGGCATCGGTTTAAGCGAAAAAGAATTGGCGATTCTGGGCGTGAAACACGCGGGAGAGTGATCTGATGAAAAGGATTTATGTCAACGAAAAATGGTGTCTGGGCTGCCATCTGTGCGAATACTACTGCGCTTTTGCCAACTCCGGCCAGGACGATATGGCTAAAGCCCTGAAAGACGTGGTCATTCACCCGCGGATCCGGATCGAGGAGCAGGACAATATCAGTTTTGCCGTCAACTGCCGCCACTGCGAGGAGCCGCTCTGCGTCAAAGGCTGTATTTCCGGTGCGCTTTCCGTGCGGGACGGGCTCATCCTCATCGACGCGGACAAATGCGTGAGCTGCTACACCTGCGTGCTTTCCTGCCCTTACGGCGCCATCATGCCTTCGGCGGCAGGGGCGATCCAAAAATGCGAGTTATGCGTGAAAAACGGCCGCGGCCAGCCGGCCTGTGTGGAAGGATGTCCGAATATGGCCATCGTTTTTGAGGAAAGGTGAGGCGGAAAGATGCATTATGTGATCATTGGCAACAGCACGGCCGCTATCGGCTGCGTCGAGGGCATCCGTCAGGCGGACAGCCAAGGCCGCGTCACGCTCATCGCCGATGAGCCGTGGCATACTTATTCCCGCCCGCTCATCTCCTATCTGCTCCAGGGCAAGGTGGACGAGGAACGGATGAAATACCGGCCGGATGATTTTTACCGGCAAAACGACTGCGCGGTCATGCTGGGCCGGGTGGCGGAGGCTATTGACGTCGCGGCGAAAAAAGTCCGGCTCAGAGGCGGGCAGACCGTTTCCTATGACAAACTGCTGGTCGCCACGGGTTCCCGCCCGTTCACGCCGCCGATGGAAGGGCTGGACAGCGTGCCGGCCAAATTTTCCTTCATGTCGCTGGCCGACGCGCAGGCACTGGATGCGGCGCTGGCGCCGGGGGACAAGCGGGTTTTTATCGTCGGGGCCGGGCTGATCGGGCTGAAATGCGCCGAGGGCCTGAGCGGCCGCGTCAAGTCGCTCACGGTGGCGGATCTGGCGCCGCGGATCTTGCCCAGTATTTTGGATGAGGAAGGTTCGGCTATGGTGCGGGAGCATATCGCCGCCCGGGGCGTGGATTTTCATCTCGGCCAGAGCGTGGCCCGGTTTGCGGGAAATAAGGCGACGCTGACCGGCGGGGCGGAGGTGGAGTTTGACCTCTTGGTGCTGGCTGTCGGCGTGCGCCCGAATACGGAGCTCGTGCGGGAAGCCGGCGGCCAAGTCGGCCGGGGGATCGTTGTCAGCGCCCGCGGCGAGACGAGTTTGCCTGATGTGTACAGCGCGGGCGACTGCGTGGAGTCCTGGGACATCACGACCGGGGAATCCCGCGTTTTGGCCGTCCTGCCTAACGCTTACCGGCAGGGCGAGTGCGCCGGGCTGAACATGGCCGGCGCGGATAAAGAGATCACGGACGCTTTTCCGCTGAACGCCATCGGGTTTTTCGGCCTGCATATGGTGACGGCGGGCAGTTACGCCGGCGAGGAATATACGCGCCGAAGCGGAGGGGATTATAAACGCCTCGTGTATGAGGACGACCGGCTGAAAGGGTTCATCCTCATCGGCTCGATCGAGCGGGCCGGCATTTACACGGCACTCATCCGCAAACAGACGCCTCTCAGTTCGATTGATTTTGAGCTGATCAAGGAAAAACCGCAGCTGATGGCGTTTTCCCGCCAGGAACGGGCCCGGCAGTTAGGGGGACGGGTGTAAGGAATGGCAAGGCCGGGGATGATGGGGATGTTCCGGGGAAATGACCGGAGAGGCGGGACGGGCAAGCCCGTCCCCTACGGGAACTACGGTGCGTCGAGGACGCCGCCCCCTACGTCCGCGCATCCATTCCTCCGTCATTCCGGCTTTATGCCGGAATCCATCCCTGTTCCTTTTTGGATTCCGGGCGGGGCCCGGAATGACGGGAGTTGAGCAAAATACGAGTTTATTTTTCCAAAGCAGGGGGACGGTGTAACCGATCAATAACAGGAGGACGGCCATGCTGACAATAAACAGCAAAGATGTTCATTTTCGCCAATTAAACGAAAAGATCCGGGCGGCGCGGGACAAAAAAATCACGGTGGAAAACTGCTGCGGCCAGCGCTACATCGCGGACGGGCTCGGCGGCAAGGAAATCGTGATCAAAGGCACGCCGGGCAACGGTCTCGGCTATTATATGGACGGGGCGGCGGTGACGGTGTACGGCAACGCGCAGGACGCCACCGGGGACACGATGAACGACGGCGTGATCTACATCCACGGCTCTTCCGGGGACGCCACGGGCTACGGCATGCGGGGCGGCCGTATTTTTGTCAAAGGCGACGCCGGCTACAGGGCCGGTATCCACATGAAAGCCTATGAGGATAAAATCCCCGTGCTCGTCGTCGGCGGGCGCGCGGGCAGTTTTCTCGGCGAGTACCAGGCGGGCGGCCTCATCATCGTTCTCGGCCTCGAGTCGGACGGAAAACCGCCGGTCGGGTTTTTCTGCGGCACGGGCATGCACGGAGGAAAAATAGTGCTGCGTTCGGATGAGGCCCCGCCCAATCTGCCGGCCCAGGTCGTGCTGAGTGAAGCGACCCCGGAGGATATGGCCGAGATCGACGCGCATGTAAAAGAGTTTTGCCGCGTGTTCGGCGCGGACCGGGCCGCTGTTCTGGCCGGCAGGTTTTTTGTCCTGACCCCGAACGCCCTGAACCCGTATACGCAGATGTACACGCATAACTGAACTGCTAAAGATGTTGGTACGGGAACTTCAGCAAAACGATTTGAGTTACATCGTCGGCAAAGCCTTAGCGGCTCGCTGGTTCGCCCGCTGACTTGGTACTAACTTGGTACTAACTTGGAACCAACTTGGTACTAACTTGGAATTATTTGGAAGCAAAGATTCCTTACAGTTTCAGAGATATGTCATTCGTCATTGTCGCGGAATCCAGAATCAATACCTTCCAGTCATTCCGGGCCTGTCCCGGAATCCAAATAGGAACGGGGATGGATTCCGGCATAAAGCCGGAATGACGAGGGAATGGATGTGCGGGCGTAGGGGGCGGCGTCCTCGACGCACCGCCTGACCGATGGACGAAACGGGACGTCGAGGACGCCGTCCCCTACGGTTGGGATGGATTTCGGAATGACGGCGGGGATGATCCGTCTGTAACAAAGATTCGCCGGTTTTTCATTCACTGTTCATATTGTATTCACTTTGCTCTGTTAATATAATATGTATCATCCCGCCAATTTCAAGTAAAACGGAGGTTTTTCTCATGTCTAAAAAAGCCATCGCCCTCCTGACTCTTTTCTTCGGCTGCGCGATCGGTCTGGTCGGCGGTCTCATTCTGGCCGGCGCCCTCGCCCTGAGCGGCGGGGTCGACGCGCTTTCCTCGCCGGACGAGTCCGCGCCGCCGTCAGAACGCGCGGTCGTCGCGGCGCCGGTACTCTCCATCCCCGGCGCCTCGCTGACTGTGCCGGAGATCGCCGCTAAAAACGCCGCGGTTATCGTGGAGATCAACACGGAAACCATGGCGATGGGCGGCTGGATCGGCCAGTATATTTCCGAAGGCGCCGGCAGCGGCGTCATCATCTCCGCGGACGGGTATATCGCCACCAATAACCATGTGGCCGCCAACGCCAACAAAATAACGGTGCGCCTCAGCGACGGCCAGACTTATGAAGCCCGTCTCATCAGCAGCGACCAGAACACGGATATCGCGGTGCTGAAAATCGAGGCCACCGGGCTGACGCCGGCGGTATTCGGCGACTCCTCCCAGCTGCGGGTCGGCGACCTGGCTGTAGTCATCGGCAACCCGCTCGGTCAGCTGGGCGGCACCGTCACCAGCGGCATCATCAGCGCGCTGGACCGCTCTTTGACCTTGGAAAACCAGTCCATGCGCCTGCTGCAAACGGACGCGGCCGTCAACCCCGGCAATTCCGGCGGCGGCCTGTTTAACGCCCGCGGCGAACTCGTCGGCATCGTGGTGGCCAAATCCGCCGGTTCCGGTATCGAAGGCCTGGGATTCGCCATTCCGGTCAACGAGGCCAAACCGGTGATCGAAAGTCTCATGACTTACGGCTATGTCAAAGGCCGGGTCTATCTGGGCGTCAACCTGAGTGAAGTGAGCGCGTTTTCCCTCCAGCCCCAAAATATGGAGCCGGGGCTTTACGTCGCTGCGGTCCTGCCGAACTCACCGGCGGAGCGGGCTGGTTTTCTGCCGTATGACCGCATCATCCGGGCCGGCGACACGGAAATCAGCGACTATGTCGACCTGCAAACCCTCCTGAGAGATCATGCCGTCGGCGACGAACTGGTGTTCCGCGTTATCCGCGACGGCAGCGAAACCACTTTGCGGGCCGTGCTGGGCGAATATGCCCCGGAACCGCAGAACAACGCGTGACCCAAGCGTGTACCATCTGCTCGTCGTGGACGACGAACCCGGTATCCGGGAAATAATCAGAAAATACGCCGAATTCGAGGGGCATCAAGTGACGGAATGCGCCAACGGCATGGCGGCGGTGAAATTATGCCGGGAGGAAGAATTCGATCTCATCATCCTTGATATCATGATGCCGGAACTGGACGGGTTTTCCACGTGCAAAGAAATACGCAAGACCCGCAAGACCCCCGTGATCATGCTGTCGGCCCGCGGCGAGGAATATGACAAGATCCACGGCTTTGAGCTGGGCATCGACGATTATGTGGTCAAACCTTTTTCCCCCCGCGAGTTGATGATGCGAGTGCAGGCGATCATGCTCCGCAGCCGCCCCGCCGCCAGAGACACCCTCTCTTTCCCCGGCCTGCTCGTGGACGCGGGCGCCCGCTTGCTTTACGTCGACGGCGGCAAGGTGGAGATGTCGCCGAAAGAGTTCGATCTGCTCTGTTATATGGCGCGCCACAACGGCATTGCCCTGACCAGGGAAAATTTGATTCGCGACGTTTGGGGCTATGATTTTTTCGGAGACGACCGCACCCTCGATACGCATGTCAAGCTGCTGCGCCGGAGTTTAGGCCCGTACAGCGGTTACATCGTGACGCTCAGAGGGGTGGGATACAGATTTGAAGCTTGAAAAAATGAGCATCAAATGGCGGCTGTTCAGCTATCTGGCCGCCTTTGTCCTCGTCTTGCTGGCGATTCTCTGGCTGTCCCAGACGGTTTTACTGGATAAATTTTACAAACAAATCAAGACCCACGCCGTCCAAAGCGCCGCCGTCGCCGTCGCCCGCGTCCTGAATACGGAGCAGGACTCGGAGGAACTGATGGTCTTGCTGGACCGGGTAGCCCGCGACGCGGACGCCTGTATTCGCGTCGTCAATCAATGGGGCGTGACGCTCTATTCGGTGGAAACCACGGTGGACTGCACTATTCACAAGCTGCCGCCCAATGCTTTGCAGCGTTATTATCTCATGGCGGAGCGCCACGGCGGCGGCGCGATCGATTTTTCCGAGCGTTATCCGGCCTATGACATAAATATCGGGGAGCGGGGCAAGGTCGTCATCAAACCGTCCGGCCGCGCCAGGCAAAATATGGTCGCCGCCCGGACCGCCCTCCTCCCCGACGGGACGCCGGCGCTCGTCCTCTTGGATTCCGCCGTTACGCCCGTGGACGCGACCGTACATACGCTCCGGATCCAGCTGCTGATCATCACGGCGGTCCTGCTCCTCTTGGCCGTGCTGCTGGCTATGTATCTCTCGCGGAAGATCTCCGCGCCCATCATCCGCCTGAACGCCGGCGCCCGCGAGCTGGCCGGGGGCAATTATGAGACGCGTTTTGACGGGCATGGCTACCGCGAGATCGCCGAGCTTTCCGACACGCTGAACCACACGGCGGCGGAGCTAGCCAAGGTGGAGACTTTGCGCCGCGAGCTGATCGCCAATGTTTCCCATGATCTGCGGACGCCGCTGACCATGATCAAAGGCTACGGCGAGGTCATGCGCGACTTGCCGGGCGAAAACACCGCCGCCAACGTCCAGGTCATCATCGACGAAGCGGAAAGGTTGTCCCGGTTGGTTAGCGACCTGCTGGATCTTTCCCGCCTGCAGGCCGGCGTGCAGGAGATTACGCCCGCGAAATTCAATCTGACGGGCAGTCTGCGCCAGATGCTGGAACGTTTTACCAAATTAACGGAGCAGAGCGGGTATCAGATCGGTTTTTCCGCCGCGGAGGAAGTCTTTGTGTACGCGGATGAGATGAAAATATCGCAGGTGTTCTACAACCTGATCAGCAACGCCCTCCATTATACCGGGCCGGACCACGCGGTGTTCATCCGGCAGTCGGTCCTGACGGGGCGCGGAGCGGTGCGCGTGGAGATCAGCGATACCGGGGAAGGGATTGCCCCGGAGCATCTGCCTTATATCTGGGACCGCTACTATAAAATAGATAAGACCCACCGCCAGTTTGAAGCGGGATCCGGGCTGGGCCTGTTTATCGTCAAAAACGTGCTGCAGGCCCATAACGCGCTTTTTGGCGCCCAAAGCGGCGACGGGGGAACGACGTTTTGGTTTGAGCTGCCCTGCGCGGAAGACTGAGACTGAGTGACTGAGTCGTATTTTTTGTTACTTGTTTCCGCGCTTCGTTTGTGATAAAATTGCTGAATAGATGGGGGCGATTGAAATGAAACGGCGCGACTTGATTCGATTGCTTGAAAAAAATGGCTGGCGATTAAAGCGAACCGGAGGCAACCACGACATATATACAAACGGAGCGAACTGTGAGCCAATTTCGCGTCAAACGGAAATCAATGAACAACTTGCGAAACGAATTATCGCGAGACAAGGTCTACAACCGTAGGAGGGAAAGCAATGAAAAAACTCTATCCAGTGGTCTTTACCGAAACCGAGAAGGGCTTCGTGGCGTATGTTCCCGATATGAATATTGATACTCAGGGGGGTGATTTGGCGGAAGCGGTTTTTATGGCGCGTGACGCGATAGGTCTCATGGGGATCGACATGCAGGACGATAAGAAAGCGATTCCTGAGCCTTCGCGCATTGAGGACGTGAAAAGAAGGGTTGGGGAAATTGTTAGGTTAGTAGAAATTGACTTTACGGAGTTTCGCTTGGAGAATGAGAGGTTGACTACAGCGTCATAAGGGACTGTTTATTTCCAAACAGTCCCTAACGGGAGTTTCAGTAAAAAGGCAACCAAAAAGCCGTGAAAGCAACAACCAAGCCACTTTCACGGCTTGAAACTTGTAGTAACAATTGCTAAATCATCTGCACGGCATCCCATAATAATTG
>JAISAH010000057.1 GCA_031266805.1 Gracilibacteraceae bacterium
GAAAACCCTTGATACATCAGGCATACAAAAAACCGCCGGAAGCTCCGGCGGCGGGATTTTCAGCAAAAAGGAGGGGGCGAAAAGGCGGATAAAATCAAGGTCTTCGCGATTATGTAACAATTTAGGTAAAATGACACATCAGCCTAAAATTATTATATCACCTCCCGGTCACACGGCGGTCACAAAACGCAATATTTTGGTTCGCGAGAAAATTTTTTATTGCGATTATTTTCACTATCGTTCCGGCAAGTCACGCCATGACCAAAAAATAGTATCCGGCCGCGGTCAGAAACGCTGGCAGGAGATTGGCGGCTTTTACCTTCGCTTCCAGGGCCATATTGAGACCGAGCGCGAGGATCATCACCCCGCCCACCGCGGAGATCTGCGTGATCAGGCTGTCGGAGAGAACGCCCTGTAGCCCGGAGGCGCACAGGACGATGGCGCCCTGATAAAAGAGGATCGAAAGGGCGGAGAGCAGGACGCCCGCGCCGAGAGCGGAGGCGAACACCATGGCCGTCACCCCGTCGATGACGGATTTGGTAAAAATAACGCTGTGGTCGCCGCGCAGACCGCTGTCGATCGAGCCGACGATGGACATCGCGCCGACGCAGAACAGCAGGCTGGCCGTCACAAATCCCTCGGCGATCCGCGAACTTTCGCCGCCGCGCATCTTTTCCTGGATCCGCAGACCGAACCGGTTCAGGCCGCCGTCTATGTCGATCGTTTCGCCGATCACAGCGCCGGAAGCCAGCGAAACCACCAGCAGCAGCGTGTCGCCGCCGGCGGCGCTGCTGAGGCCGATGACGCAGACGCAGAGCCCCATGACCCGCAGCAGGTTTTCCGTCACCCGGCTGGACAGGCGGCCCTTGAGCAGCAGGCCCGCGCCGCCGCCGGCCAGCACCGCCGCCACGTTGACCAAAGTACCAAGCATGAATATTTTCCTTTACCTATGTTATTGAAAATTCCCGGGCCGCGAGAGCCAGACGCTGAAAATCCTCGACCGTCAGTTCTTCCGCTCTGGCGGCCGGTGAAACGGCGGCCGCCCCCAGCAGGAGCCGCGTCGTCTCTTTATCCTGCCGCCAGACGGCGGAGAGGGAATTCAGCACTGTTTTTCGCCGCTGGGCAAAGGCCGCCCGCGCCGCGGCCAGCACCTCCTCCTCCGGCAGCCGCAAACCGGGGTAAGGGCGGAGACGCAGACGCACGGCGGCGGAAGTCACTCGGGGCGCCGGGCGAAAAGCCTCCGCCGGCACCCGGAACAATATCTCTCCTTCCGCGTAAAGCCGCGCCGCCACGGAAAGGATGCCGTAAGCCCTGCCGCCCGGCGCGGCCGTGAGCCGCTCCGCCACTTCGTTTTGCACCATGACCGTCAAGAGGGAGAGGGAGTCTTTTTGCCGCAAAAAATGCCGCAGCAGGGGATTAGTGACATAATAGGGCAAATTGCCGCAGACCGCGCCTTTTTCGCCGCCCCATAAGTCGGCGAGACTCACGGCGCGGGCGTCCGCGTGCAGCAGGCTGAGCGGCCGCCCGGCAAACTCCCGCGCGAGGATCGCCACCTTATCTCCATCCAGTTCCGCCGCCCAAAACCGGACGGGGCCGCCCGCGCCCTCCAGTCGCCGGAGCAGGACGCGGGTCAGCGCGCCGAGACCGGGACCGATCTCCAATACCGGCCCGCCGGCGGGGAGAAGCGCCGCCGCCGCCATTTGCTCCAGCAGGGCGTCGTCGATCAGGTAGTTTTGCCCGAGCGCTTTTTTAGCCCGGTCGCCGCGGCCCACCCGCCGCAGATAAGCTATGGCCGGTTCTGTCTCCACTCGGACCCCTTTCGCAAAGATTGCCCGCTTCATTCTAACCGATGGAGGGGGAAATGTAAAGATTTGTAGTTTTTAGTTTTTCAAACCATTCCGCGGTATACTCGAAATCATTCATTTCAACTATACGGTCTTTACTCATAGACGCCTCTTTTGCGTTTTCTTGGGCGCCCCGCCGCAAGTACATTATAGAGCATCCGGAGACGTTTTTCAATGGTGAATTCATGACGATATGCCCGCAGCGAACCCCCCACGCGGGACAAACCAACAGGGATTGACGGGGCCTTTGATTTGTGTTATTCTCACTTTAAGGAAGCACTTGAACCAGTGCTTCTAATAAGAGTATAAACCTAAAGGAAAATAATGGAAAAGAGGGCGCGAGCTATGGAAGCAACAGGGACTTTTGCGGCGAGGCAAGCGGGCGGAGCGTCTCTCCGCCTGATCACCAAGGACGGCGCCGTACCGACGGAAGAATTGTATATGAGCGACACCATCCGTTATCTGACGGAGGTCAAGGACGGATTTCACGACCGCAGCCAGATCCCGCACCGCGACGAGGTCTATAAAAAAATATTCGCGGAAAATCCGGACGACCTGACGGCGCTGAAATTCGCCAAAGCCTTTGCCGCCTTCGTCCGCGTCAAAAAAATAAATATCGACGAGCGCGATATCCTCGCTGGTTTTACCTACCGCTACACTTACGGCACAACCTTGCCGGTACTGATGCCAGACGATTACGACCCGCTCTACCGGCCGCCGATCACCCCTGACTCGGAGCGGGAATACCAGACGACGCTGGAATATCACGGTCTGGCCCCCGATTCCCCTGAGGCGGCGGAACTGCGGACTTTCCTCAAGGGCGTGGACGCCTGGCTCTACAAACACTGGTTTTCCGGCCATATCCTCCCCGGCTATGAACGTCTGGTCCAAATAGGTTTTACCGGACTCGCGCGGATAGGCCGGGAAGCCGTCGCCGGGCATGAGGGCGTCCGGCGGGATTTTGCCCGGGCCATGCTGACGACCAGTGAGGCGGCGCTGGAATATATCGGCCGTTACGCGGATCTGGCGGAAAAAATGGCGCTCGCCGCCGCGGATCCCCTCTGCCGGCGCAACCTCAGCCGCATGGCCGAGTCCTGCCGCCATCTGACGCAGGGCGCGCCGCGTAATTTCTATGACGCCCTGCAACTGCTCTGGTTCGGCCAGGAACTGATGATGGTGGAAAACATCCCCGTCTCCGAGTCGCTGGGCCGCATGGACAAATACCTGTGGCCGTTTTACGAGCGGGACGTCCGCGAAGGCCGCCTGACCTACGACGAGGCGAGCGAGCTGCTGGACGCTCTGTGGATAAAATTCAGCGGCAACCTCCACTCCTATCAGGCGGTGACGGTCGGCGGCTGCGACGAGGAAGGCCGCAATTTTGAAAACGATCTGACTTATCTCATCATGCAGTCCACGCGCAAGCTCATGTTCGACCAGCCGCTGATCGACCTGCGCTATACGGACGGCATGTCGGAGCGCCTGTGGAACGAAACGGCGGCGCTCATCAAGACCGGTACGGGGTTCCCCGGTATTTTCTACGACCCCATCTGCATCCAGGCCAAACTGGACGCGGGCCTGACGCTGGAGGACGCGCGCGATTACGCCATCATCGGCTGCGTGGAGACCGGCTGCGCGGGGCATGAGTACACGCCGACCGAACTGGTACACCTGAACTGGCCCAAGCTGTTCGAGCTGATGTTCAACGGCGGGCAGGCGCAGATGCAGGATTATTTCGCCCCGCTGTTCGAGCGGAAAGAACTGGATAGCATCGCGAGTTTCACGGAGTTTTACGAATGGTATAAAAGCGAGTTCGTGCAATTCACGGAACTGGCGATGCGGGCGATCGAACTCGTGGAGACGATGATTCCGTGGCGTTTTCCGACGCCGTACCTCTCCTCCCTCATGATCGGCTGCTGCGAGCAGGGCATGGACGTGACGGGCGGCCCCTGCCGTTACAACAACACCGGGATCAGCACCTGCGGCATGGCTACGGCGGTGGACTCGCTGGCGGCGATCCGTCGGGTCGTCTTCGAGGAAAAAATGCTCACCCTCTCCGAGTTCCGCGACGTGCTGAACGCCAATTACGCGGGGTACGATGAAATATACCATTATGTCAACGACCGTTGCCCAAAATTTGGCAACGACGACGATGAAGTCGATTGGATCATGACCGATCTGGTGGCGGCTTTCAGCAGCGTGATCAACGCGCGCCGCAACCCGCGCGGCGGGCATTATATGACGGGGCTTTATTCCGTGGAGGATCACGCCAAGGCGGGGATGCTGACCGCGGCGACGCCGGACGGCCGCCTGGCCGGCTCCTTTGAGTCCAATTCCATGGCTTCCGTGCAGGGCAAAGATCTGAGCGGCCCGACGGCGCTGGTCAATTCCGTGGTGAAGACGGATCTGCGCGCGGCCCAGAACGGCATGGTGCTAGACCTCAAATTCAGCCCCGTTTTTATGGAAAAATCCAAACACGTGGAAGCCTTGCATAACCTGATCGACGCCTATTTTCACAGCGGCGGCATGGAGATCCAGTTCAGCGTGGTCTCCCGCGAAACCTTGCTGGCCGCCCAGCGGGAGCCGGAAAAATACCGCAATTTGGTGGTGCGGGTCTCCGGTTTCAGCGCCTATTTCCGTTCTTTGAACAAAACGACGCAGGATGAGATCATCGCCCGCACCGAATATGCGGCGATCTGATCGCTCTGATCCCCCGCCGGACGGCCCGGCCGCCCCGCCCGCCAGACCGCTGATCAGCAATATCCAGAGGTTTTCCCTGGACGACGGGCCGGGTATCCGCACCACTGTTTTTGTCAAAGGCTGTAATTTACGCTGCGCCTGGTGTCATAACCCGGAATGTCTCACCCCCGGCCACTCCTTGCAATTCCACGCCGCCGCCTGCACGGCCTGCGGGCGCTGCGCCGCGGTCTGCCCGCGGGGCTGTCACCGCTTGGCGGCGGATGGGCGCCATCATCTGGACCGGACGGACTGTGACGGCTGCGGCCTTTGCGCCCGCCATTGCCGGGCCGGGGCTTTGCAGGTGATAGGCCGCTACTATCCGCCGCCCGAACTCACGGCGTTTTTGGCGCGTGACCGCCGCTACTACGCGGAATCGGGCGGCGGCGTCACTTTTTCCGGCGGCGAACCGCTCTTATTTCCCGTCTGGCTGCGGGAAACGATGGCTTTGTGCCGGGCGGCCGGGCTGACGACGGCGGTGGACACCGCCGGGCGCGTCCCTTACGCCGCTTTTCAGGCCGTCGCTCCTGTGACCGATCTCTTCCTCTTCGACGTCAAACTGTTCACCCCGGCGCGGCACCGCGCCGCCACCGGCGTGAGCGGCGAGCGCATCCGCGCCAATCTGCAGCGTCTCACCGCCGCCGGCGCTCCCGTCTGGGTGCGCGTGCCGGTCGTACCGGGGTATAACGCTGATTTGCGCGAATTGG
Organism: Gracilibacteraceae bacterium; assembly: GCA_031266805.1. Classification (GTDB taxonomy): domain Bacteria; phylum Bacillota; class Desulfitobacteriia; order Desulfitobacteriales; family Syntrophobotulaceae; genus JAIRRL01. The sequence continues at coordinate 5,285 of JAISAH010000057.1, forward strand.
GGCGGGTCGCCGGGTTTTTGGCCGCTTTGCCGGGACGGGCCGCGATCAAGCGGGTGGATCTCTTGCCTTATCACGATTACGGCGCCGGCAAATACGCCGATCTCGGCCTGGTGTACGGCGTCCAGACCCCGCCGCCGGACGGGGATCTTATGCGGGAAGCGTTTCTGCTTTTTGAGAATCTCGGGCTGCCTGTAAAACAAGAAACGTAAAGGACTGAGCCGATGTGAAAACTATCACAAAAACAGCCGCCAGCGCCGCTGGCGACAAAACGGAAATCGTCGCCATCTGCGCGGCTGGCGGCCTTCTGCTGGACGCGGCGCGCACCGACGCCAAAAAGCGCTTTTACCAAGAAGAACTGCTGCGCGATTTTGCCAAGGCGCCTTACAAGACTTTACTCTATTTCGGTTTTACGGACAAAAACCCGGATATGGCGGTCTCGCTTTCCTTTATCCACGATATTTGCGCCCGCTTCGTCTTTGAGCTCACCCAAGACAGCGAACTGGAGTTCACGCGCGGGCAAAAACCGCTCGCGCCGGAGAAGATCGCCGATATCCTGGCCAACACCCCCTTTATGATCGGGGCCGAATATGTGGACGAGGACTGGCTCCGCGCGCTCTGGGCCGGTCTGACGGAGGCTTTTGCCGCGGAGATCGCGGAATGGGGCGGCACGGCGGAGGAATTTCTCCTGCGGCATAAGTCCGGGCTGAACGTGGTGGGGCGGATATTTTTCCATTTAGTGGAAAATAAATCGGCGGAATACCCGTTTGCCTTTCTGGCGACCTACACCACCGGCGACGCCAAATCCAAAAAAGCCGATCATCTGCCCTTGAGCAACGCGCTGATCGAACATAAGGACGACCACGAGACCTTGCTGCGCCTGATGGCGACGGTTTCCAAGGCGACGGAGCGCAGCGATTTTATTTCGGAGCTGACCGAGAGCGGGGAATTGTTTTCCCCCTTGCGTTTTACCGCCGGTGAAGCCTACACTTTCCTGCGGGAAGCCCCGGTTTATGAAGAATGCGGGATCCTCTGCCGCATCCCGAACTGGTGGCGGCGAAGCGGCGGCAGCGTCAAGGTGGCCGTGAGCTTAGGCGGAAAAGAGCCGGCCCAAGTGGGGCTCGACGCCATCTTGGACTGCAGTCCGGCTATATTTTTCGAGGGCGATGAAATCACGCCGGCAGAGCTGACCGAATTATTGAGCCAATCCGCCGGACTCACGCTCCTGAAAGGCAAATGGGTCGAGGTGGACCGGGACAAGATCCGTCTGGCCTTGGAAGCGTACGAACGGGCGTTGGCCCTGGGCGATATGACCTTGGCGGAGGCCATGCGGCTTGAGCTGGGCATCGAAAAGGCGGCGCTGCCGGACGAACTCGCCGATATCATCCAAATCACGAACGGCCAGTGGCTGAAAAACCTCCGGGAAAAACTGCGAGCGCCGGGAACCCGGGGCGGCGGTCAGGCCGACGACGCGCCGCCGGAGCTGGGGACTTCCTTTAAAGCTGCGCTGCGTCACTATCAGCAAAAAGGTTTCCACTGGCTGGCGACCATGAAATCCATGGGTTTCGGCGCCTTGCTCGCCGACGACATGGGTCTGGGCAAAACAGTGCAAATACTGGCACTTTTAGAGTATTTGCGGCAGAACGGCGGTTTTAAGGGGCTGCTCATTTTGCCCGCCTCGCTGATCGGCAACTGGCAGAAAGAAATCGAGAAATTCGCCCCGGAAATAAGGTATTCCGTTTTGCACGCGGGCGCCGCCGCCATAACAGACGAAGATCACGCGAACACGGACCTTTTTATCACGACCTACGGGATGGCCCGCCGCATGGAAGATTTAGGGAAATTCCGCTGGGATCTCCTGATCCTCGATGAGGCGCAGGCGGTCAAAAACCCCGCCTCCCAGCAGACCAAGGCGATTAAAGGCCTGAAATCCACGTTTCGCGTCGCCATGACCGGTACGCCGGTGGAAAACAGACTGCTGGATCTGTGGTCGATCTTCGATTTCCTGAACGCCGGTTTCCTGGGTTCCATGAAGGAATTTACCAAATACGCCGGCGAGATAAAGAGCGCCGGGACGTACGCCAAACTGAAAGAAGCGATAAGCCCCTTCATCTTGCGCCGGTTGAAAACCGATAAATCAATCATCAGCGATTTGCCGGACAAAGTGGAGATAAAGGATTACGCCGATCTGTCCCGGAAACAGCGGGCGCTGTACGCCGGTCTGGTGGACGAGATCAAGGCCAAGCTGGAGGGGTCGGCCGGGATCGAGCGCAAAGGGCTGATCATCGCCGCGATCATGAAATTCAAGCAGATCTGCAATCATCCCGACCATTACCTCGGCCTTAGCGAATATAAAGAGGCGCACAGCGGCAAATTTGAAAAACTGCGGGAAATATGCGAGGTCATATCCGAAAAACATGAAAAAGTACTTGTTTTTACGCAGTTTAAGGAAATAACCGAGCGGCTGGCGGCATATCTCACGGAAATTTTCGGCCGGCCGGGGCTGGTGATCCACGGCGGCACCCCGGTGAAAAAAAGAACGGAATACACCGAACGCTTCAACAGCGCGGAATACATCCCTTTTATGGTGCTGTCCCTGAAAGCCGGGGGCGTCGGCCTGAACCTCACCGCCGCCAATCATGTGATCCATTTCGACCGCTGGTGGAACCCCGCCGTCGAGAATCAGGCCACCGACCGGGCTTTTCGCATCGGGCAGACGAAAAATGTTATGGTGCATAAGTTCATCACCCGGGGCGCCATCGAAGAAAAAATAGACGAAATGATCGAAAGCAAGGCCGAGCTGGCGAAATCACTGATCGAATCCACCGGGGAAAACTGGGTGACGGAGATGAGCGACGCGGAACTGCTGAGTCTGTTCGCCTTGGACCGGGGGGGCCTGATATGAGCAGATATGACTACGGTTATGGCTACGGCTTCGGTTATCGTGCTATGACTGTCGCCGAAAAAAAGGCGGCGGCGCGGGAGCAGCTGGCCCGCCTGCGCCAGGAAAACCCCGACGTCCATCCGGTCGTCATCGAAGGGCGAAAGATCGCCAAAACCTGGTGGGGCAAGGCCTGGATCAACAATCTGGAGAGTTACGCGGATTACGCCAACCGGATCGGCCGGGGAAGATCCTATGTGACCAACGGCATGGTCCTCGATCTGGGGATAACGACCGGGCGCATAGACGCGGTCGTCGCCGGTTCCAAAGACGATCCCTACACTGTTTCCGTCTCCATCGCCCCGCTGGCCCCGCCGGCCTGGCAAGCGATAACCGCCGCCTGCGGCAAAAGCATCGCCACCATCGATCTGCTGCTGGAAGGGAAATTCCCCCCGGAGATGGAGGAACTGTTCACGCAGCAAAGCGGCGGTCTCTTTCCTGCGCCCAAGGAGATAAAATTCACCTGCAGCTGCCCGGACTGGGCCTATATGTGCAAACATGTGGCGGCGGTCATGTACGCGGCCGGGGCGCGGCTGGACGAGGATCCGCTGCTGTTTTTCACGCTGCGCAACATCGATTTCACCGAATTGCTCAAAAAATCCGTTGCGGAGAAGATGGCGAATATGCTGAAAAATTCCGGGCAAAAAACGAAGCGCGTCATGGCCGGCGCGGATATCAAGGACCTGTTCGGGGTTTGAGGCGTGATCGCGGCAAGACGGGGCGATTGTGCAATTTATTACGAATTCTTAATTTATCGCGAAAAACGGCGATTTTAATATTGTAGACTATTTTCCGCAATATTGATTATTTTAGGAGGTTTCAAAAAATGGGCAGCATCGGCAGTATGAGCAAGCCGGAAAACGGTTTTTTAACGGCGGCCATCCAATTCCCGGCCCCGGTGGTCAATTCCCGCGCGGATATCGACAAACAAATCGAGAGCATCGTGAGGACGCTGCACGCGACCAAAGCCGGCTACCCCGGCGCGGAACTCATCGTTTTCCCGGAATACAGCACCCAGGGCCTGAACACGGCCAAATGGCTGACGGAAGAATTTTTGTGCGACGTGCCCGGCAAGGAGACGGAGATTTTTGGCGCCGCCTGCCGAGAGGCCGGGGTCTTCGGCGTGTTTTCCATCATGGAGCGCAATCCCGACCCAAGCAAGAATCCCTATAACACGGCGATCATCATCAACCCGCAGGGGGAGATCTGTCTCAAATACCGGAAGCTTTTCCCGTGGAACCCGATCGAGCCCTGGTACCCCGGCGATTTGGGCATGCCGGTCTGCGACGGGCCCGGCGGCAGCAAGCTGGCGGTCTGCATCTGCCATGACGGCATGATCCCCGAGCTGGCGCGCGAGGCGGCGTACAAGGGCTGCAACGTCTATATCCGCATTTCCGGCTACAGCACGCAGGTGAACGAGCAATGGATCCTGACCAACCGCTCCAACGCCTGGCATAATCTGATGTATACCGTGGCGGTCAATCTGGCCGGCTATGACGGCGTTTTCTATTATTTCGGCGAGGGGCAGATCACGAATTATGACGGCACGGTCCTCGTGCAGGGCCACCGCAACCCATGGGAAATCGTGACGGCGGAGATTTTTCCGGAAAAAGCGGACGGAGCGAGGCGGACCTGGGGGCTGGAGAACAATATCTACAACCTCGGCAGCCGCGGCTATGTGGCCAAACCCGGCGGGGAAAAAGACGCCGGCCTGACCTATATCAAGGATTTGGCCGCTGGAAAATACCGCCTGCCCTGGGAAGACGACATCAAGATCAAAGACGGCTCGATCTACGGCTATCCGACGACCGGCGGCCGCTTCGGCCTGTAGCCGCGCAAAAATAAAATCCTCCCGGAATCCAAAACCAATCCCCCGTCATTCCGGGCTTGTCCCGGAATCCAAATAATGGAAAACACGCGATAATCAATTTTTTGCCCTGTGATCCCCCCTGGGGGGATTGCGGGGCGTTTTGCGTTTTTCTATAATTAAATCAAAGCGTTATTACCTTTGCGTTATTACCTTTGGGAGGAACGAAATGCGA
>JAISAH010000063.1 GCA_031266805.1 Gracilibacteraceae bacterium
CTCGCCCCTCCCCCCTCACCGCTCCTCCGTCCCCGCCTCTCCCATCTCCCAACTCGACTCTCTCCTCGCTCCACTCACCTCTCCCCTCTCCCCTGGAGTTATTCACATGAAAACCATCCTTGCTGTTGACGACGAACCGAAAATCCTGGAGGTAATTTCCTCATTTTTGCGCAGCCGCGGCTTCAACGTATTCGCCGCGGAAACCGGCCGGCAGGCTCTGGCGATTTTCGAGCGGGAAAACATTTCGCTGGTGTTGCTGGATCTGATGCTGCCCGACATCGCGGGCGAGGAGGTCTGCCGCCGCATCCGCCGGAAATCCCGCATTCCCGTCATCATGCTGACGGCGAAGATCGAGGAAAACGATTTGCTGGCGGGCCTTAGCGCCGGCGCTGACGATTATATCACGAAGCCTTTCAGCCTCAAGGCCCTGCACGCGCGGATCGAAGCCGTCCTGCGCCGCTCAGGCGACGATCTGATCCCGCTGGCGGCGAGGAATTCTTTTCGCGGCGGTGATTTGACGGTCGATTTTGAAAAAAACCTGATCCTGAAAAAGGGGGCGCCCGTCAGCCTCACCCCCAGCGAGACGAAAATCCTGGCCGCCCTGATCAAATACCCCGGCCGGGTCTTCACGCGCTCCGACCTGATCGACGCCGCGCTCGGCGACGAGTTTGACGGGATCGACCGGGCCATAGACAACCACGTCAAGAATCTGCGCCAGAAAATAGAGGACGACTCGAAGGATCCGGCTTATATCCTGACGATCCACGGGACGGGCTATAAATTCGGAGGGGATTAAATGCGGCTGCGCACGCAGTTATCGCTGGCTTTCGCTCTGGTGGCCCTGCTCACGGCCGCCGCCGGCGCTTTTTTTTCTCATACCCTGATCGACCGGCAGTTCAAAACCTATCTGGCGAACCAGCAGGACGCCCAGGCGCTGAACATCGTGGACAACCTGAGCCTGCAGTACAGCGGCCTGACCGACGCCTGGAACCTAGAGGCGGTGCATACGCTCGGGATGCTTTCTTTGTCCAACGGCTACATCATCAAGGTGTACGACCGGGAGGGCGCCCCGGTCTGGGACGCGGAAAACCACGATATGGCCCAATGCCGCCTGCTTATGGCTGATATATCGCTGCGGATGGAGGAACACGGGACCGGCGGGGATTTCACGGCGCATGAGTTCGCGCTGCGGCAAAACGGGCAACAAGTCGGCGCGGTCAGCATCAGCTATTTCGGGCCTTTTTTCGGCAGTGAAAACGACTTCGGTTTCATCAGATCTTTGTACATACTCCTGCCGGCCGTCGGTCTGGCCTCGCTTCTTCTGGCCGCCGCCGCCGGGTTCGCTCTGGCGCGGCGCATATCGCTTCCCGTGACCGAATCGGCGCAGATCGCCCGGCAGATCGCGGCGGGAAATTACGGAATCACCTCCGCGGGGGAAAGCAGCGCCAGCGAATTGCGCAATCTGGTCGCTTCCGTCAACCACCTCGCCCAGGCTCTGGCCCGGCAGGAAAAACTGCGGCGGCGCCTGACCGCCGACGTCGCCCATGAGCTTCGCACGCCGCTGGCCACGCTGAGCGCCCATCTGGAAGCGATGATCGAGGGGGTGTGGGAGCCGACGGCGGAGCGGCTGGCCGGCTGCCATGAGGAGATCCTGCGTCTGGGCAAGATAGTCGCCGATCTGGAAAAACTGGAGCGCGCCGACAATGACGATCTGAATTTGGACAGATCGCCAGCGGATCTGCTCGCGCTGGCTCGCGGCGTGTGCGGCAATTTTGCCGGCGAACTGGCGCAGAAAAACCTGCGGCTGGAGATCGAAGGCGAAGCGGTGACCGTTCCCGTTGACCGGGACCGGATCAGAGGCGCTCTGGGCAATCTGCTTTCCAACGCCGTAAAATATACGCCGGCGGGCGGGCGGATCCGCGTCACGGTGCGGGGGACCGCCGCGGCGGGGGTTTTAACGGTCGAGGACGACGGGGCCGGGATCGCCGAAGACGAATTGCCGTTCATATTTGAGCGGTTTTACCGCGCCGACAGGTCACGGCACCGGGGCAGCGGCGGCACGGGCCTGGGTCTGGCCATCGTCAGGTCCGTGGCGGCGGCGCACGGAGGGACCGCGGAAGCGCAAAACGTCCCGGGCGGCGGCGCTTGTTTTACGGTCACTCTGCCCAAGGACTAATAATAACAAAGGTCGCGCGGAGTTTTGCGTTCAGGCGCGGGTCGCCGTGGGGGAGCAGCAGAACGGCGTCGAAAGCATCCATTTCGTTTGAGTGCCAATAATCACGGGCGGATTGTATTGCATCAACCTCAGTCAACATATTCGTCTATGGTTTTCTTTGACCGTGCCCACGGCAGTAAAGAACGTTTTCTTACCGCGCAATATTGGCAAAAAGGTTTTGGAACACTGAGGAAATCTTTAATATCCGCAAAACTCCTTGCCTCGTAAATGTCAATGCTGTCGTCGGCCGAATGTTCCAGCGAACAGCCAAAACGTCTGTTAAAAATCCCGATATACGCGCTTGTAGGGCAAGGATACAGATTTCCGTGACGTAAAACTGTACACAGGTTAAATTGATGACAGGCAATGGCAGACCAATTCGGCTGTGACTTTTCTATATCAAACGGATACCTGTACGACGTCTTATTATCACTATGGATTTTATTGTCAACGCTGTTGAAAACAGATAAACTGACATTGTATTTGTCCGCCATATCCGCAATTGTATCTACATCAAATTTGATAGGATATTCCGTTATTCGCAGCACGATATTGTAATCACGGCAGGTACTCCATATCTCCGAACGATTTGGACGCATAAGCAGCAGACCGTTTGTATGAAAAACAATACGGGTGTGTGGCAGATACTCTCTTGCAAGGCGAGGGAATTCCGACGCTTGCGGGTGGAGCAGCGGTTCGCCTCCCAACAGCGCCAGAGAATGCAGTTTTTTGTCAGTCAGGTCTGCTATGCGCTTGATATCGCGTTCGAATTCCTCCAAGGATAAAAATTCCGGTTCGGCAAGCTGCGAATAGTGATCACACATTTGGCAGTTGAGATTGCAATGGTCTGTTATATTAACTTCAATGTCGAGGTTTTCCCGTTCACGCGGACGCAGCTTATAAAATATTTCATTCTTGGCATATTCTGTCAAAAATATTACATTTTTTACGCCTTTGCGCAGCAATAAAGGATAAACTTCATTATAATAGCGGTCGGTCAGCCCAAGAATAACCGCGCTTTCCGAGTTGAGAACATCATCATTCATCGTCGCCGATGTAACAAATCCGCCGAACGGCAGTCCGCAGACGCCGAGGAATTTACGAATCATCTGTTGCCGCTTGGCCGTTCCATAGATATATAGTCGACTGCCGCCAGTCGCCATATCATTGCAAATATTGACAAATAACTCCAATTCGTCGTAAAGCGAATGATCGTAACGCAAATTCAGCGTATTATCCATTTCGGCACCAACTTTCTCAGCGTGCAAAGCGGCGACCATCCCTGCCATTTGGTTTCCAAAACATCACAATTGCAAGTTGAGCGTAGCGGTTTCCACCCTGTCATTGGCGATTTTAGGATGCGAAAAACGTATATTGCGCTTGAGGTGCTTTGACCACCACAGAGTATCGTCGTATCCCATGACTTGTCCGCCCGTCAAGCCTTCAGGCGTTATTTTACTATTCTTGCTTTTTGCGTTGAAATCTTTAACCGCGAGCAATTCACCCAGACAATCGCCGATACGGATATCGTCGAAATACATATACACGGTTGGCAGAAAAAAATCGTCGCTCGCCAAAAGCATATCCAATATCGCCACAGTCGGTTCATAAAGATCAACATCTACGAACATCGCGCCGATTGGAGCCGGCGCGTACTTGTCGAAGAATGTCTTGCAGGTGTCCGTGATATCGCCGAGAATCAGTTTGCTTCGCTGCAGTTGGTTTTGCAATTTCCGCAATTCCATTGGAAAATCGCCTTTCACCCATGGCGACGACAAGTCGCACGCTGTGATCTCGGGTAAGCCGTCGCCGCGGTCAAATCCGTATGTCTGAATTTTTACGCCCGTTAATCTTTCGGTTTCTCGCGCGTAGAGTTCCGCGAGCAGCAACCCCGTACCGCCGGCGACGCCGAATTCGATTACGCTGATTTCGTCGCAGCCTTTTGCGCGGGCCAATTCGGCCGCTTGCATGATCGGCTCCGCGTAATAGGGCCGTTGCAATCTGTGCGCCGCCTGATACTCTTTGTAAAACGCTTGCCAGCGCGCAAAAATGTCAACCGGTACGCCAGCCTGATCTAACACGGGGATGTCGTGGATCCTCATGCCTGCGTCCGCGAAGAGATTGCGCCCTGCGCTGTATTTGTCTTCATTCGCGCGGATGAATTGGAAATTTTTGTTGCAAAAATCACCAACGCGCTTGTTGTCCAGACCGTCGTACGCCGATAGATCATCGCCGGCAAAATCGCCGGGCGTGAGGATCCCGACCGCGCGGTATGAATCGTCAACAACGATCACAATTTTATGGATTTGGAATCTTTGTAAATAATAGTATCCCTTATAGCCTGATTCGTTTTCGTGCATCAAATAGGGCATAAGCGGTTTGGGTGGCAGCGTAATATGTTTCATTTTTGACCTCATTTCCATGTTAAATCGCAATAATAGCTTCCTTCCGAATGGAACATATTGGTATTATTCACACTATTCATATTTAATCCCCGTTTCTTCGAGCTGTCGCCTTATTTCACCGGCATAACGGCAAGTTATCAGCACGCATATTTTCCCGTTTGAATATAGGTTCCCTAACTCGGCGGGACTGATCACCGAAACGTCGTTTACAAATGTTCCCCACATCCACTCGGCATTATCGCAGAAATACGAAACCTCGCATCCTTCGTCCCGCAGCATTGAAAGCACTTGGCGCCCAGATGCTCCCGCGCCAAACAAAACAAGTTTGTTTGAATCCCCAAGCCGCTGTTTCAATAGGTCGGCATCAATTCCGAACAAACGCCACTGTCCAATAATTCGCTCGCGCACCCTTAGCGACGACTCCCTCGCTGTTTCTGCTTCTGTAAGTCCGACATCTATTTTGACGACATCCGGCGCAATCGGTATGCAATCCTCCTCAACATTGCCTTGCTGCGCCTGCATGTTTGTATAGCAACGCAAAACGCCGTCTTTAAAATTGCTTAGGCCAAAACCAAAATGTTCGAACCACAGATTTTCACAGCAAAAAGTTTCACAGTTAAGCATTTTATTTGCCCTGATGAAACTGAAAAGATTATCAAGGTTGAGCGGATGAGCGCTATATCCGGCTGATTCGGCAAGAAATTTTGCTTCTCTTATAATCGAAAAATAATCCGCAGACATATTGGCGAATAAAACCCCAAACGACCAATGTGGCAGCCCGTTAAATGACGTTCTGCTGTACCACATATCAAAACTAAACAAATCCAGCCGCTGCGAAACGGCGCATTCTTCCGCTTTACTCAGGATTTCGGCGCAAACTTCCGGCTCGGCGTACATGATCGTGTCGTCAGCGTCGATGTTCCAAATATAGTCGAAGCTCTGTTCTTTTGCGTGGAGAAACGGAGTCAGCAGGGCGTAAGCGGCATTTTTCCAGCGTTCCTCGATAATGTCGGCGCAAATCTCACGCAAATCTTCGCGCCGGCTGGGAATAAATTCATGCTCTTGTTCTTGTCCGGCTTCGGCGCCGCTCCGGATACGCGCTTCCAGTTCCGCGTTATCGCAGACCACATAATAATTAATCTCCAGCGTGTGGCAAATATCCGCCCAGTGCCGGAAACACTTGATCGCGTCCTCGGTGAATTGGTGTATTTTCAGATATGCGGCGCGTTTTCGCCGCCGCGCGTCGTGTTTGCCTACTTCCACTTCCAAACCATCAGCCCCCTTGTCGTCAAAAATTTGCCAGCACCCTATCCGCAAAGGCTTTCATATCTCTGCCGTCGCTTACGATCTCGATCACGTCGTCGGCAATGCCCATAGCCCTGAACCCGAAAAAATTCACATCGCATACCGACAGTCCTTTCTCGTAAATAACAACTTTCGTACACTTCGCGCCGCTCACCACATCGCAAAATCCGCTACGGATCCCGATGAAATAACCGGCCGACTCCAAAAAAGCCGCTGCGTCCCGTATTTCGATGAAAAGCGGCGCGGTCCCGGGCAAAGCGGCTTCGTTTTCCCCTCCGCAGTTAGTAGCGACTGTATAGCCTTTTTCCTTTAGCCGCGCAATAATATCCTGCCATACCTCATCCGTGATACTCGCCGCGAAATGGCTTGAATACGGCGAAATGAGGACTGTCTTCCCTTTGACCAAGCCGTTTTGGGTAAACAGCGCGTCTAGCGTCTCCGCCCGATTGGAAAATTCAGGCAAAACAGGTTTGGGGCGTCCGGTCAAATTGTAGGCGCCAATAGCGATATAGTCAGCGAAATTAACCAGCGGGCGCTCTTTCCCGTAAAACGGCGTTTGCGATATGTTCTCCAACGACGTCCCGTGGTACAGCATGTTTTTGATGTTCACCCCGCCGCGCAAAAAACTCATTACGGCTTGCAGTTTTGCCGCCTGTTTCTCTGTGACAACCTTGATCTCCCTGTACCCGAACAATTCTCCCACGCGTTTGCAGGTGTTCCGCGTCACAATAAGAACGCAGCCGCTTTCATACGCGTTGGCCGCGCCCTCGGCGGCGGGCAAATACATCGAAGCGATATATACGTCGCCCAGACAAGGCATGTGTATCAGCCTCATCGGCGCGCCGCCGCATTGCCTGGCAATTTTCTTGTAAAACGCGTATGCGCTTACCATGTAAGAGGTGTTTCTGACGAAATCCCCGACAAAATTAAAACCACTGTCATTTCCGACGATGAAGAAATCCCGATTCAAGACAAGGCCGATTTTTTTAAGCGACTGCGACATCGCCAGATAATACCCGCTCGCGATAATTACCGCCACAGCGTCCTTATTCATCATATCCGCCAAACTCGACACGCTTCGTATCTCTATCCCCAGACCAAGCTGCCCGATCTTTGCCGGGTTATTGTCAACGATGAAGCCAATGTCCATTCCGAGCGAATTCAGCATCTCACGCAGTTCGTCCAAGTAGTATACCGCGCCAAAAACAACGATCTTTTTGCCCTTAAACTTGCCTTGTTTGGCCAGACGGCGCAAATCGCTCAATATTTTCCTTCGCGATTTTGGATGGAGAAGGCGAGATTTCGTTTTTTTCATATGGTCTCCGAACTCGGAATATCGCCGAACTGCTCAAAAATGAAATGCCATACAAGAATTTCGGCCGTGAATTCGCCTTTGCCCTGGAAGTTTTGCAGATTCCTCCCGCCGGGCATTTTCAGAGAAACATTTTTGATAAAATCCGCCTTGCCGCAGATCGTCCAATAGCTCAATACGCGCTCCATCGTATGAACGGAGCAAGGGACCAGCGCCATGTGGACGCCGAAAATACCGGCGCCCGCCAGGAAATCAGCGCCGACGGACGTGATCACCGCAACCTTTTCCGCGGCTTGCCGCCGCAGGTAAGCGCCCAAATATTTTCGCACCGCGCTCAACAATTCCGCATCGCCGTCCGGAAAAAGCAAAACGAGCGTGTTAAATTTATCAGCGCCCTTGCCGAAACAATTTTTCAAGCTGCTTTTTATGAAACTCATACCCATATAGGCTGAGTATAAAGATTTAATCAGCAATTTTTATAAATCCTTGCCATCGGTCAAGCCGAAACAAAACATGCCCGGACAAATTACCGCCCAGAGATAAACATGCGCGTTTTAGATTAGAAATCGAACATGGCAAACATATCAGATAACCGTTTTGTATAAAACATTTCTATAATAAAGGCATGGCCTTCATGGTCACATATAACAGCCCGGCAAAAAGCCCGACACAAATTAGACTATGCCGGGAAAGAGAAAGTTTCCTCCGCAGCAAAGTTTGCCTGCTATGTATTGCTTTGCTATGGACAAAATACAGGACTCATGCTATGATTTGCGGGAAAGATAATATTTCGGCGCGAAAAATTCACCCTGCGAGGATGGTGGCCTATGGGTGAGGAAAACAAGAAGAATATTCTCCCGGTAAAAAGCGACGTGATTTTCCGTTTATTTTTCGCTGACGAACGAAATGTGGAATTCCTGATCAGTTTCCTCCAATCGGCGCTGGACCTGCCGGCGGACGACTACGACGAAATCGAGATAGCCGATCCGCATTTACTGCGGGAATACCCCGGCGACAAGCTGGGGATCATAGACGTAAAGCTGAGAACTAAAACCAAAAAAATCATCCACATCGAAATACAGCTTTCGGTCACGCCGGAATTGAAAAACCGCATCGTTTTCTACGAGGCAAAACTGATCACGGAGCAGATAGGGAGCGGCGACAGTTACGCCGCTGTGAATCGGGTTGTCAGCATCGTCATAGCCGACGGGAAACTGATCAAAGATAAGGATAAGGAAAACCCGTGCTACCACCATCGTTTTACCCTGTATGATCGGGTAGCGGATGTGGAATTCACCGACCTCTTGGAAGTTCACACGCTGGAACTCATGAAACTGCCCCCCGCCGCGGACGGCACGGCATTGTACGATTGGGCGAAATTTATCGCTGCCAACAGTGAGGAGGAATTGAAAGTGATAGCAGAGAGAAACCAGACGGTCAGTCGGGCGGTTGTGAAACTCAGGGAGTTATCCGCCGACGAACGTGCCCGCGACTTATATGAACGCCGCGAGAAAGAGCGGCGAGATACAGCCATGTTTTTGCGCGACGCGGAAACCTCAAAAGCGTTTGCCATAGCGAAAAATATGCTCAAACGCGGCAGACACATTGATGAAGTGATGGAGGATACGGGATTGACCCGCGAGGAAGTTGAGGGCTTGCGGTAAAGCTTTTTACCCAAGCGCGCCCAAAATCACGTCGCCAATCAGTTCGTCCTCCGTGGCGGCGCCGCTTTCCAGCAGGTTGCGGAGTTTGCGCCCATATGGCTCGTCAAAGGAGCCGATGATGAGTTTGTCGGTAAAGGCGTAGAGGGAGTAAAGGGCGAGAAGTTGTTGCGCCTCATCGCCTTGTATAATCGCGCCGCGTCGGCCGCCGAGTTTCGCCGTGAAGGCCGCGCGGAGTTTTGCGTTGAGACACGGGGCGTCGTGAGGGAGCAGGAGAATATAGTCGTAAGCGTCCATTTCGTTCGATAGCCAATACTCACGCGCCGCGCCCGTTATGTCCTTGAATGCGTCAAATCCGCTCACATGCGGCCTCCGCAGCGTTTGACGAGCTCGTATATGTTCGCCGCTGTCTTGAAGTCGGCCCGCGAAAAATCCGTCAAATCAATTTTCACCTCGTATTCCGCGCATAGTTCGTCGATAACGATCAAAATATCCAGCGAGTCAAGCACCCCCTCGCCGTGCAGATCCTCGGACTGTAAAAATGTTTCCGCGTCGATCACAGGCTTTGCCGCCGTCAGCACACTTAATAACCGCTCCATACTTTTCATTTGACCTCGTTTCAATTTTTATGAACGGATCCTGCCGCCAAACGCTTGCACAATGTCGTCCGCGCACCGCTTGGCGATGATTTCATTGCCCTTGTCCGTCAGATGTGAAATATCGGCATACATCTCGAAAATGTTATCAACGTCTTTGAAACTGTCCGTATAGTCCTTTACGCACTCCCCTTTGACCGCCGCGACAGCGGCATCCTTTTGTTTTCTCCTGCGCGCCAGATAACCGGGGCTTAAATTCAGCAGTTTCCGCGCCTGATCTTCCGGCAGAGACTGACCGCTGGGCGTGATAATATTCCAAAATGTAAATCCAAACTGCTTTGCTAACGCGAGAAAAACGTGGTGCTGCGTTTTCCATAAGGCGGCGGCCTCCACATCATGATCCAGCCCATTGCCGATTTCATCAGTATAAGAGCTGCGCAATTGAGATATATATTCGTGTACGCCGGTTCCAGCCTGAATTGGCAGTAAATTGCGGCGCGACACATGCAGGGCGTCAAACTCAATTACATTTTTTTCCAAAATAACTAAATTCGCTTCGTAGGCGATGCCGTCACGGAGAAATTGCAGCAGGCAATCCGCGCCTGATTCTCTGGGGTGTCCCCACGCGTAGATATTGACCTCAAAGCCCTTCCGCCGCAGACGCTCATACAGAAGTTCTGGAAGAGCGCGTTTAGTGTATCGAAACAAGCCTGACGCGTGACAGTCCCCCAAAAGATGGATCGTGAACCGGTTTTCTCGCTGGTCGCCGTATATAGCATAAGGCCGGTCGTCGTGGACAAATAAATTTTGAATATTCGCGTCTGTCAGGAATTCGCCCGCCTGTTCATAAATCATGGAGTCGCCGGTCAGCCGGGTAACACGGGGATGATTGTAAGCGGCGATACCGAGCTGCTGAAACACCGCCGACTGGGCCGGCGCGATCAGCGCCCACTCGTCCGCGTCAAAGCAGACGATAAAACGATACCGCTCTACCGCTTCTTCCAACTCAGCTATGCGCGAATAGTGGCGGATCCCGTTTCCCGGATCGTCGCGGCCGCCGACGAGAAAAGGCGCTTTCAAATTCAACAGGCGCAGCTTATTTTGCAAATCACGCGCCAGCGACCCCGTGCCCAGGATGATATTCTCCAACTCCGGTTTGCTGGCGATCCGCTCCAAAATATTCTGCCAAATCACAAAACTGCGCTCCATGCGGTCTCTCCTCTCCGATATGCCGGAACACGGCGCTGGCGAGCCTGTCCAGAGCCGCCGCGCTCAGGTCGGCGGCATTGGTGTATACGCCGGTTTCACCGTCGAACAGCTCGGACAGATCCACGATATAGTCACGACTCCGCGCGGCTTGCGCTGCGGCGGCATACTGCTCCCGAAAAAGTGCGGCGAACTCATCCAGCTCTGTCTCTCCCGTCGCCCCCGTCATTCCGGGCTCGTCCCGGAATCCATCTCGCGAAAGACCGTAAACCTCACAAAGCGTCTCGTTTTCCGCCGCGCCGCGCCGGTAATCGCCGGAAAACGCGCAGGGCTGCAAAAATGTCAGGTGGCGTATGCCGAACTCCTTACATAGATCGTGGATAATATCCATCTGCTCCAGCCAGTATTCCGGGGTGGGCGTATCGTTTTCCTCGCCGTAATACACCTTGTCGCCCCCAAGTCCGAAACGGGCGGTGATTTTCTCATAAAACGCGATTTGCCGCGGCGCGGCGAAGGGATGTTTTTGTAAAAGCGGTATATACCGTTTCTCCCGCACAAACCCCAGCTTGTAGGCGAAGTTATAAAAACCGGAATAGCACAATACCAGTTTTGGCTTCAGCAAAAGCCCGTCACGCAAGAGCATGATGAGTTCTTGGGCCGAGGTGTAGCCATCCGTGCAGCCGTCATATATCTGCGTACGCCCGCCCATTCGTTCGTATAGACGGGCGGCCCAACCGCCGCAGCCGCCGAGAGTAACTATACGCCCGCCCGGCGCGCCGCCCTCGCCGAATATTTCAAACCCTCCTTCCATCCCGGCGCGCACATAACCGAGCCGATAATCATAGATATACCCCTCCAAATCTGTCATGACGCCTCATCCCTTTCTAGGTGGAGTATTCCGGCTTCGTTGGCGCAATCGTGGAATAGATTGTGGAAACCGCGTTTGCGCAGCTCCCGCTCCACGGGAAACATATACGCGCCGCACACGATCACGGCAGCATCCCGCCGCTCCGTCAAATCGTCGATATGGACGACGGGGATGTTCAAATGCGTTTTGCCGCATTTTTCCGGGTCCGAGTCCGCGAAGCACAAGACTTTGATATCACGCTGCAATAATTTGAGGAAAACAGCCTTTCCGGCGTTACCCGCCCCATAGATGATCACATCAGCGAAGTCACGAATCTCCTTGTTAAGCGCAAAAAGCTCCCGCATATCAGTCCTCCTGTCTCCGTCATTCCGGCTAACGCCCGTCATTCCGGGCAACCCTCCCATCATTCTGGGCCTAACCCCTCCCGTCATTCCGGCTTCATGCCGGAATCCAAAAAAACAGAAAACATGGGAGTGGATTCTGGAACAAGTCCGGAATGACCGAGGATGTCACTCCCGTAGCAGTGTCATCACCCTCTCCGTCAATTCGGTCCGGCGCGGCGGATCCGCGGCGTCCCTTTCCGGGTTTTCGACAATCGCCTTGATACGGCCGGGATCCCTGTCCATGACGATGATCCTGTCCGCCATAACCAGGGCTTCCTCGACGCTGTGCGTCACCAACAGGGCCGAAATCCCGTATTTCCCGCAGACGCGGCGCGTCAGCGCCTGAAGCGTCCCGCGCGTGATATTGTCCAGCGCCGCGAAAGGCTCGTCCATCAGGAGTACGCGCGGCGCGAGCGCCAAGGCCCGCGCCACCGCCGCCCGCTGTTTCATGCCGCCTGAGAGCGTGTGCGGGTAAGCGTCCACAAAATCCGAGAGACCCACGTCCGCGAGCCGTTTGAGTGCCAAAGTTCTGGCTTCCGCACGCCTCTTTACCGCGCCGGCGGCAAGTAACGGATACACCACGTTCCCCAGCGTCGTGCGCCACGGCTGCAACTGCTCGAAGGACTGGAACAGCATCAGCGCTTCCTTGCTCGGTTTTTCGTGCCTCGCCCCATCAAGCAGCACCGCGCCTTTATCGCCGCTTTCAAAAGCACAGACGATCCTCAGCAAAGTCGTCTTCCCACAACCGGAATGTCCGATGACGGCGATGATCTCATTCGCATTCAGATCAAAACTCACATCACGCAAAACCTCCAGCGCCCCGAAGCTCTTGCTCACACCCTGCACACTCAGAACCGGGATGTCACTCACGAGTCATTCCCCATTTCCGAGTTGTAGCGCGCTCGATCCCTCCAAACACAAAAGATTCCGCCGCGATACCGATGACCGCGATGATGATTATGCCTGCCAGCACGTCGGATATCCTCGCGTAGGCGCGGCCCATATAGATGTAATACCCCAAGCCTCCCAATGTCCCGATCATGCCGAACACCATCTCCGCGGAGATCAGCGCCCGCCACGCCCTGCCCCAGCCCGTGCGCAGACCGGCCAAAAGCTCCGGCATCAGCGCGAAAACGATGATGCCGCTGAACATGCGAAAGGGCGACAGCCCGATGTTGCGCCCGAACTCCAGCTGCGCCGCCGGAATAGCC
Organism: Gracilibacteraceae bacterium; assembly: GCA_031266805.1. Taxonomy (GTDB): domain Bacteria; phylum Bacillota; class Desulfitobacteriia; order Desulfitobacteriales; family Syntrophobotulaceae; genus JAIRRL01. Next base: position 13,163 of record JAISAH010000063.1, read on the forward strand.
CGCAGACCGTCAAGCAGATGGCGGATCAAAGTCCACAACACCCCATGGATGATGATGATAAACATAGCGGTCACATCGATGCCGAACCACATGATGATCAGCGGCATGATAGCTACAGCGGGCAATGGGTTCAGGATCGTGGAAAGTGTGTTGAACAGGCTTTCGATGGAACGCGAAGCGGCACAGAGAGCGGTGATCACTACCGCCAGGGCAAAACTGATGCCAAAACCCTGCAACACCACCCAGAGCGAGTTAAGCGTCTGTACGCCTAACCTGCCAAAAAACAGTTCATGCCACAGCCTTGCCGCGACTGTGGTGAACGGCGGCAGGATATAAGTGTTCACCCAGCCAAGCCGCGCCGCCGCTTCCCACAGGGCGAGCAGAACAATCAACCAGAGCAATGCTTGCGGAAATTTTTTATGCTTGATAATATAATCAACTCCGTTTATATTCTGCTCGTCATTCCGGGCTTGTCCCGGAATCCATCTCACGGAGCTTTGGGAATGTCCGCATAATTGGAAAGCTCAGAAAACAGCTTAGGCTGTGATGATAAAACGTCTATGTCAACTAAAAAATCAGCAAGTTCATCATAATGCGTAATCTCCATTTTAGGCGGCATCTCAATGATTTGTTTTTCAATTTGTGCCGCTTCTATCTCAAACTTGACTTTGACGGTCAAAAAAATGAAAGCTTGAGTTTTCCGGGGGTTCCGGAACTAGAAAATACGCGTACCACTACATTTGCCTATATATGGAAATTTGACCTTCCCATGTA
>JAISAH010000064.1 GCA_031266805.1 Gracilibacteraceae bacterium
TACATGGGAAGGTCAAATTTCCATATATAGGCAAATGTAGTGGTACGCGTATTTTCTAGTTCCGGAACCCCCGGAAAACTCAAGCTTTCATTTTTTTGACCGTCAAAGTCAAGTTTGACCTTGGATCAACTGTCCGATTATCCTTATCTGACATATCAATACGACGACCAACTGCTGCATTTTGCGGAAGAGGCCATAAATGTAGGTGCTATCGACAAGATCGTTTATCTGGAAGACAGAGGCAACATGATCAATCTTCTCTCATGTACAGATGGATACAATCTCGGCAATGGCTGTATTGTGAAAAACTTTATGCACGACAATATTACCGCCATCCCGCTCAAAGATGGCAATCTGATTCAGGTAGGGATCCTCACGCGGCAAGACAGGGTGCTTTCGGAGGATTTGGTATTATTTATCGATCTATTGAAACAAGCCCTTGTCAAAGCCGCGCCCAAAACTTGAAAGAACATCATCTGAATAAAACTGATATTTTTATTTATAGAATGTTTATACATATTCTATATACTTTATTTGCACCAAAAGCGCATAAACCCATTAAAAAACCATGATCCCGCCGCAGTAAGAGATATGTCCGGGTAAGCTTTTTTCAGTTCCAGCACAAGCTCGGCGCAGATCATGTCAAGTCCTATCGCCATGCCGGAGAGAAAGCGCCGGAAGTTTCAAAGTCAACCTAACACGGGTAACTGCGGCTATAACGAGCCAATACAATGGTGCTAACCATATTCGGGTAAGAGAGGTTAATGGCATGAAGCAATCCGCGCTGGACAACATCATCAAGGGAAACACGAAAAGCCCCGGACTGCGGACGCTGCACCGCGTTGCGCAGGGCCTTGGAATGACGGTCTCGCGGCTGCTGGATTTTCCCGAACTGGACGAGGTGCAGTTTGAGGATGAATAGGACGGCTCCGCTAAAACTTACGGCGCGTTGTAAACCGGTATGCCGTAGCCCGTTATTTTTACGCTATTAAGCGCGTAACTTCTCCGCGCGACGGAATCTGACGTATTGCCCTCAATGGTACGCGCGATTTCGCCCTCGACGCGCTCCACAATGCCCACATGGTCGGAAACGCCGTCGCCCTCCCAATCGAAAAAGATGATGTCGCCGGGGTTGGGCGTATAGCCGCCGTCCCGCCATCGCCCGCGCTCCTTGAACCAGCGTATGCCGTCCTCACAGGCGGAAAAGAGGGGCAGCGCGCCCGAGTCGATATACCCAAGCCGATCCGCGCACCAACTGACGAAACAGGCGCACCAATCGACGCGACTTGTAAAACCGTACCAACTCCAGTACGGCTGTCCGCCGATATTGCCGATCTGCGTGTCGGCTATTTCGATCATAGAGCCGTCGCCGATCGACGTAACGCCGTAGAGCAGGCTGTTCCAGAGAGCGTAGCGCTCCGGCTCCAGCAGTTCGTCAAGCTGCGCCGTTTGCGCGGCGGTGAAACCGTACCCGGCCGCCATTTCAGCGGGCGTCTTGTGGGTAACGGAGATCCGCAGGACAGTCTTGGCTATGGCGGCGGTGTCGCCAGTTGGCAAACCGTCCGCGTCAAGCACATCTTCCTCCACATCCGCCGTATCGATGGAATGACTTATGGCGTTCATCTCCCAAAACACTGTCCGCAGGAGCGCCGCCTTTATGTCGTCAACCGTGGCGACCTCCATAGGACTCTCCGGGTCGCCCGTCGTTTTGACCGTGTAGACGGCAAGCACCTCTTTCCAGCTTGCCCGTGCCCCGGACATATCCAAAAGATCATGGGCGCTGCCGCTAATAACGCCGCCGATTTGCGCCGTGTACTCGTCGTTGATCTCGGCGATCACGCTGTTTATGGTCTTGCCCCCGTCCGCGCTTGGCTGTCCGGAAAAGAATATCCCGAACACGGAGCCGGTCATCAGGCCGATCATGCAGACGATGAGGACAATCAGCGCAGCTATGGAGCCGCCCGCCGCTATCACGGCCGCAAGACCTTTGGCGACGGCAATCGCCGCTTTCAGCATAGCCGCCACCGCTTTGCCTGTGGCTTTGGCGGTATGGGCGGCGGCTTTGGCGGCGGCGCGGGCCGCGCGCTCGGCTGTTTTCGTCGCCTTTGCCGATGTTTTCGCCGTTTTCGCCGCAGATTTTGCGGTCTGCCGGGCTGTCTTTACGGCGGCTTTGGCTGATTTTTCCGCACTCTTGACGGACTTCTTCGCCGCTTTGATCGTGCCTTTGGCAGTGTCCTTGAAGCCCTTGCCTGTGGATTTAACGGCATTGGCCGATTGTTGGGCCGGACGTATGCGCACGCTCACGGAGCGGGGGCGGGAACTGCTGTTTACCGGGATGCCGCTGCCGTGAGCGTTTATCGGCCTGCCGGGACTTGCCGCGCCCCGTACCGGATTGACTGTGAGATCATCTGGCTTGACGGCGAGCTTTCTGCTAAGCCGGGTGTTTTCCGCTTGCGTTCGCGCCCTGTTTTTTATAAAAGCCCGCTTTGCCGGGTTCTCCGGCTTGCTTACGGATTCGGGCGCGGTTCGCGGCGTTGCGCCGGAACGGGCGCGAGGAATTCCGCCCGCCCCGGCGTTGGCGGGAACATTCGGCGCTTCGGCTTTCGTGGCAATGCCGCTGTCCGTTCTCGCTTTTTGTTTGGCTTCCCGCAGGGTGCACCGCCCTTGCAAACGCACTTGCTTCAATGTTTGTTTCGCTTCTTTGACTGCCGTTTTCGCGTCTTTCGCCGTTCTCCCGGCTTTGTCGGCGGCGTTCCGCAGCTTGTACGCGTTGTCCCGCGCCTTGACCGCTGCCCGGCTCGCCTGCTCTGCGGCGGCGCGGCGCTCTTTGGGAAGCTGCCGTTTGACCTCTCGGAATTGACCTTTGGCATTGTTCCAATGCTCCCGCGCCTTTTGCCGGGGATTTAAGGGATTGCGCGCGATTTCCCACACCGCGCCTTGCGCCGTGCTTTGAACATTGTCGGCAGCGTACTCCGCAGGGGAGGCATGGCGCGGGTCATGCGTTTCCTCCGCCCGTTCTTTTGTGCGGACAAAAGCGTCCTTCATGCGTCCCGTGAGGTTGGCGGGCCTGTCCAAAACCTTTATGCCTTTGGCCTTGCTCCGTGTCTTTATCGTTTTCATGTAGACCTCGTTTCCCGAAAGTCATTTTCGTTGATGCGAACACAAAAAACGACAGGCGGTTTTGTTCGCCTGTCGTTCGGGTTATTATGATTTGTTTTATTTGCCGCGCTTCGCTTCGATTTCACGCAGCCATTCTTTTACAGGAGCCTTCCACAGCTCGCTCTTGCTTGGAATGTTCTTGATAAGGCTTCGCGGATTAAGCCCAAGCCGTTTGGCGAGGGCAATATCTTCATCGTTCAAGCGGCATTTGCGTTTGCATTCATTCCATTGTTCAGCGTTATACCCCATAGCCTTAGCTTTCCCCGGCTTCTTGAGCGTCTTGCTCCAAGACCGCCTCAATCTGCCTGATTAACTGCTCCTTGTCGGGAATATAATATGTGTACTTCGATGCAAAAACCTGATTTTCCAGACCGCCCAAAGCAAATTCAGCCACAACTTCGTCTTTGTCGGCACAGAGGACAATGCCAATCGGCGGGTTGTCGTCCGAAGCGTTTACCTCAGTTTTGTAATAGTTTACATACCCGTTCATCTGTCCGGCGTTTTCCAAGCGAAATTTACCGATTTTCAGGTCAATCAGAACATATGCCTTCAAAATTTTGTTATAAAATACCATATCCACAAAATGGTGAATATTTCCGATAGTCACACGCTGCTGTGTCCCTACGAACATAAAGCCTCGGCCAAGTTCCAGCAGGAAGTCCTCAATGCGTTCCACAAGCCGTTTTTCAAGTTCGCTCTCCCTGTTCGGCTTGTCATCGGGTACACCGAGAAATTCAAGTACGTAAGGATCTTTTAGGATGTCCTCCGGCTTTTCGATGATTTGCCCTTTTTGCGCGAGTTCCAAAACCTTTTTCTTGTTCAGGGTTCCGTCAGAAAGAAGCAGGCGCTGAAATAACGCGCTGTCTATCTGGCGGCGAAGTTCGCGGATTGACCAATGGGCATTCAGGCATTCTTTTTCGTAAAAACCTCTCGCGTCCGTATCAGAAACGCCTAATAGTTCGCAATAATGCGACCAGCTCAGGCGGTCAGACACTGTCTGACCATCGGGATAGCTTTTGTAAAAATTTTTCATATTGATTAAATTAGGGCGTGAAAATCCTCTGCCCAATTCGTTTGTAAGCACCTTTGAAAGAGCGAGCATAAAATTACGTTCGGACATTCCGTTAAAATGATTTACCTGTTCGCTGTCGGCAATCAACTTCCCGATTTGCCAATAGGAACGCAGAAGCTCATGGTTGACAGCCACAGTCACGTTTCGCCGCGCCTGCTCTATGATGCTTTTTATCTGATTGACAATATCCGGATTGATGTTCGCAAGTTCCATACAGCACACCGCTTCCTAAACAGAATAATATCATTATAACGCAGCCGGAACCAAAAAGCCATACTGCGATGGCTATTTCGTGGCGTTTTGGCGTTTTGGCTTTTTCGGTGAGAATCGCTCTAATGCTAACGTGCGGCAGACCGCAAAACAGTCTGCCGCACGTTCTGATTGCCTTATCGCACCTACTCCCCCCCGGACGCGTTAATTCGAGATCTCGAATAGACGCGTCGTCATCAAGCGGTAGAGCAACGGGGCGGTCTTGGCGCTGAATTTGTTGATTACCGGGACAATGGCGCTGCCTATCCGCATCAGCCCGCAGCCCGCTTCGGCACCCGTGACGTAAGAGAGCTGCTGCTCGCTGATGTTCAGCAGCTTCGCGAGTTCGGCCCGGTCGGACGCGGCCTGATTGTTCATCACGATAAACTCGCTGTTACTGAGCATGGTTCGCGCCGTGACCGAATCCAGCAGAAACTCCACGTTTTGGGTCAGGGCGGTCGGGTAGGCGTT
>JAISAH010000092.1 GCA_031266805.1 Gracilibacteraceae bacterium
TTTGCAACGCTTTGTCCGTCATTGCCGGGTTGCGCTCGGAAGGAAAAAACCTTTACCAGAGCATATCAGAGATCTTCGGGAAAGCGGATGACTTTAGGTTAGGGTGTGAACTGTAACGAATTGTAGGCAGGATGAAATACACCGGCCTCGCTTGTTGTTGCCGTAAATTTACAATTGCGACAAGAAGGCGGACGGCATCTTTCTTTTCTGTATAACAACTTTACATATTTGTTAAAATAAGGATAACAAATGTCGTGATATAAACAACATAATTTGCATTATGTAGTATATTTTCACACAATCCCCATGCGCGCACAAAAAACGAATTGAGGTGGAAATAAATGCCGGAGAAAAGCTTGTTTTGCGGCGGTAAGAAAAGCGGTTGAAGGATCAGATGTCAAGGTCACAGCAGACGGCGGATTTAACGAAAGAAACAAGGAGTAGGAGAAGATGCTATTGAGGAAACCAACGGCGGTCATTTTGTTGTTGCTTTGCGCGCTGGCGGCCATGACGCCCGCCCCGCTCGAAGCCGCCCAGACCGGCTCGCTCGCGCCTAACGCCTCGGGTACGCTCAACCACTATAATTACGCGTTGGTACTCGACGGCAGCGGCTCGCTCACTTTAGGGCAGCAGGGGCTGCCGCCTTCGGATTCAGCCGGCAACCGCTACGCGGCGGTACAGACTTTATTCGGTCTGATGACAGAGCAGGGCGATACGGTGAACGCTATTGTCTTCAATGACGGACTCGTACTGCATACGGGTATGCAGACCATCAACAGCCAGGCGGACAAAGACGCGCTGCTGGCGCAGATCCGTCAGGCGCCCGTCCGCGGCTCGACGGATATCGGCGGCGCTCTGCTCACGGCCGTGCAGGATCTGGTCGCCGGCCGGCAGCAAAACGGCCTGCCCGGGGTGGTCATCCTGTTTACGGACGGGGTCACGGATCTGTCCACGCGGGATCAGACGAACCGCTCGCTGGCCGACCGGGATGAAGCCGTGCGGCTGGCCCGGGAAAACGGGATCAAGATACTGGGGATATACCTTAACCAAGGCGGGGCCGGCGCCGTCGGCGAAGTGTTCAACGTCGTGCGCGACGCGAACGGCTTGTCCGGAACATATGACCCGGCGCAGGACAACAACCTGGAAAATCACTACGCGGAAATAACGGACGCGGCGGATCTGAGCCGGGCGCAGGCTAATTTCCGCGCGCTGCTGGCCGGCAGCGGCGGGGTGATCGACGAAAGCCTGGATGGGAACGGTGAATTGACGCGGCAATTTTTTATTCCCGCCGTGGGCGTCAGCGAGGTGAATATCTATATCGACTCCCGTGTCAGCAGTATCAGCCAGACCCTGACGAGGCCCAGCGGCGAGCGGCTGGATGAGAGCGCCCTGAGCGGCGCCGTCACCCGCGCCGGCGCTCAGACCATCACGAAGCTCACCCAGCCGGATCCGGGCCTTTGGAGCGTCACGCTGCGCGGCGATCCCAACGCCCAGATATCTTACAGCATCATCTATAATCTCGATATCAACGCGGAACTGGTGATTGAAAACATTGTCAACGGCGGAGTGGACGGAGAAGAAGCGCGGTTTCGCGCCTACTTGAGCAAAAACGGCGCGCCGCTCACGGATCAGAGCCAGTACGACGGCTACGAAGTTACGCTCAAATACACGGATCAAGCCGCCCAAACGGAAGAGAGCGAACCCATGCGCCCTAGTGCGGGCGCCTATACGGCGACGCTGACTTTGCCTCTCTACCATGAGTATACGGGTTACGCGGAATTCACTCTGGCGGGCAATGTAGGCGGCGCCGCGATCGTGACCATGCGTGGCGGCTTTACGATCAAGACGCCGACCTTGGCCTGGCAGACGCGCAACGCCCCGCCCCAGGCGCTGCAGCCCAGCCTGACCGTGGATATCCCGATCACTTTCTTCCAGCAAGGCAGCCAAACCCTGGATCTGAACGATTATTTCCGGGACGACGCCCCCCTTGTTTACAGCATAGAGACGCAGAATTACCCGCCGGGCGCCCTCACTCTGAACGGCGCGCAGCTGACGATCGACGGCAAGACCGGCGGGGAGGGAAGCTTTGCGGCGCGGGCCACGGACGATGAAAACCAGAGCGCCGATATGACCATCGAAGTGCGCTGCCCGAACCGCACGCTGCCCATAGTACTCGGTTTCCTCGCCTTGCTGCTGATCATCGGGGGCGTCCTGTATTTTCTGCTGGGCGGGCGCCGGATCGGCGGCAAACTGAAACTTGACGTCGAGTACAACCATACTACCCTCCTGCGCGGAGAAAGCGTTATGTTCATCGTCCTCAAATCCAGAACCAGGCTGAACGAGAGCTATGATCTGCTGCAGGCGCTCAGGCATATGCAGAATGATCTCAAAAACGGATATAACGGGGCGGAAAAAGCGAACGCGCTCGGCGCCGCGCTGGCACGGCATGAAGATGAACTGAGCCGGCATATTTTCAGCGCCGTCAATAAAAAAGGGGACGAGCTGGACTACAGCAAGGCAAACGGTATCGTCCAGCGCCTGAAAAACAACGGCGAAACGGTGGCGGAGTGCGGCGGCGACGGCGATCTGCTGACTGTGGCTGTTACGTTCTGTTTCAGCGATAAGGATGATAAGGCGGACGCGGACGGGTGGGACGACGCCCAGCCAAGGAAAAAAACGCGGGCTGACAATGATGGCTGGGGAGATTAAAACGAACGTTAAAGGGGAGTAATACGGGAGGGAATAAAAATGCCGATAACACCGGAACAGCAAGCCCGAATTGATGCCAATTTCCAAAGATTAGACTACATGAGCAGTGAGGGACTGCTGCTTAACGAAAAACGCAATATCGTCGATCAGCGTTTTCTGCTCGTGGGATACGGCGGTACTGGCGGCAAAGCCCTGGCCCGCCTGCGCGAATTGCTGCGGCAAAACGTGAATCAGACAGAGATAGACGCTAAAGTGCGCTTCTGCGCTATCGACGCCGACCATGGCGAATTGGATAGACTGGTAGCATCCGGTGTCTTTGCCACCAATGAAGTGTTTCCAATCCCCTCTACAGGTGCGAGAGATGCTGTAAGACCGGGCCAAATTGATTCGGCGCTTCGGCCTTGGGTAAATCCGAGAATTTATGTTGAAGCCCCTGCCGAATGCTGGATTGGCATTGGCGCCGGCGCCGTCCGGCAGGTGGGACGGGTGCTGTTGTCATTGCAGAATGCAGTCACCTCGCTTGTTGGGCATTTGACCGCACAGGTTAACTCTTTGCTTATCGGCGCACAGGTAAATACCAAACTCAACGTCTTCATTCTGACCGGCATCGCCGGCGGGACCGGCAGCGGCATCGTCATTGACGCTACCTATATCATCCGCCAGATATGCGATAACGCGATAGGTGGCGATGGTAGCAGGTTATCAATCGCCGGCTATGTATTCCTGCCTTCGGCAGGCCCTGCCAATACACTCAGACCTAACAATCATATGAACGGTTACGCGGCGCTGAAGGAGATCGACTATCATATGACTGTACTCCAACGAGGGGAGAGATATCAGCATGATTACGCCGGCTTAAGTGTGGATCAAGAGGATATTTTCAATTTCTGCACCCTCATTGACGGCCGGGCGGATGGCTTGATCTTCAAAGATCATGATAAAGTGGCCCTGAATGTGGCGGCCAACAGTATTTTGGATATGATGACCGCGGAAAATCAGGCCTTAGCTCCAGGCGCTCCAGACAGATTTCTTGTTACTTCCGCGCTGTCGAACACTGTAGCTGAAGCTGAGGCATTCGTGGCAGGTAAATCGGCGCATGACTGTCCGCGCGAGGCCAATTACCGCTATGTGATCGTCGGCTACCAGCGGATGACGATTCCGATCAAGTTGCTGCGCCTTCATGCCGCTCAACTGCTATTTCAGCCGCTGTGGGATCAGCATACAGCCGGCCTGCAAAACGCGACCCAAAAGGCGGCCCAGAGACAGCTAAACGCTCTCGGACTTGATATCGTGGACGGTCTGCGCGGGCGTATCGGCGCAAAGGCGAAATACCCGCTTATACCCAATGCGCAGGTTACGAAAGATAGAGCCGACGCCGCCGGTCGGGAAGTCGGCAATGAGATATTGGCCAATATTCGGAACTTCGCGCGAACAGCCTTCCGGGACGACAGCAGAGGGCCGGCTTACACGGTGAATATGCTGGATCATATGTACAACGAGCTGAACGACCCGGATACCGGCCTGCGGCAGCTGGCTCAGCAGGCAAACGGAAGGAATGACAAGGAGCAGGCGGAATTCGAGTGGACGCGGCGGATAATCGACAGAGCCATGAGAGAAATCCGAGACCTGAACAGCGGCACCTACGAGGTGATGACGGAAATCATCGAGCAGCTGAAAAACGTGCTGGACGCGAGCGACACTCTTTTGACGGACACAATTGAGTTTACTGATAAATTCCGCAATACGTACGAGTGGTCTCTGGTCGATATTTCCAACGGCCCGGCTGCCAATCAGGTGATCGAGGATTATCTGGAAGATCTTGTCGATCCGGATAACTTTGTGCCTAGAAGGAATCAATTTCTGGAAGAGCTGCTGGATCGGTGCGCGGAGTGGGTGGCAGCAGGGGCGGGTGCTGATATTTTCAGTTTGAAGAAGTTTATCCAGATGTCTTTCCATGACTTTTTTGGCGATTTGATCGACGCCAGTTTAGAGGATTTTCTAGTCAAGCTCTTTACGGGCAATAAACATGCCAAAGCCAACACCGGCAATCCTGTCGCGGACATGGCCGCCATTCAGCAGGCGGTAAACCAATTTATTGTTACCAGATTGGCGGAGTCGCTGCCTATGGCCTCCACCGGCGGTAGGCTGGCAGCCTACGACCAAGCCGCCAAGCGGTATCTGACTTTTCCGAGTAACGCTGCGCGGATAGGCGCCGCGTTAAGGGCGGCGTTAGGTGGCGGTTATCAATATTATCCCAGCACTTTCGACGACAGCATCGTCTGCTTGCAGGTATATACAGGCATTCCGGCCTTTCTTTTCAGCTGGGCGGTCGATGGACAGAAAGCTTATGAGGCTAATCTTTATAAGGTCGGGCTGCATATGAACGAAGGAGAACCTGTAGGAAGTAAAGGCAATTGGGAGAAGAACTGGCGGCGTTTTCCGGCTTTGCGGGCGGACGCGCCTCATGAAATCAAAATGCGGGCGGAAGCGGAGGAGCTGTTCCGGCGGGCGGAGGAACTGGGACTGACGCGTCTGAATGATGGCGCGGCCGCTGGCCATGGTTATTATCTCACGTTGCTTCAACCAAGCGTTGATATTGACGCTCTCCGTGAGTTGATAGATTTTGGCGGCGCGGCGATCGACCTCCCCGGTCTGGGGGCCGCGCTGCGAGAGGCGCATCCGGAGCGGGTGCATGAGAAAGAACTGACATTCGCCAATATGGTCACAACTTTTCATCCTGGAGCGAATGTGCCGGTTCCGGCGGATTGGTACCGGGGACTGGCGGTGAATATCCTGCGCAAACGCCTGGAGATGATGGCGGCTTTGGACGGCACGCTGAAGGTCTGGGAGCAATTGGCGGGGGAGGTTCAGGAACACAACGCGGCCGTGGAGCGGCAGATTCAGGAACACAACGCGGTTGTGGAGCGGCAGGCGCGTTATGATAGATTGCTTCGTTCCTTCGCCGCCGCCTGGGCCTTTGGTTTTATCCGGGAAGATGAGACGACCTGGGTATATGCCAGTGATGCGGGATACGAAGAAACTCTGCTGAATATATTGAGAAATATTAACCCGCCGTCGCTGCGTTCTTTCGCTCATTATTACGCTTTTCAGAGATATACGGAATTGGCCCCGGCGGAAATCGAGCAGATGGAAAACGCGATAAGAGAGAAAATAGAAAATGAAACCGACGAAGAGATCCAGACGCGGGAAAAAGCGGTCGCCGAGCGCCAAAATGAACTGGAGGCCTTGCGGCAGCTGAGACGACCGACTGATAGTGTGGCATTTCCGCCCGCGGCGGCGGACTTTGCGGAGAGGGTGGATAGAGCCTCCGGAGAAGACGGTCTCGGCCAAAAATTGCGCGACTTTTACAGAGATCTGACGACTATCATGTAAATGGAGGCGGTCATGCCCGGTTTATTGCGGCAGATAACGGAGGCGCCTTTGCCTGCCCGGCTCTCCGTCAGAGGGATGGACGCGGTGCTGGCTCTGTTCGCGCCGGGGACGGAGGAGCGGCGGGCGGAAATAGCCGAGCGTGTCGGAGGGCCGCTGGGCCTGGGCTGCGTCTGGCAGCGCGCCGGCGAGGCGGCGGCGGGACTGGAGCGGCTGGAGCGGGAAGCGCAGGAGGGGACGGTCGCCCGGACGGCGGAACTGATTGTCGCGGTGTTCTTGGGGCCGGATGAGGAACTGCCGGCGCTGCCGGATCTGCGGCCGCCCTGGCGGCAGGACGGCGCCGCCCAGATGATCATATTGCGTCTGCTGGAGCATCTGCCCGCCAAAGTTCCCGCGCGCCGGGCGCCGAAACCGGCCGCGGCGTTGGCGGAGTACCTCGTTCAATCCTCCGACTGCGGCGCCATCGCTTGGATCCTGTTTACGCGCCGGAGCCGAATGGGCGGCATGCCGGCCGGCGGCTGTTATATCGCCCAGAGCGCGGCCTGGGATACGGCCCAGGCCGCCTTGATCAGAAGACTGCGCGCCAAACTCCGTCTGGATCTGGAAGGCGACCCCGAAGAACGGGAGGATGAAGATAGGAAGCTGGACGAACTCACGCGGGATGAATTGGTCAGATATAAGCAGCATCTCGCGGAGATAAGGCCGGCGCCGAAAATAAGCGCCATGCCCGTGGACGAGCGAGCGCTGGAAAAACTGACGGAAGCGCGGCCGGCAGGCGGCTGGCGGCAGATATGGCCGAAGCAGGACGCGCCCGCCCGTGAGTCCGCGCCTCTGAGCGCCGCGCTGCGCGAACTTTTTGGCAGCGGGGCCGAGCAGAAACTGCGGGTACGGATCCATTTGGAGGAATATCTGGCGCTGGTCGCGCAGGATCAGGAGGCGTTTCTCTACTGCTGGCTGAAGGATGAATTCCGGCGTTATCCCTTGCGCAGGCTGGGCGACCGGATGAACGCTCTCTGTCTGTCTGGCGGGCAGGAGGCGCTGCGGGAGAAGAGGGAAGCGGAAGAGCGCTGGGACAAGGTTTTGAAAAGGGACTATCGGCTGAATTCTGATAAGACCGGCGACTGGGATAATAGTCTGACGGCCGGGCAGGAAGCTCTGGAGCAATTGGCGCAGGCGGGCTGGGCGGAAATTTTCTGGGAAAAAATGGAGGAAAAGACGAAAACCAGCGTTTCTGAGGAATGGAAAGAGGCGGAAAACCGGCTCAGGCGGCAGATGGCCATTCTAGATCAGACCGGCGTTGATGGGGAGGCGCCAGACAGAGTCAGGGAACCGGACTGGGGAGAGGATATTGAAAAGACCATCAACATTTATCGTCAGGCTGACGACGGGCGGATCTGGGCAGAGGCGGAACTGAACCGGTGGCTGAACGAGTTCACCCCGCTCGGCAGTTATGCCGTTTATCTCGACGATCTTCCGTATGTTTGCCTGTTCGCGAACGGCGCTGCCCGCCCCCAATTTGACGCTCGCAATGCCCCCAACACAAAAACGCGGCCGGTTAAGCCTGTTTTGCTACCGGAGGTGAAGGAGTCGGTTCTGTACGCGCTGGCCCTGACGCCGTTCACTGCCGGGCGGCCCGAACCCAAGGAGGTGTGACACGCCTGTGGATATAGATGGTTTTGTCCGAGAATTGAATTGGAACTCTCATAATGACGGAAGAGACTTGTGTGTGAGTTATCACTGGCGAGGGACAGAGGAGATCAGTCATATTGCCGTATATCAGGCGCCGCCCGGCGAGGAGCGGGACTGGGTTGACGCTCTGGAGAACAATGCCGCGGCATGGCCGGTCGACGCAGCGTGGCACCCAAGTCCGTATCGCCAAAACCCGCGGCTGACAAGGAATGGCGGAAGACGGTTTCTGATTTTCGCCCGTCTGGAGGACGGCACTCTCCGCCATCTGGCGCCGATCTCGGAAGGAGGCGCTGGCGCCGCCGCCGAGCTGCGCTGGTGTCGTGAAGACCTGAAGAACGGCTGGTATAGGGTCTCCTTGCGCAGCACGGTCACCATTGAGCCCGAGGGAGCGAGGGCCGGTTGGGGACAGTCGATGTACGCCCTGCCGCGCCGCCTGCCTGCTGGTGAGGTCTATTCTTTTCGTTTGCGCCCGCTTGACTCAAAGCAGTCGTTGAGCCGGCTGACACTGACCCCCGACAGTTATAATGTGACGGCGCGGCTTGTGGCCGCGCCGGATGATTTAAAAAGGTGATTTCTATTCTTATTTGGGAAGGAATGTTGGCGGCATGAACTTTCTTTGCAAAAAATGCCAAAGGATATACTCCAGCGATTTGATCGCCTACGACATGGAAAATCCGGAGTGGGGAATCACCGACAAAGTGGCGAAGACTCTGGAAAAAAAACATGGCGTCGCGAACGCGAGAAAGGCTCTTAATAGGTTTAGCGGCTCGAATTTGCGCAGCCCTTTCTGTTTCTGTCTGGAAGAATACTCGGACATGATGGGGCTGAACCCGGAGCAGGTGCTAGAAGAAGCGGCGGCGCGTGCTCCAATGCAGAAGGAAGGAACGGCGGCAATGCGGGCGGGTCATCTGCAAACCAGTCTGCGCCTGATTGCCGGACTCGCTCTGGACGGTTCCGCCGACGCGGAGTTGGAAGAAAAATTACTTACTAAATTAAAGATGGATCGGTCCGAAAATCCCGGCGAGATACTGAGCGCCTTTTCCGCCATACTTGACCTGGATCGCGATATGGAGCTCTGGCGGGGAAATTTTAACTTAACTTTCATAAAAGATTCCATAGGCGCCTTAATGCTGGAAAGCGTTTATATTGCAAGCGCGGATACGGCAAGCCATGTGGCCAGACATAAGGTGTGCTGGGTCTGCCGCGATAATCTCCCGCACGTCACCGGCAAAAACAAGGAATTGACCGTGGCCATGCTCGCGAGCCAGCGCGTCGGCAAAACCATTACAATAGCGACGGTCATTACTCATATGCGAAATAGCATAGCCGGTTATAGAGTGATTGAACCGGATGTGAACTTTGATCTGGTATACGCTGACTTTCATCAAGACGCAATGCTCCTTTATGAGAAGGGTTACGCGCCGACTAAAACTGAAACAACACAAAGCTCGGCGCCGAATATTTCGGTTGAGATGGAACGCAGTCTTAATCTGGACCGGAATAAACAGAATCGAAAGTTGACGCTTTCTTTCGTTGATATCCCCGGCGAGTTTATGAGTGTGAAAAAAAATCCGCATGGAGCATGGGGGGCTGATATTAAACCTGAGCTATATGATCAATACAGGAGACTTTACAGAAAGGCGGATTGTCTGTGGTTTTGCGCAGACCGCTCTCAACTCACAGGCATTATAGAGGGGGATGACGGCTATGGCGTGAGAGAAGATTTAACATCCGCGGAAGCGGAGGACGCCAGACAACAGCACATCGTTCGGCCCAACGCGTTGTCTCAGATCCTGAACACTTTGAGGGCGGACTGTTTCGGGGACGAATGGCCGCCCGTCGCTATTATTCTCACAAAAAGCGAGCGTTTCAGAAAAGATGGCGCTGAGGGCCGCGACATGTATCCCTATGACGCCAATAATCAATATAACGGTCCTTTGCATAATGAAGAAATGATCATAAGTGATGATGGAAACTGGTTGAAAGAAAGAGCCTTCTGGGACTGGAGCCGAAAGGTGCGAAATTTTGTCCGAAGTGTAGCGCATCCATATTTAAGCGTTTTAGAAGACTCTTTCCAGCGTCGAGCCTATTTTGCCACATCCGCGGCCGGACACGCTGTGTATGCCCCAAATATCGCCACACCTGATGGGAAACCTGTCAGACCTGACGCCCCTCAGCCATTTTCGCCGGTGCTGCATCTGCTCTGGACTTTGGCTGTTCTTGGTTATTTACAATGCGAGGTTGTTCCTCATCAAATTAGACAAAATAGAATTGTATTGCGCAGGTTAAGATATATTGCAGAACCGATCCAAGAGAGCGTGAATGCTGTGTATGATGCTGAGCAAGGAATACTAGTAAGGGGGCCGAACGAGCGGTTGCTGAAAAATATCGCCGGCATTTACGATAATTTTAGAAATTATTATTATGACGCCTGATCTGGAAGGGGGACGGGGAAATTTGGAAAATTATGCCGGCAGTGCCGCTTATACCGGGGATAATAGCTACGCATATCTATACTGGAATGACTCCGGTTCATACAGAACAGTTTATACGAAACCGCAGCTGAAGACCGCAATGGTGGAGAGGATCGCGTCCTGGTTTCCCGGGAAACCAAGAGAACCGGTGACTCGCGCCTTATGCCTGTGCGCGTATGAAGACCGCCAATATATCCTGTTGACTCACATGCAGAGTATGCGCAGCGCGGCGGCTTCTTCTTACTGCCGGCAAACGGCGCTGCTACCCTTCCGGCCGGAGATGTACCGCTATAAGATGAACGCGCTGATCTACTACCGCTTTCTGGCGGAAGACGAACTGCCGAAGGGGGATAGTCTGGAGTGGGATTTTTCTTTGCCCGTTCCGGAAACCGCGCCGCCTCTGAATATTCCGATGGGCAACCGGCCGGCTATCATCGCTTTCGCCCTTGCGTATATGCGCGGCGAGGCAAAACCGCTATACATTCTGGCGCCGCAAGAGGAAGATTTTACCACCTACGCGCAGCGGGCGCTTATGGCCATTTACAATTTGCTGCCTGTGGCGGTTTGCGCCAAAGTCGGCTTTTCCCTGAATCCCGACTCCAAAGACACACTCCCAAACATTGGATTCTGTTTTGTCCCGGAGGGGTCTTTGCAGGGATGCCGTCTCGGGGATGATGACGACGCCCTGTTAAGTCAATATCGGAACGGATTGTCTAAAAATCTGTATGATATATTGACTGGGAACGGGGGTATTGATGCGCTATACCAATCTCTGGAGGGTAATGGCGACGCGGCCAAGCTGCTGAGAGTCAAGCCGTCCTGGTATGAGGAATATATCAAGATTTCCAAGCTTGACGAGTCCATGCTTTTCGGTTCGAGCATGGCAAACATTGAGCTTCCCATGGATGCCGTCACTGTCTGCCACAGTCATTTTGAGGACTACACGCAGGAGCGGTACAAAGCCGATATAGAAATATGCCGGCGACAGCTGTCAAGTTTAACGCAAACGCCGAATTACGCGGAGTCATGCCGGAATTTTTGGCTGGCGACGGGCCGGCAGTTAAAAGCGGTCGGGGAGTTCTATGGCTGGACGGGAGATTTTTATGAGTTTTTCGACCGGCATATTGAGCTGGATTGGGCGGGTAAGCCTTATGCGGAACTGCTGGATCATCTGGAAAAAAACAGAGATATCTTGGACGAACTGTTTACGCCGGAGCGGATAAAGATGGCGGTGGAAGATGCCGAAAATAACCTAAAGGCGCAAAAACAAGATGCCGCCAGTAAAGAATTTAAGATATTAAAACAGGAAATAAACAAGACCGGGGATTTCTCTTCTTTTTGCCGGGCCGCTCAAAAAAGCTGGCAAAACATGGACTATAGGAATGAAAATCAGGATGAGTTTCTCGCTTGTCTGAAGGAGCGGCTGCGGGAGTACCCGCGGGAGCGGATCCCTGTCGGTTATAATTTGACGGACTTTTGCGCCGCGGCCAAACCGCTTTTGTCCGTCCCCAATGTCTGCACGGCGGCAGAGTGGGCCGAACGGCTGCGTCCTTATTGGGATGAGGCGCTGGAGGAAGGCAAGACCTCTTACGAAATCCAGAGAGATATGGGTGATTTTTTAGAAAACGCGGACGTGACGGTTAGGAAGGAACTTGAGGAAAAACTGAGCGCTTATGCGGCGGAATATAACAGCAGATCGCGGCTCACGCTGCGAGAGTATTTCAGCGCGTTAAAAGACGGGAAAAACTGGCAAGAAAACAAGCATCGCCAAATATGGAATAATATGTCAATAATGCCGGACTGGAGGAAATATCACGCTGAATTCCGGGCGGTTTGCGGTTATCCCCTGCATGAGGCGCGAGCGAAGAATTTTCCCGGCGTCGAATGGCTGGAGGCCGACCTGCGGGCATTAAGCAAAGATATTGATTTGGCGGCGGAGATCGAGGATGTCAGGGACTTGCGGGAGTTTTTCGACCGTGTCGAGGAATATAACAAAACATCCAAGCAGCTCCGGTATTTCCTAGGCGGTTCCACGGTGCCTGCCGCGCTGCTCCAAAACATGAGCGATTTGTTTTCCGGCAGGACGGCGGAATATCAATATAGGGATAATCATAGTGGGAAGAATTCTTATCGTGCCACTCACGAAGAGGAAGGCGCTTTAATTCTGAAGTTGATTGAGCGCGGCAAGCTGCGCCGCGACGCGGTTCCGGTCCGCTATCTGCGAGACAAACGCGTCGCGAAGGAGTGCCGGCAGGGGTTTAACTGGAAAACGGCTTTTTTGTGCGCCGCGGGCGTGATAATAGGACTCGTCGTCATCATATTCGCGCAAACGCTGCTGGGGGATAAACCCTCGGCGGAAGCGCCGCCGTCTTCGTCCTATGAACTCGGTCCGGACGAGATTTTCACGCCTTCTGATGAGTTGGGCGACGGAGGGCTGTCGCCTTCTGATGAGTTGGGCGACGGCGATATATTGCCTTCTGATTCTGATGAGTTTGACGACGGCGATATGTTTCCTTCTGACGAGATTGGTGACGGCGATCTGTCAGCCCCTGATGGATCTGGCGAGGGTGGTCTGCCGCTTCCCGAACGCTCTGACGGCGATTTTTCGCCTATAGAACTTGAGGCTGATTTAGAATATTGACTGAGCCGCGCAAGAAATGGGGGGAAGCAGGTATGTTGAACAAGTTGATCAGCAAGATTATCATGATATTCGTCACGGTGATAGCTATTGTGTATCTCGTGGATATCCTGAGTTATAAGCTGGCAGTCTGGCTGTCCGGTCTGGACTGGGGGCGGATCGGGCTGGCATTTCTGGTGCTGTTGGCGATCGCCGGCGGCATCGTGCTTTGGCGGCGCGGAGGTATGCGGCTCCCGCAAGCTTCGCCGCGACCACGGCAAAATGGCGGAACGCCGCCTGATTCCAGAAAACAAAGTGATGACTGGGATGATTGGTGAGAGGTTGGGAAAGTCAGATGAAATATTGCAAAAATTGTGATACTTATAATTCTGACCGCGCGGTTAAGTGTACTGATTGCGGCGCGGAACTGAAAGATCCGCCGATTCGGATGGGGGAAAAACATGAAACAGCGTCAGGTTCGCGCCGCGAGTTGAGCGGCGCTGCGCCGGCGGCGGAAAAGAAACCAACTCCAGCTCCGGTGACGGAAAAGAAAGCGGCCGCCGCGCCGGCGCCGGAGAAACCGGCTGTAAAACCGGAGACGGCGAAACCAGTCGTGCCGGCAGCGGAAAAACCGGCCAATACGTCGGCGGTAGAGAAACCAGTCATTGCGCCGGCGGAAAAGAAACCAGCCGCCGCACCGGTGACGGAGAAACCGGCTGTAAAACCGGCAGAGAAAGCTACCGTAAAGCCGGAGACGGAGAAACCGGTCGCGCTGGCAGCGGAGAAACCGACCGCCGCGCCGAGAGAAAGGGATTTGAAAATAGGAGAGCGTATCTCTCTGCCCTCTTTGAGCCCGCGGATTAATGTGGCGATGCTGACAAAAGACGCATATGTGGCGTGTTTCGGCCTGGATCAGGACAATAAACTTCCGCCCGAACCCCAGGTGCTGGCCGTAACCCCCTCTTTTATCCTGGAACTGCCCCGGCAGCCTCAGCTATTTAACGGAGTTGTGGTGGCCGTCTATGTCGGAGGTCTGTCCACGCTTGATCTGAAACAGATCTGCCTGTATATCTCCGACGCGGGCGGCGATACGCTGAAATTTTCTTTGGCCGATCATGGCGGCTCCTCTCCTATGGGGCGTACACTTCAGGGTTTGGCGATCATTAATCTTTGTGAGATATATTACCATGCTCAAAGATCCGAATGGCGCCTTCGGATCATTGCCGGGAGCAAGAGAAATTGGACAGACTTTTTGGCCAATTACTCCGAAGACAATGAGCGCCGAAAGAGTCTGAGACTGGCCATCCAATCAAGGAAAAGGGAGCTGGAAGAAAAAGTCGAATAGGAGGGCGCCATGAAAGCCGCTTACGAACAGTATTTTCAAAAACAGAGACAATATTGCCTGGAGCAGTATGGCTCGCCGCCCAAGGTTATGCGGACGGATGATATTGACCCGGCACTGATTCGTTCGGCGCCGGATGAAGACGACGAAGTCGTCTGGGCGCCCGCTTTACGGCAGGAGTGGCAATCCCCGGATTTGCCCTTTGCTCTGAACGCGGAGATGAAGTTATTTTACGGGACGTATCTTTACGCGCGCCTGAGCGGGGAATACGGGGACTGGCGCTTTTATTTCGACGGCCTGCCCAGCGAGGGGAAGATCCCCGCTATCATAAAGCGGCAGAGCGACGACGGGCGTTATTATTTCCCCGGCCGGCAAGTATTGGTTCTCGGCGAGGCGGAGAACGAGGGGGACGACAGCTGGCTCATCTGTTATGATAACGAGTCGGCGGCTGTGTTCTGTTATCGTCCGGAGGACGCGGCGCAAAAAGGTTTGGGTCTCAGTCTCGCGGAGCTGATCGCGGCGATGGAGGCGCTGGACTGATGGGCGTCAGCGCATATGGCGGCGTCGACCGGAGTGAGATCGAAAAGGCGCGCCTGACCAGCGACGGGCAAAGATATACGCTCAACCATAAGGAAGAATTGGTTATAGATATGCGTTTCAAGGGCGCCGCCGGATCCGGCGTGAACTCTCAGGGCTGGGAACGCAATCAGAGCTATTATTTCCGGCAGCTGCAATCCGCTCATCCGGAGTATTTTGACCGAACAAACACGACGCGGATCGCTAACGGGCAGGCCCCATCGGTCAACAAACAGTTTTTGGAACATTTCCCGGAATACGGTGATTTCAAAAACCAAAACCTCATCCATCACCATATCGGCAAAGACGGGCAGGCCGTCGCCCTGCCCACCGGCGCCCACCGCGGTTCCGGCGAAATACACAATCATGAGAACGGGCTCGGGATCACCGCGAACGCGGAGCGTTTCAGCGCGGCCTGCGCCAAAGAGTGCGATCTGCGCCCCGAACATATGGGAAAGACGGCTGGCGAGCTGCAAACCGTCCTGGCCGCCCGGCAAGCGAAAGCCGGGGGTTTCAACGGGCAGGCGCAGGGGCAGTCTTCGGGCGCCGGCGCTGCCGCGGTCAAGGCCGTGACCCGGGAACAGGGAGGGAGACAGAGATGAACCCGATTCGGGATGTGATTTACGGGCATGACGCGCCGCGGAACGCGCCGCCGCCGGTCAAGGCGCCGCTTGTCTCGCTGCGCGGCCGTTCCCGCGGGCAGGAGACAAGTTTTGGCCTGGATGAGACTCAGCTGAGCAAACATATACTCTGCCTGGGCGGGACCGGCAGCGGCAAGACCAACACGATCAACAGCATAGTCGCCCAGATCCGGGTGGGCATGGGGCAGCGGGACGTTATGCTTGTCTTCGATACGAAAGGGGATTTTCAGCGGACGTTTTACGATGCGGCCCGGGGCGACCTGGTGCTGGGCAGTTCGGCCCATTACAGGGATATCACGCAGAAATGGAATATTTACCGGGATATCCTCATAGACGGCTGGGATGACGAGAATGTTACGCTGAACATCAATGAATTGACGCGCGCGCTCTTTGAGCCGCATAAATCCGAGCAGCAACCTTTTTTTACCAACGCGGCCCGCGGCATATTCGGCGCTTATCTGCTGGCGATGACGCGCGGGGCGGCGGAGAAGGAGGATATGCGCGCCCTCCTGCATAACCGGGCGCTGACCGCGTTTTTCCAGCAAGCCACCGGGGATGATTACCTGCGTCTGACCTCCGCGTATCCGGACTTGGCGGCGCTTAACCTCTATATCGGCGACGCCGCGAATTTGCAGGCGCTGGGGGTGTTGGCGGAGATCCAGGTCATGGTGCGGGATACTTTTTTCGGCGTGTTTGGCGCAGAGGGAAATTTTTCCATACGCGAGTTCATCCGCGGTAAGGGCGGGCGCGCCTTGTTTCTGGAATATGATCTCAGTATCGGCGATACGCTGGCGCCGCTGTACAGCCTGCTGGTGGATCTGGCGCTGAAAGAGACGCTCGGGCGCGCCGCGGGTGAGGGGCGCGTCTTTATCATACTTGATGAACTGAAGCTTCTGCCGCATCTGAGCCATTTGGACGACGCGGTGAATTTTGGCCGCAGTCTGGGGATGCGTGTTCTGGCCGGCCTGCAGAGCATCAGTCAGCTTTATGATATTTATAAAGAGGATAAAGCCCGTGCCATCGCCTCCGGATTCTGCGCGCTTTTCGCTTTTCGCCCCAATGACTCCGTGACGCGGCAGTATGTCCAGGAGCAATTGGGAAAGAACATAGTCTCCGAAACGATACTGGCTAACCGAGAGCCGGTCGTGGAGCGGCGGGACGGGTTTGCCGCCGAGGATTGGGATTTGTACGCCCTGAGGACCGGGGAGGCTTTTGTCGCCTTGGACGCCTGGCCGCCGTTTGTGTTTCAGTTTGAAAAATACGAGGGATAAAAATGATCAGTTTTTTCGGGCCAAGGGACACGGTGAGTTTTTTAAGGGAAGAAAGATTTTTGGAAAATTATGGTGGAGGCCTCCGAAAACGCCTGATCATTTCGGGCGGGGAACGGGCGCAGCGCGGACAGCTGGAACGATATTTCATCCGTTTGGCCATAGAAAAAAAGAAACCGCTGGTCGTTCTGCACTGTAACAACCGTGAACTCGCGCCCCGCCGGGAAAGTCACGCCCTAATAGACGGCGAGGCTTATTGCTCGGATCCGTTCATGGAGACAGACCCGCAGAAGCTGGCCGCCTGGCTGACGGATCTGGGCGCGCTCACGCAGGCGCAGCCAAGACGGGCGCTGGGGCTGTGGTCGCTCATTCTGCGGCTGCTGGCCGCGGTGGGCAAACTCCACGCGGAAGGCCTGATGACTTTTCCCGTCAGCAGTATCCCGGAAGTGCTCGCACAGCTGCCTCCCGAGCATGTCGCCTTCAGACAGGAGGCTCTGGCGCGTTATAGGGCGGTCGCGGATCTTGAGGCGGAGGCGGAACTGATGCTGCACGGCTTGAAACCGTTCCTTTCCAATCGCAGCCGGGAACATGAGCCGATCAATCCGGCGCAGGCGCTGGAGCGGAAAGGAACGGTCTTTTTTAATCTGGGCTCGGATACCGACAAACTGGCGAAAGAGTTTGTGTTCCTGTTTCTGGAGGATTTGTTGAAGTACGGCCGGCGGTTCATGCTGCTCATGGACGGCGTCAGTCTGAGCGCCAAGGACGGCAGTATGGCCCGCATGCTCAGCATCGGCAGCGACGGCCCGCTCGTAGTCTTCGGCGGCGACGACATCCCCGCTTTGCTGGGCGGCGACAGAGAGTTTTTTCAGACGCTGACGGGCAATAACGCCAGCGCGGTGGTGCTGCGCCACAGTTCCGGGGAAAGCGCGAAAATGTGGTCCGGTTTTTTTGGCGAGCATGACGAGGCGCAAAAAAGCGTCGGGAGAACTGCCACCAGAAACAAGTGGAGCCTCATAGGAGGCACGCGCTCGAAAAGCGTGACTTTCACCAAAGAACGGCGGTCAATCGTCCCGGAGGAAAAGATAACCGATCTGGCGGACGGGCGCGCTTTCGTCCGGGTGGCCGGGCAGCCCGGTCTTCTGGGCCTTGAGTTGAGCGCGGAGCGGACGAATCTGCTGCCGCGCGGCGAGTGAGACAGAGAACAGGAGGAAACAAAAATGCTAACGGATGCACAGAGAGACCGAATCAACGCTAATTTCCAGAAATTGGACTATGTGGACGGGGGCCTGCTGACCGGCAAAAAACGCGATATCGTCGATCAGCGCTTTCTGCTGGTGGGGTACGGAGGCACGGGCGGCAAAGCTCTAGCCCGTCTGCGCGAATTGCTGCGGCAAAATGTTAGGCAAACAGAGATCGACGCTAAAGCGCGTTTCTGCGCGATCGACGCCGACCATAGCGAGTTGGACAGACTGGTGCATGACGGCGTATTCGCCGCCGATGAAGTGTTTAGAATCCCTTATATAGGAGCAAGAGAATCTATACATCCGGGTCATATCGCTCCGGCGCTTCGGCCCTGGGTAAATCCGCGTCTTTATACTCCTGCCGGGCTCTGGAATGGCACTGGCGCCGTCCGTCAGATGGGACGGGTGCTGTTGTCATTACCAAATTCGGTCACCTCGCTTGTTGAGCGTTTGACCGCGCAGATTAATTTGCTCGACGGCGCGAATGGCAGAACCAAACTCAACGTCTTCATTCTGACCGGTATCGCCGGCGGTACAGGCGGCGGCATCGTCGTCGACGCCACCTATATCATCCGCCAGATCTGCGATAACGTGATAGGCGATCCCGCCAGACTATCAGTCGCCGGCTATGTCTTCCTGCCTCCGGCCGGACCCGACGCGCCCAGCGCGAGCAATAACGCGAACGGCTACGCGGCCCTGAAAGAGATCGACTATCATATGACTGTACATCAGCGCAGCGAGAGATATCAGCATACTTACGCTGATTTAAGAGTGGATCAGGAGGATATTTTCGACTTCTGCGCCCTCATTGACGGCCGGGCGGACGGCAAGCTCTTCCGTGATCATGACAAAGCAGCCCTGAATGTGGCGGCCAACAGCATTCTGGATATGATGACCACGGAAGATAAGAGTGGCGCTGACGATGACGCTAAATTTCTTGTTACATCGCTGCTCTCAAATACTACAGCGGCTGCAGAGGCATTCGTGGCAAGTCGACCGGCGCATGACTGTCCGCGCGAGGCCAATTACCGCTACGCAATCATCGGCTGCCAGCGGATGACGCTTCCGATCAAACTGCTGCGTCTCCATGTCACTCTCCATGCCGCTCGACTGCTCTTTCAGCTGCTGGGGGATCAGCATACGGACAGTCTGACAAACGCGACCCAACAGGCGGCCCAGGGACAACTAAACGCTTTCGGACTTGATACTGTGGACGGTCTGCGCGAGCGCATCCGCGCAAGAGCGAGATACCCGCATATACCCGATGAGCAGGTTGCGATAGAGAGAGCCGACGCCGCCGGCCGGGAAGTCGGCAATGAGATATTGGCCAATATTCGGAATTTCGCGCGAACAGCCTTCCGGGACGACAGCAGAGGGCCGGCTTATACGGTGAGTATGCTGGATCATATGTACAACGAGCTGAACGACCCGAATACCGGTCTGCGGCAGCTGGATCGGCAGGCAAACGGAAGAGATGACAAGGAGCAGATGGAATTCAAGTGGGCGCAGCTGATAATCCTCAGAGCCATGGAAGTGATTCTATATCTGAAAAGCGGCGCCTATGAGGTGATGAAAGAAATCATCAAGCAGCTGAAGAAAGTGCTGGACGCGAGCGAGGCTCTTTTGACGGAGTTTCAAGGTGAATTTCGCAATATGCATGAATGGTCTCTGGTCGATATTTCCAACGGCCCGGCTGCCAACCATGTGATCAAGGATTATCTGGAAGGTCTGGTTGATCCGGAGGACTTTAAGCCCAAAAGGAAAATGTTTCTGGAAGAACTGCTGGATCGGTGCGCGGAGTTGGCGACAGGGGCGGATGGTGATATTTTCAGGTTGAAAAATTTTATCCAGACGTCTTTCCGTGAATTTTTCGGCGAATTGATTGACGCCAGTTTAGAGGATTTTCTGGTCAAGCTCTTTACGGGCGACCCGCAGGCCAGAGCCGATACCGGCAATCCTGACGCGGATAGAGCCGCCATTCAGCAGGCGGTAGACAATTTTATTGTTACCCGACTGGACGCGTCGCTGCCTATGGCTTCCACCGGCGGTAAGCTGGCAGTCTACGACCAAGCCGCCAAGCGGTATCTGACTTTCCCGCGCAAAGCAGAGCATATCGGCGCCGCGTTAAAGGCGGCGTTAGGTGACGGTTATCATTATTATCCCAGCGCCTTCGACGACAGCATCGGCTTCCTGCAGGTATATACGGGCATCCCGGCCTTTCTTTTCAGCTGGACGGCCGATGGGCAGGAAGCTTATGAGGCCAATATCGGTATGGTCGGGCTGCATATGAACGAGGGAGCGCCCGTAGAAGGGGAGAGCAATTGGGAGAAGAACTGGCGGCGTTTTCCCGCTTTGCGGGCGGACGCGCCTCATGAAATCAGAATGCGGGCGGAAGCGGAGGATCTGTTCCGGCGGGCGGAGGAACTGGGCCTGACGCGCGTGGATGCTGACGATGATTATTACCTCACCTTGCTTCAACCTGGCGTTGATATCGACGCCCTCCGCGCATCGATAGATTTTGGCGGCGCGGCGATTGACCTCCCCGGTCTGGGGACCGCGCTGCGAGAGGCGCGCCCGGCGCGGATGTATGAGAAAAAGCTGGAATTCGGCAATATGGTCAAAACTTTTGACCCGGATCCGTTTGTGCCGGCGCCGGTGGATTGGCGGCGGGGACTGGCGGTGAAGATTCTGCGCAAACGCCTGGAGATGATTGAGGCTTTGGACGGCACGCTGAAGGTCTTAGATGAGCTTGTAAAAGAGGTGGATGATGTTTGAAGACGCCGCTGAAGACGCCGCGAATTCAGGGCTGAGTTTATTGGGCACAACCCTGATCGGGAAAATAATTTTTATCCTTTTGTTTGCCGGCGTTCTTGCCGGCGCGGTTTATTTTGATCAAAGAGGACAACTGGGAGGCAAAGAGATAGTCAGCGTCGGCGGGGCGGATCGCGTGGCGACCGCTATAGCTGTGGCCCGGCAATGGGAGCGGGCGGATACGGTCGTTCTGGCGCCGGGCGAGAACGCCAAACTGATGGAAAGCGTGGCTGCGCTGCCGCTGGCCGGGCAGGAGAACGCTCCCGTCTTGTTCAGTTGGGACGGAACTCTCTCTGATTCTACGCTGCGGGAGATAGAGCGCCTCAACGCGCGAAAGGCGCTGGCGGTCGGGGATTTAGGCGAGGAAGCTCTGGCTCGGCTGAGAGGTGATTTCCTGAATATGGAGATAGTGCGTTTGCGGGGACAGGATAAATGGGACACGACCGCGCAAATCAACGCTTTGATGCGTGACCCCCAGGGGATGTTTCTTGTCGGGGCAGATGCCTTGGCTGACGCGCTGTCGGCTGCTTCCTTTGCCGCGGCGAACAGATATATGATCGTGCTGGCAGATGAGGACGGCGGTTACAGAGGCGGCGTCTCCCTGGACGGCTATATTCTCGGCACCGAAGCTTTGGTGCGGGATCAAGGCGGATTGATCCGCGTCGCCGGCTCTGATCGCTATGAGACCAACAGAGCCCTGCTGGAAATATTGACGCCAAAAAGTAAAACGGTCTACGCCGTAAACGGGGAAAGCCTGGTGGACGCTTTTGCCGGATCCGTGCTGGCAGCAAAAACCAACTCGCCTGTTTATCTTTTGCCTAAAATGAAAGTGACGGATCTCGCGCCCGCTGTCGCCTACGCCTCTTCAATTCATGTGATCGGCAGCAGCGATCTGGAAGGAACGGGGGCAGCCCTGCTGGATCTCGCGGTTTTGGCGGGACAGGGGATCAAAAGAGTGAAGTTATGGCTGTTGATTGGTCTCGGCGTGATCAATATTGCCGGCATTTTTGTAATATATTGGAAAATACTGAGAGAGAAGGAATTGGCCGAAGAGTGGGGCGATATTGCCTTTGGGCTGCTTATTACCTTGGATGTAATTGTTTTGGGCATAATAATAGACGCCAGATACTTGGCGTTGAGCATGATTTTGTGGGGCAAGAGATTTTTTTGGGAGGTGGCGCTGCTGACGGCTCTGACGGAGACGGCTCTTCTGCTGCAGAGATTGCGCGTCACGAAAACCAGAAGGGCTTTATTGTTTGCCGGTTTGATCGCGCTGTTCGTTTCAGGGCTTTGGCTGGATTTATTTCCGCTGCAAGCGGCCATGATCGTATTGTGTATGATTTCTTTTCTGCGATGGCCGTGCCCGGTGGCGCCATTCAAGTATATACTGTTGGCGGCGAGTTTATGCTTTATGCTTTGGGCTAACGGAGTGGGCAGTAATTTAATGCTTTATCTGGTGAACGTGTATTTCATGGGGTTGACCGCGGAGATATTCCTCTTGCTGCTTGTCGCATCCATTATATTGCTGCGGCCTGCGCCGAGAGCGATCAGGAGGTGAATAATACTTCTAAATTTGAATAAAAATAAAGAGATGGAGCGGCAAAAACCGAGCGAGACCAACGACCATTATAAAAACGAAAGAAGGCAGCAGGCGTATGAAAGTTTTTTACCTTTTGTTACTGGTGGTTTCCCTGATCGCCGCGGCGCTGGCCGCCACGATTGGCGAAACGCTGCTATTCCTGTTTGACGCCGGTACAGCCAGCCTGTCAACGCTCAATCTGCGCCAGGTATTCATCGTCGCTCTCTATTTTATGCTGGCGACGGCGACGCTGACCGTCGCGCTGCTGGGGTGTGAACTGCTGAAGCGGCGGCTCGCTCTGGACTATCGGCGGAAATATTACTTACTCGTGCCGGCGGTTGTTCTGGTTGTCGGCCTGGCAGCCGCGCTGCTCCAATTTTTCTATGGATTGGGTCTGACCGGTACGACTCCCGCCGACGACCTGATCATCCTGATCGATAACTCAGGCAGCATGACGGGGAGCGATCCTCAGGCCCAAAGATTCGAAGCGGCGGAACACCTGGCCTCGCGTATGGATGAAACAAACCGTTTTGCCATTTATACTTTTTCGGAAGAAGCGGAGCGAATTTTTGATTTTCAGACGATGACGCCTGAGGCGCGGGCCGCAGCCAGTCAAGCGGCGCGGAGCGCGGATCCGTTCAACGGCGGCGGCACGAATATAGACGCGGCGGTCACCACTGTTATCAATGATTTGCGCGGCGAGATCCAACCGGGGCGCGTTACGAAACTGATTTTACTGTCGGACGGGTTGGACAGCTACGCCAACCGGCTGTTTGACGCGGGAGGGGCCCTGGATCAATACCGTAACGCGAGAGTTGTGGTCGATACCATCATTTTGAACGATCGATTGGGGTTGCGCCTCATGCAAAAGATTGCTCACTACGGAGACGGGCAATGCGTGTTCATCAATCGCGCCGGCACGCTGGTCAATGTCTATGAAATCCTGAAACAAACCGTGGACGACCGCAATCTGCTTAAACCCCGCTTCGCCCCAGCAGTGATTCGACTTTTTACGCGTTTTTGCGGATTTTGTTTATCACGATCCTCGGAGTGCTGCTGCCTTTCACAGCGGTGCTTGTTTTAGACAACCGCGATTTGCTCGGTTTGGCGCTGATCAAGGGAGCGGCCGGCGGGTTGGCGGCCGGGGCGCTGCTGGAGATCGGTTTTGCCACCGACATTCTTGATCCGGCCCTGCTGCGGCTTGGCGCCATCTTGCTTTTACTCGCTTTCCCGGCATTTTACAAATTACTGAAGGCCGGCGAAGGCCTGTCAGCCGGCATAGCGCCCGGCAAACGATTTGGGCGGAACAGGTCAGGCGGCAATTTAGGGAAATTCAGCTGATGGGCGAACCTTTTATAAACTCAGGGAGGGCGCAATATGGGTTACCCTATAAACATCGCGGTTGATATCGGCGGTACCGGCGCGAGACTGGCGCTATCCGCGAGGGGCGGCATACAAAACATACATTACGCGAAACCAGATTCCCTGCCTGCTCTGATCAACGCGATAAGCAGGCTGGCCGGCGGCAAAGGCCCGGACGCGCTGGCTATAGCCGCGCCGGGCCGCGTGCGCGACAAAAAGGTGATAGACTGTTACTCCGCCCGCTGGCTTGAGGGCGATCCGGCGAGGGTCATCCGGCGGGAACTGGCGCTGCGCGAGGATAAAATACAGCTCATTAACGACGGCGAGGCGCATGCGCTGGCCCTGAGAAAACGCTCCAACATCAAATTCGGCGCGATCCACCTCGCGGTCGGCACAGGCCTGGGATTCGGCGTAATCGACGAAAACGGCAAAATTCTGCGTTCGCTCTCGGGCGACAATTGGGAACTCAGCGATATCCGGCTGATAACGCGATCGCCGGAAAATGAGGTGTGGCGCCTGCTGGGGGCGCGCGGCTTCAAAGAGCAGCAGGAAAGAGGCGACACCGACGGGTATCAGTATTACGGCTGGCGTCTTGGCAGCTTGGCGTCTCAGCTTGCTCTGATTTTTCGCCCCCGGACCATCGGCCTGTCCGGCGGTATCGTTCGGCATCATTGGCGGCGGATTCAAGGGGGTTTCCGTTATGAGTTGGAAAAGCGTATCGGATCCCTGAAGCATGTTATGCCCGTGCCGGAAGTGATTGTGCTGGATGACGACGAAGACGCGGCGCTGACGGGTTTGACGGCGTTGTTTTAGGGCGAATTAGGAGCATAAATATGCGGAACCTTGAAGTCAAAGTGAAAATACTTAACAAAATGGGCATTGTAAATCTATTAAAAAAACTGGGCGCCGAACATGTCTGTACTATGAAGCAAACCGATTATTACTTTTGTCTTGGCGCCAACAAAGAAAAACTACGCACTATCAATGACTGTGAACATCAACTAATAATCTATCGCAGGGCGGAAAGGCAAGGGCGTAAGGATTCCGAGTATGAGATCAGTGAACTTAATGAAAAGGAAAAGAATCATTTGCTTGAATCGCGAAAAATTATCAAGGACGTTGAAAAAATCAGAGAATTATGGAAATATGGCCATACCAGAATCCATATTGATCATGTAAAACATCTGGGCAATTTTCTAGAACTGGAAACTGTTATCAAAGATATTTCACTTGAGGGCGGCGAAAATGAGTTTAGAACCATTATTGACAAATTGCAAATAAACCTCGTCGATTCCGTACCTGCTTCGTATTCCGATCTCGTGTAGTGTCAGCCTAAAGCATGGCGATAAACGAACGTGCAACTCAATTGCCTTTTTTGCTTTTACAAGCCCTACTTTATAAGCACGAGGGGGCTTTTTGTCTTGGCTGCTAAGACTGAACCGGCTATACCTTCCGCCAAAGCATAGCCGTCTACTGTATAAACGATGGAATGATCATAACTCAAAGCGTTCAACACAGCTTGGTTCGTCTGGAAGCGATCCGCGCCGTACAGACGGGCTACGCCCGGTATGTTTTTGACCAAGGCGGGACCGCCGAGGATATAAGCGGAGGGAATAGCGGAAAGGAAGGAGGAAAGCGCCGGGGATAAGCTGCCGTCCGGCTGAGCGAGTTGGATCACAAAGCCGTTGGCCGCCGCCCACGAGGCCGCTGAAACGGAGTCGGGCGCCGCCTTACAGCCGACGATAAAAACTCCGTTCGGGTTTGTGATTTTGGCGTTGATCAAATTCGCTGTATGCCAGCGATCTACCCCGCGCAGGAGTTCAACTTCCACATCAGGCAGCAGGGTTTTTACATTGGCGATAAACTCGTTGGTCAAGGCCCCGACCGCGATAATTTTCCGAACTCCCAGCCGCTGAATCTCCTCTGCAACAGCAGGATCAAGGACATCGCCGGAGTTGAGCAGCACCGGCGCCCCTTCCTGCCCGGCTAAAGGCGCCACCGCCAAGGCGTCGATCAGGTTTTTCTCGGCGCTGGGAGCGATGATCACGGTAGAAGCGCTTTCCCAGCCTTGCTGTGAGATAGCCACAGAGGTTTGAACGCTATTGCCGCCGCTGGGTATAGCGCGAGCGTTAGCTGTCAGGCTGCTGTCAATGCCGCTGTTCATTGGCTGGCCGGTTAATATGGCCCGCAGCTCATCAAGGTGTCTATCCCTGTCGTCTGTCGTCGCCGTGCCAGGGATTTCTAACTGACTGCCGTCCCACTTAAACAGTGCTGTTTGGGAAAAATGGAGATACGTTTCAGCCCCGTCTTTATCATAGCCAAAAAAGCCAAAGTAGTACGACCCGGGAGTAAGCCCGCCGACGTCAAAAGAAACCTCATCGCCGGCGACCACTCCGCGCCCGGATTTTGCGGCGTTTCTCGAACCGTTTGGCGGATCGCCCTCCGCCCAAACATTCACCCAAACATATTCGTACTTGCTAAGATCGGGTATATTCCCCAAGCGCAGGGAAGGCCCCCGCGCCGACAGAGTCAGGTTATTGCTGAGTACATGGTCAAAGGTGTTATCAGGCAGTTTCAGGGTTTCAATTATCAGCGCCGCCAAGAACTGATCTTTTTTCCTATATTGCGAAGCGCTGCGCTCTAAGAGGCTGTGAGCAAATACATTCGCCATGTCTTCCGTCCAATTCTTCAGGCTATATCCGTTTAAAGAAAAGAAAAAATAACTCTTTTGTTCATTTGTCAATTGGCTAAAAGCAGTTTCATAATCTTCGCCGGCATATTTAACGCCGTTATTCAACTTGGTCCATGCATTTTCAATATCTGTCAGCTGTTTGCTATTAATTCTTTTAAAAATAAACGCATACTGAAGAGCATGACAATACTCATGGCAAAGCGTTCCGGTCATATTGGTCCATGACGCTCCTTCCTTCATTTTTATCAATTCAATAGTATAAGTACTATCTCGATAAAAACAAGTCTCACCTAACCCTTCGTGAAAAACCATCGCCAAGGGCTTTGTCTGGTGTGATTTTACATAGGCGGCTACCGGTTGGGGAATATGCGCAAAAGCGTCCTGAATGAGCAGCAGAACTTCATTTGCTTCGGCAGGGTCAGTACTCTCAATGCTGATTTCAATGCCATAGGCGGATTCCAGCTCCTGCTTCGTTATTGCGGCGTCGTCCGCAAAGACGAACTGAGTAAAAGCAAGGCTGCATAAAACCACAAACAACACAAGCGTCGCAATTGCTCTTTTCAAACTCATTGTCCCTCCTAATGTTCCCAATATTCCAACGATGTCAATTATATATCGTTTTCGCGAAAATTAATAGCCTCTATGCCGCCATCGGCGGCGAAATCCTCGCCGACAACATGGAATATGACGGCGAAACAGGCGGGAATAGGTTCATGAGCTATAAATGGGATTACCTGCAGACCCCGGCGGCCAAAGATTTCAATGAGGATTTGATGATCATCCGCAGGGCGGCGGAGCGCGAAGCAGGTCGGGGAGAGGAAGATGAGGACGGGCTGGAACTATGAAAACTTTCCGGGTGGCGCCGCCTGACTCCGATAGCCGGAATAGGGACGGGCAAGCCCGTCCCTTACGGGGACGATGCTGTATCATTTTATTGTATCACGCAATGAGACGATAAATGATACAATAAATCACCCGATTATATCCCAATAGCCTGATTTGTTTGAGCCGGCACGCTTTAGCTTGCCGCTCTTTTTCATTTCGCTGATTATCCGTGATACGGTGGTCCGGCTGCATTCAAGTATTTCAGCCATTTCTTTCATAGTGATATTTCTGTTGTTGCTCATGAGTTCCGTTATTCTTTTCTCGGCGCCGTTTAATGTATCATTTATTGTATCATCATGTGACACAATAAAAGCTGCGTGAATTTTGAAGATGACATTAAAATAGCTTCTTGCCGCATCGGTTTCAAACAATGGCGGTTCTGAGCCGTTTTCATTCAATGCCCTAAGCATACGTGGAATCCCGGTGTTGCGCCCCTCGACCAGACTCAACTCTTTTAGGTATTCGCCAATACGCCGGTTGCGGTATGATTTGGAAACCATTTTGAAATTTGAGATATCCCGGTCTGAAATGGAATAATCTGGGCCGGGATGACTTAAAATCGCCAGTTCTTCCGGCGTGATCGTTACCACTATTGGCTCATAAGAATCATACGAGCGGTGATGGACGGCGTTCGCCAAGGCTTCTTCAACGGCTTGCAAAGGGTAGTTGTAAAACCGCGAGGCTTCTGCAGAATGTCGATATTTATAAGTCTTCGCTTTTATGAGATAGTTTTCCAAGTAACCAACCGCGTCGCTAAGCTGTTTGTCGAGCGGCCCGTAAAAATACTTTTCTGTCATTCCGATGCCTGTGGGGTCTGGTTTGTCCACAACTTCGATACGGGCATAGCGGAAGAAGCTGTCCGGTCTTTCATTGAAAAACAGTAAGCCGACATTCAAAGGCAGGACAGATTCACTCGGTCCTTGAGCTATGCGCATCCGAAGAGCCAAGTCTGTCAGATGCATGGTCTTTGCTTCTTCGTACAAGTCGCTTTCTACACGATGCAGGTAGTCCATGATGATGGCGGGGCGCAGGTCCTCAGGCTTTGCTTTGTGGTTCGGGCGGTCGTCAAACGGTATGCGGGAAGATATTTCAAACAACTCCCGTGTTTCGTCCGGGTTTGCCCGTATCGTACTGGATGCTTTGCGGATATAATAGGCCCGTTGGATTTTTTCTTTTGCTTCACCTTTTTTTTGCAGCCTGATAGGCGCGGAATGCGGGCGCTCGTTACTGCCGGGAACCCAGAGGATGACTATCTGTTTCCCCTTGTATGTTACAGCGTCAAATACTGGAATATAGCGGGGCTCAAGCAGATTGCATATCCGCATGAGGTCTTTGCTGACCGTATTTACCGATGCCTTAGTCATGCCTGCCGGCGGCAAAACAGGAACGCCGTCTCTTTCGTCCGCGCCAATGAGAATATACCCGCCTCCCCAGTTGTTGATGTCGTTGGCAAACGCGCAGATGGAATGGAGTACAACTTCCGGGTTCCAGTTTGCCTTGTATTCAATACGCTCGCTCTCAACTTTATTGCGTTCCAGCAAATCTTTGATGTTGATTGGCATTGCCATATTCATTCGCCTCTCTATTGTGATTTATACATGTGTAATATATTAGCATTATATCATAAATGCTTGTGAAAGCGATAAATTACTGAGCGACAGGAAAAGCAACGAAAGCGTCAAAAAAAGCGGAGGGCTTTACCTCTTTAAGGACAGCAACCGGTTTTACCACCACGCCACCGGTGCAAAGGGCGGCCCGATTGATTTTGTCATGCAGTTTGAGAAAATGAATTTTGTGCAGGCTGTTGGGCGGCTTATTGGCGCTGCACCGGATGTTGGCGCTTATATTACCCCGCCTGCTATGGCGAAAAAGGCAAAAGCTGAACTCGTCCTGCCGGAGAGAGCGCCGAACGTCAGGCGCGTATACTGGTATCTTTGCAGCGGACGAGGCATTGAGCCGGAAATCGTGTCGAAGCTGATAAAAGAAAAAAAGCTTTATCAGGAAGCCGGCCGCGGGAACTGCGTATTTGT
>JAISAH010000093.1 GCA_031266805.1 Gracilibacteraceae bacterium
GCACATTGTACACCAACAAGGCAACTATGTCAAATGGCAACTATGTCAAACGCAAGGCGTCTATAGCCAGAATCACACTTAATTTTTTAAAAAAGTGTCTTGACAAGGGGACCACTTCATCACGGCACAATATACGATTTCAATGAGATAGATGTGAGGAGAGGGAAACCGTTCAAGGATTTTGGGCAAGGGTTTTACGCAACGCAAAGTCGCGAGAGCGCAGTCAATATGGCGCTCCGCAACCGCGATATTGAGCTTCGTCGGTTGAATCGCCGCGGGATTACCCGCAAGGTGACATCATGGCTCTATACGTTTGAATTGGATAGCAGCAAACTCAAATCGCTTAACGTGAAACGCTTCGACAACACGGATAAAGAATGGGTGCGGTTTGTTGTTCTTAACCGTACGAGTGAAACCCCGCAGCACGACTATGATATTGTTATCGGAGTGACGGCGAATGACGTTACGTCACGGTCGGCGCAGTTGTATATGGCGGGCGAATACGGCGACATTGACAGTGATGAGGCAATTGAGTTCTTCCTGCGCCGCATACAACCGGAGCGTCTGCCGCGTCAGTTCTTTTTTGGTACAAAGCGCTCCGTGAATTTACTTGTGCCGAAAGGAAGGTGCGTTATACAATGATTGAAGAAAAAAAGAGCATCGAACTTTGCCAAGACATACTCGCTACGCGAGTGGTGCAGATGATTGCGGAGCACGATAATATCACGCAGACGGAGGCGATCCGAAAGCTGATGATAACGCAGACTTACGGTTTGCTCTTAGACCCCGGATCTTATTTGCACTTGGAGAGCGCGGAGTATATTTTGGATATGTACGCCGCAGAGCAACGCGGTGATTGGGAACATTGGACGGAGGTGTAGGATGCTGAACAAAGAAACTTATTTGCAAGTACAAATCTCTAATCTCTATATTCGCAAGCATGCCATAACACCGCAAGAGTTCATTAAAATCGACGATGCGTGCGATGTGTTGGGCTTTCTGCTTGACGGGTATGAACCGTTTCATCTTACCGGGGAACAGGGCGTACTGCGCGAAGTCGAAGACTACATCGCGCTTGAACCCGCCAAATCGTTGTAAGCGTCTGCGTCACAGAATCATCGGACTGGCTCAGAAAATTTATACACGAATTGGGGATGCGTTATGTCCACATCCCGCAATTCGCCGTCAAAGACCAGACTCTACAGGCTGGCTGATGAAAAATCGGACATGCTCTCTCAAAAAGCGAGTATAACCCCTTTGTCGTCCGCGTACAGCGAACTCAGACCGCCCATGGGCACGACGTATACTGTTTTAAAGTGAAACCGCTCCTTGATAAACGAGGTCAGCTGATCCGCCAAACCGTGGTTGTTGCAATGGGATATGACGATATTTTCATTTTCCGTTTCTTTG
Source organism: Gracilibacteraceae bacterium (assembly GCA_031266805.1). Classification (GTDB taxonomy): domain Bacteria; phylum Bacillota; class Desulfitobacteriia; order Desulfitobacteriales; family Syntrophobotulaceae; genus JAIRRL01. Next base: position 1,411 of record JAISAH010000093.1, read on the forward strand.
CCGCTGTCCGCGATGAGATTGATCATCCGGCGCGTCATCTTGTTGATGCCCCGACATTTGTCAAACAAAGCGATCTCCCCGTTGCCGTCGGAGCCCATGATCAGCTTGATGTCCAGTATATGGGCGAGCGTTCCCGCCACCCGGCTCAGGCGCCCGTTTTTGCGCAAATTGTCATAATTTTCCAGCACAAAATATGTTTTCATCCCGTCAATAAAGCGGTGAACGGTGTCGATGATGCCGTCCTGCGGCATACCGCTCTTGATCAGGTCGTGTATTTTGATGGCGATCAAGGTCTCGCCCGCCGAAGCGCTTTTGGAGTCAAAAACGCAGGCCGCGCCTTTCCCGTTTTCCGAAGCCGCGTCGTTGCCAAGGACCGCGTTGCTGTGCGAGCCGGACAGTTTGCCGGATAAGGTTACGACATAAGCGTTATCAGAGTCCTCGATGGCTTTCTGATATAAAAACGGCGACGGAGAAGCGGAACCGGCTTTTCCCATAAAACGTTTCAGTTTGTCCATAAAATCCCTCAAATCAAGGCGTTCGTCGTCGCGGTATTCCACACCGTCCACCGTCATGGTCAGGGGAACCGCAACGACGTTCATCCGGTCCTTCATCTCCGGCGTCATGTCGCAGCAACTATCGACGATAATGCGGCTTCTCATGGTCTCGCCCTCACTTCCTTTTCGTTCGGTCTAATAATACAATATTACACAGGTATGGTGAAAAAATCAAGGCCGAAAACGGCGGGGCAAATAATTTAATATGGCGAGCGCCGCCGCGCCGATCAAGGGCGCCATGGCCGCGTCTTGCGGTGAAAACGGCAGGCCGGTCCGGGGATTGGGATCCGCGGGCGCGGCGGGAACGCCCTCTCCCTCCATCGCCAACACAAATCTGTGCAGCATGGCCGCAAGCTCGGCGCGGGTACTCTCGCCTTGCGGGTCAAAGAGATTGCCCGGCCCGGCGGGGATAACGCCTGTGTCGGCGCAGTAGCGCAGACCGTCAAGCGCCCAGACGGACACTTGGTCCATATCGGCGAAATCAGGCAGCGCCGGTTCTTTGCCGGGGGTCGCGCCAGCGTATCTGGCGTAGTTGAAAATCAGCGTCGCCGTTTCCTCGCGCGTGATACTTACGTCCGAGGCGAAGCTCCCCTCCCCGGTGTCGTCCGTTACCCCGGTTTTCGCCGCCCAGGCGGCGGCTTCAGCGGAAAGATCCGCGTATATGCCGTCTGTCGCGGGAAACCCGGCCAGACGGTACAGCGCCGTGACGAGCATGGCGCGGGTCGCGGGCAGGTCCGGGCCGAATTTGTCCGCCGCTGCGGGGGCCATCAGAGCGCGGGCGGTCACGAAAGCCACGTCGCCGTAGAACCAGTCGGAGGATCTCACGTCGCTGTAATTAGGCGCGGCTTCATCCAGCGCGGCGGCGGATAGCGGCGGCAAAATCAGCGTCAGCGCCGCCGTCAGCAGCGATAGCAGCAACAGCTGGGCGAAGGCCTTTTTGCTTATGTTTTGTGTATCCATTATGTCTCACTCTCCTTAATTTTACGCAGGGTTTTGCCCTGCGCCCTGCGCTTATTATACACATTCTTACGCGCAATGTCGAGAGAGAATGGATTCCGGGATGGATTCCGGGACAAGCCCGGAATGACGGAGACGGGACGGGATGGGCACAGGGACGGACGGGGCAGAGACGGGACGGGCAAGCCCGTCCCCTACGGAATGTCTGACGGCGAGGGGATCCGCGCCAAGCCGTCGATCAACGCCGCGCCGCCGTCGTCTGTGTTCGCGTAGATATTCTGTTCATTGCTTAAAAAGTACTGCCTGCGCGTTTCGCCGGTGATGGGATGCGCGCGCGCCCGGTCCTGCGGCACAAGGTAGTTGTACGTCGCGGAAGTAATCTCCCCCGCGCCGAACTTGTCGCGGCGCGTATCGGAAACCACCGTGAATACGGCGCCGTCAAACCAATAATCCGCGATGATCGGATCGCCCTCCACCGTATACTCCATCGTCCGCATGATCGCCGGCTCCGCGGCAAACACGCTCTCATAGAACATGTCAACCAAGTTTTGATTGTAAATCTCCGCGCCGTGAATATTGACGTAGACGCCGTCCGCGATGGCCGCGTCTTTGCCGTAATCAAGCGGCAGAGCCTCCAGGAGCGGCGAAGAAAACTTGTCGTCAGTCAATACAGGTTCGACTGCTGGCGCGTACTGCGTGAATAGCGCCGCCGCCGCCGCCCTGAAATCACTCTGGAAATCCTCCCATGTAAGGCCGACGCTTTCTATGAACTCACCGCTCTGCTCTTTGCTGACGGTTATTTTTGAAAGATACGCCGCCTTATCGAGCTCGCCGCCGCTCGGATCATTTCGGAAAGCGAAACTGACCTCTTCCAGATTGCCGATCAGGGCGAAGAGCAGCGCGGCGTTTTTGGGCAGGGCGGTGATATTCCGCTCCGCGCCGCCCTGCTCGTAATAGAGGGTCAGCGTGTACGGCGCGTGACCCGTGCCGTAGTCGTCGCCTATGGAGAAAAACCGTTGCGTCAATTCATCGCCGAGTGGCGGCAGAGCGTCCACGATCTTCCCCACCGCGCTGCCATCGCCGACGTAGGGCGCCCTCAGCGCGGAAAGCGCGTTTGCATCAATCGTTGGCTGGCCTTCGAGGATCATCGCCGGGTCGGTTCTCACCCACAAACCGTATTCCGCTGCGTTTTCGCCCTCGCCGCAAATAACGCGGTACCATCTGAACGAGCTGCCCGCTTTATAATCCGCGGTGTTTGAACTAAGGGCGTCCGCCCAATTTTCCCTTACGGCAAACGTGACGAGATTGCCGCCCGAAAGCTCCAGATCAAGCGTCCTGTCAGTCCGCTCGCCGTATTTGCGCGAACCGTCAGCGTTGGCCCGGATTTCCACGACGCGTATCGCTTCGGGGCGGCCGTCTCTGAAGTTAAGGCTTATCGTCGAGCCGCGTTCCACATACGGTATTTTTTCACTGTTGCCGAACTCGATCGCCGAGGATTTGCCCTCGTAACTTATGGTCGCCTGAACAGGCGCGGCATCGGGGTCTGCGGCCCCGTCCGCCCGGCTCAGCGTTAAACCCGCCGCCAATCCAATGGCAAGCACCGCTGCCACAAATATGACAATTTTGGCTGGTTTTTGGAAATTCAACACGTTTTTCACCCGCGCCTTGACGCCGCCCTCGCCGAAGGCCAGCGGCGACGCGCCCAGTATCCGCCGGTCCATGGACAGCGACAGGAGCGCCTCTGAATAGTCCGCCTTGGCGCCCATCCCCAGTTCGCGCAAAACGCGCTCGTCGCAGGACATCTCCATATCGGCGCAGAGCAGCGCGAACGCGGCCCAGGCGAGCGGGTTGAACCAATGCAGGCCCAGGAGCGCGAAGGCGAACAGTTTTACCAGATGATCGCGCCGCTTGATATGCGTCTGCTCGTGCAGCGTGACGTAACGCAGTTCTTCCCCCGCCAGTCCGCTCGGGATGTGGATCTGCGGTTTGATAAAACCGTAGACGAACGGCGCCTCTACGCTGTCTTTGCGGCGAATCAGCCGGACATATGAGATCACGGCGTACAGGAACATGACCGCCACGCCGAAAAGCCATACGTACGCGCCGAGCGCCGTCCACACCTGCAACGGGTTTATGCTCGCCCCAGGCGCCGCGGCGGGCAAAGAAGAGCTGACGGCGTCGTCTATCATGCTTATCCCGCTGTCAACGCGCGGAATTGCCTGTATGGCGATATCCCGCGGGATCGGTCTGGAATTGAACGGTATCAGGCTGAACGCGCTTTCCAACTTGAACGGACAAACGAGGTTGAAGCCCGCCACCGCCCAAAGGGCATAGCTTATCCACTTCGGCGCCCGTATTTTTCGCAGCGCCAGCCGGGCCAGACACAGGGCGGCAATGACGAACGCCGCCGTGACGCTCATATTCAGCACGGTCAGGAAAACGTCAGTCATCGCGTCCGCCCTCCCTGTATTCGTCGATCAGACGTTTGATCTCCTCCGCCTGCCCCTCGGAGAGCCGGCGGCTGCTGGCGAACGCCGCGATAAAGCGCGGCAAACTGCCGTCATAAGTGTCGTCCACATATTTTACGCTCTGCCCGGCGTAAAACTCGTCGCGGCTCACCAGCGCGGTGACCAGCGCGTACTCGTTCCGGAAAATGCCCTTGCCGCAGAGCTTTTTCAGCACGGTGTAGGTGGTGGTTTTTTTCCAGTTCATCACGTCCGCCGCCAGCTCCGCGAGCCTGGGAGAGTGGATCGGCGCGTGTTCCCATATCAGATCGGCAAAACGTGACTCCGCCTCCGCCAGTCGATAATCAGCCATGATCAGCCTCCATTCTATTCGTTATCGTGTTTATTCTATAACAAATAGAACGCGGTGTCAAGAGGTCGCGCCCGCCTTATCCACAAATTTTCCGCCCGCCCGCGAAAACCCGGAGAGGCCTGTCACGCGCCGCCGCGCTCGTTCTGTTCCGGCAAAAACAGGCGCTGCGGGGCTTCGGTTTTTTCGTTGTAACAGCTGAATATCCGCTCGACCGCCTCTCGATCACTATTTGGAAAAATAAGGGAAACCAGCGGGGTCAGCAGCAAACCGATCAGCATGGCGCAGGCGCCAGCGTTTATCGGCGAGGCGAAAAACTTGAGGAACATATTGGAAACGGTGAGACCGACGCCGAAGATGAAGCTGACCCACACCGCCGCCCGGCTGACCCTTTTCCAGTAAAGGCCGTAGAGGAAAGGGGCCAGAAAGGAGCCGGCGAGCGCCCCCCAAGAAATGCCCATGAGCTGCGCGATGAAGGTGGGGGGATTCAGGGCCAGTAGCGTGCAGACGGTGATGAACACGACGACAAAGACCCGGATCAGCAGGAGTTTGGTTTTTTCCGACATGCCGCGCAGGACGGTGTGCCCGAGAAAATCCAGCGTCAAAGTCGAGCTGGAGGTGATGACGAGAGAGGAGAGCGTGGACATCGAGGCCGAGAGGACGAGGATGACGATGAGGCCGATCAGGATGTCCGGCAAGGCGGAGAGCATGAAGGGAATGACCCGGTCATAGGCGATGGCGCCCGGCGCGCCGTATAGAGAAGGATCGTCGAACAGACGGCTGAAGCCGCCGAGGAAGTAGCAGCCGCAGGATATTATCACGGCGAACAAGGTGGAAATGATCGTGCCGGTGGCGATGGCTTTTTCGCTCCGGATCGTGTAAAACTTATGCACCATTTGCGGCAGCCCCCAAGTGCCCAGCGAGGTCAGGATGATGACGCCGAGCAGGTTTTGCGGATCGGGGCCGAAAAACGAGACGAAGGCTCCCGGTTGCCCAAGGGTGGCCGTCGCGTCGCTGGGGATCGCCGCCAACTCGCGCAAGGCGGCCATAAAACCGCCGCGGCCGGCCAAAGTGGCCCAGACGACGCAGACGACGCCCAGCAGCATGATCAGGCCTTGGATGAAATCATTGATCGTCGTCGCCACATAACCGCCCAGCACCACATAAACGGCGGTCAGCGCCGCCATGACGAGGACGCAGACCCAGTAAGGCGCGTCAAAAGCCATGCCGAACAGGCGGGACAGCCCGTTATAAATAGACGAGGTGTAAGGGATTAGGAAGACAAAGATGATGGCGGAGGAAACTATTTTCAGGGCGGGGCTGTTGTAGCGGGCGCCGAAAAAATCCGGCATCGTAGCGGAACCTATATGGTTGGTCATGACGCGCGTGCGCCGGCCGAGGACCACCCAGGCCAGCAGGCAGCCGATGAAAGCGTTGCCGAGCCCGATCCAGGTGGCGGCGATCCCGTAGCGCCAGCCGAACTGTCCGGCGTAACCGACAAAAACCACCGCGGAAAAATACGTGGTCCCATAGGCAAAAGCCGTCATCCACGGCCCCATATTGCGCCCGCCGAGGACGAACCCGCTCACGTCCAGCGCTTTTTTCCGGGAGTACACTCCGACCCCCGCCATGACCGCGATGAATATGATCAGCAAAAAAGTTTTAGCAAACATTGATATCGCTCCCGTCTATAATATTTTGGTTACAGTTCAGGCCCAGCGTCATTGCGAGAAGCGCAGCGACGAAGCAATCCAGTGTTCCCGCGGCAATAAAAAATCAGACCCCCCGCTCCGGCGGCGATCCGCCGGAATCCGTGCCTGAATAAAACAACGCAAAAAGACGCGCGCAAATCCATTTTCTTCCATCCTTCCGTTCTACAAATAATAGACTTTGCTTCCCTACCGTACAACATGCCGCCGGCCGCGCCGGCCACGACCCTATACTAACAGAAGCGCCAAGATCTGTCAAGCATAAAACCGCGGTGGACAATTCCCGCCCGGCGTGATATACTATGGCGATAAAGAGGCGCATCGACTGTGAGAGAGGTGGACGACTGATGGCGGCGATGTTGAAAATAACTCTGAAAGACGGCGCCGCGCGTGAATTTGAGCTGGGCGGCTCGCTGCGCGGCTTGGCTGAATCCGTTTCCCCTGCTCTGGCCCGTATGGCGATAGCCGCGCGCGTGGACGGGGCGCTCACGGATCTTTCCGCCGCGCTGACGGCGGACGCGCGGGTGGAGTTTGTCCTGCCGGGCGACAGCGAGGGCCTGGAGGTGCTGAGACATTCTACCTCGCATCTGATGGCGCAGGCGGTGGCCCGCCTGTTTCCCGGCGTCAAATTCGGCATAGGCCCGGCTATCGCCAACGGGTTTTACTATGACCTGGACTCCGAACATGTTTTTACGCCGGACGACCTGAGCGCCCTGGAAAAAGAGATGAAACGCCTGGCGAAAGAGGATCTGCCTTTTACGCGCCGCGAAGTCTCCCGCGCGGAAGCGCTGGCTTTTTTCCGGGAACGGGGCGAAAAATACAAAGTAGAGCTGATCGACGGATTGGCGGCGGACGCGGTCATCTCGCTTTATACGCAGGGCGATTTCACCGATCTGTGCGCCGGACCGCACGTGCCGTCGACAAAAGCGCTGAAAGCTTTCCGCCTGCACAGCGTCGCGGGCGCTTACTGGCGCGGCGACGAAAAAAACAAGATGCTCCAGCGCATTTACGGCTACGCTTTCGCGAAAACAGCCGACCTGGACGATTTTCTTTTCAAGCTGGAGGAAGCCAAGCGGCGCGATCACCGCAAACTGGGGCAGGAGCTGGATCTGTTCAGCCTGCACGAGGAAGGTCCCGGTTTTCCTTTTTTCCATCCTAAAGGCATGATCCTGCGCAACGCGCTGGAGGACTTCTGGCGGCGGGAGCATCTGAAAAGAGGGTATGACGAGATCCGCACCCCGATCATTCTGCGGCGGGAGCTGTGGGAGGAATCCGGGCATTGGGACCATTACCGGGAAAACATGTATTTCACCCAGATCGACGGCGAGGACTACGCCATAAAACCGATGAACTGTCCCGGCGGCATGATCATGTACAAAACCAAACTGCGCAGCTACCGCGATCTGCCCATTCGCTGCGGCGAGCTGGGTCTGGTGCATCGGCACGAGCTTTCGGGCGTCCTGCACGGCCTTTTGCGCGTGCGCAATTTCACCCAGGACGACGCCCATATTTTTATGACGCCTGCTCAGGTCAAAGAAGAAATCGTCGGGGTCATCGATCTGGTCGATTATTTTTACAAGACCTTCGGCTTCGCCTATGAGGTGGAACTGTCCACCCGGCCGGAAAACTCGATGGGCGCGGCGGAGGATTGGGAACAGGCGACCGGCGCGCTGGCGGAGGCCTTGAACGCGCGGGGCGTCGCTTATAAGATCAACCCGGGCGACGGCGCTTTTTACGGCCCGAAGATCGATTTTCATCTAAAAGACTGTCTGGACCGCACCTGGCAATGCGGGACCATCCAGCTGGATTTTCAGATGCCGGAAAAATTCGACCTGAATTATATCGGCGAGGACGGGGAAAAACACCGGCCCGTCATGGTCCACCGCACCATCTACGGCAGCATCGAGCGCTTCATCGCTTTGCTGACGGAGCAGTATGCCGGCGCTTTTCCGCTGTGGCTGGCCCCGGTGCAGGCGCGGGTGCTGCCGATCAGCGACCGGCACGGCGAGTATGCCGCCCGCGTGCGCTCCGCCCTGACCGCAGCCGGGATTCGCGCCGAAGTGGACGGACGGCGGGAAAAACTGAACTACAAGATCAGGGAAGCGCAGGTGGAGAAAATCCCGTTCACTTTGGTGGTCGGGGACGCGGAGGAGCAGGAAAACTCCGTGGCCGCGCGCCGTTACGGGCGGCAGGATTCGGAACAAATGAGCCTGGACGCGCTTATAGCCCTGATGGGCGAGGAGCTCCGCGCGAAAAAATTACCCGATGGAGTTATTTGAATATTATGAAAAATAGTCTGGCACGGCGGGGATTGATGATGCTCGCGGCCTTATGTCTGTTGAGCGCGCTGGCCGCGTGCGACCGGGTGGAACTGCCCGGCGGCCTGGGGCAGGACGTGGGCCTGGAACTGTTTGGCGAGGGAACGCCGCGCGTCGCCCTGATTACGGGAGCGGAAGGCGTGAGCGGAGACTATTACGCTTCGGCCTGGGCGGCGCTGACGCAGATCCAGGCGGAAACCGGCGCCGGCGTGGCTTATGTGGAGGCGCGCACCGTCAAGGATTATGACGCCCGCCTGCTGGAACTCCAGAAAAAAGGCGCCGACGTCGTCGTCACTTTCGGCGCGAATTCCGCGGCGGCGGTCGCCGCGGCCGCGGCGGCGAACCCGGACAGCCGATATATCATCGTGGACGCCGCCTGGACCGGCGCCGTCCCGGCTAATTTGCTCGCGGTCAATTACAAAGGGGAAGAAGCCGGTTTTGTCGCCGGGTATCTGGCCGGAGTCGTCAGCCAATCGCATGTGCTGGGTTTTATCAGCGACCGGGATAACGCCCTCACGCAGCGGTATTACGCCGGGTTTCGGGAAGGGAGTTCGCTCGCCCGCTCCAATCAGGAGATCATGAAAGGCCTGGCGGGCGACGCGCCCACGCGCGCCCATGTCGCGGCCATGGCCGATCAGATGCAGGTGAACGGCACGGACGTTATTTTTAATCTGGTGGGCGCCGCCGGCAGCGGGGTGATCGACGCCGGCAGCCCGGGGGAAAACCTGTGGCTCATCGGTTCGGAAACAGACCAAAGCGCGCTGAGTCCGGATAGAGTCCTGTTTTCCCTCGTCAAACGCCATGACGTCGTCCTGCCGCCCGTCGTCGCCCGCCTGCTGGCGGAAGGCGGGGGCCGACAGGAGTGGCTGGGTTTTGCCGAAGGCGGCTGGGAGATCACCGATCCCGATTTTGAAAACGGCCCCCTCAGCGAGGAACAGTTCAACAATATGCTGACCTACCGCGACCAGATCGCCGGCGGGGAAAGAAGCGTTCCGGCGGAATAGCGCCGGTTACAGTTTCACACCATCGTCATTGAAACCGTGTCGCCGGTTGGATGATTTCAAGCCCACACCCCTGCCAGCATCTCTTCCGCGAACATTTCCACGCGCTCATCCTGTGAAGTCAGGCTTAAAACCAGCGACAGCGCGTCGGCGCTGCTTTCGCCGCTGAGTACGGTCGGGTCATACCGCCAGAATTCCACTTGACACTGATTCTCACCGCCTGACAATTTCTCGCTCCGCGACGCGAATTTCCGCGCTTTTGCCGTGCCGTAGACAGGAACGCTCGGCTCGCCAAGCGCAGACTTTCGTGACAAGGCGCTTTCACCCGCGATGAAAAGCCCGCCCGGCAGTTCCGCGCTGTTAATATAAAACCGTTTACGGACGGGATTAAGCAGAAACGGCCGCGTTTTTTCAAAAAGCTCCTTGGGCGAGAGCTCAGAGGTCAGCACTTTTCGCAAGCCCTCATTACGCGCCGCGAACAATCCGGTCTCAAGCAGCTGGACGCCCGCTCTGGAGGCTGTCATCCCTGAAAAACCAAATTTTTCAGGGATCCGGCTGAGATACAGCGGCTTGTTTTTGCCATAGATAAAGTAAAATAACAGCATCTGCGCCGATGGCCGCAGCTTGTCGGCAGCGGGAATTTGCTCGCTGTCGCACCGTTCCTGCAGGAGAGCGCCCCAAAAAGGCAGAAACAGCTGCTTGCCCGGCACGATGAAAGGGATCTTCTCCGCGATGAAGGTCTTTTTGCGCTGTCTGGTCAGCCGCGGCAGCTCAAACGCCAGCGGTCCGCTCCACTTCTGTCGCAATTGCCGGAAATCCTTTTTGATCGCCGCCACCGTGCCGAGCTCTTCCTTCGGCGAGAGGATCAAACACTCCTGACTCCCTATCGTCACATGATCAATATGATAGAGTTTTTTGAGATAAAGCGGTATTCGGCCAGATGGGGACCAGGGCCGGCGCCTGACTTTTTCGCCAAGGGCTTCTTCAATATAATCCAATCCGGTCACCTCGCAATTTAACTTTCGTGTTTACAGTATAACAAGTGAAAAGTTAAATATCAATACGAACGCGCTGGCCTGGCGCCTTTGCCGCCGGGATAGGTTACAGTTCACACCCTAACCTAAAGTCATCCGCTTTCCCGAAGATCTCTGATATGCTCTGGTAAAGGTTTTTTCCTTCCGAGCGCAACCCGGCAATGACGGACAAAGCGTTGCAAA
>JAISAH010000101.1 GCA_031266805.1 Gracilibacteraceae bacterium
GGGTGGGGCGGTGAGCGTTGAGAGTCGAGCGTTGAGCGTGGCGCGCGGGGGGAGGGGGGCGTGGAGCGTTGCGAGTACGAGGTGGGGGAGGCCCAGCAGCTCGCAGCCCAAGGACATGACCTGTTCTATTGGGCCGGCAAGCTTTGGCTTTCTTGCTTCGACCACCGCCACGGTGGTGAATGATGATATGGCAAAAGGACCTGCGTAGTCGGATTGGCGCTCATACTTGGCTATCGTTCATCTGCAACTTTTGCCGCTTGGTTTTTATGCAACCGGATCGTTCGAACGTTATCGTCTTTGCGTCACGGCTTCCACACGTTTCATCACCGCCGCCGCTATCGCGTTGCGCCGCGCCTCGTCTATCACGGGGGAGCGGGAGAATATCTCCGCGATCTCGCTGGGGACCCCTTTCAGCACGTCGGCGTCGAACCAGCTCAAATCCGAAACGAGTTTAAGCTGCTCCTCATGGCTGCCGCTGAACGGCTGGCACTTCCGCGGCCCGCCGACGTCGAGCGAACTGTGCCACAGCGATGTTCCGCAGTCGAAAATCGGCGCGAAGCCGCACCATTCCAACGTGTCGGCGTTGCGGACAAAGCCGAAGTTGTTAAAATGCCTATCCTCGTTCGCGATGATGTAATCGAGCGTTAGCATTTTGTCAATGTCAGTTCTAACGCCGCCGATACCGAGTGAATCACAGCAACGCAGGAAATGCGTAAAGTCTGTATCGCTATCTTTCATCGCCAGCGAGTGGAACACTTTCCATGCCGAAACAAGCTCCGTTTGCGCGGAGAGAAAATTATCGCACACGCTGAGCGGCTCGCCGCCGTCAAAGATCAGCGCGTAGGGAACGTGAGCAATCCCTGACCGCCGCATGATCGCGCTGGCGATAACCTCGTTGTAAGGCTCCTGCCGCCACGGTTCGCTCCCGCCTTTGACGAGTCGGCGCGTGCCGTCCGCGATGATCCATTTCTTTTTCAGCCAGCCCTCGGAGGTGTTATCCGGCGACATCAGGTCAATATATTTCTGGTCGGCGGGTTCGCGCCCGAACAGCATTTCGCCCACGTCCCGCGAGAAATCGTTCTCGAAGAAATTCACGTCAGACCAGTTCACCGCCGCGCCTTTCGGGCGAAGCCAGTAGTGGTCGGAGAGGCTAAGAGCGTAGCATTTCAAAATGAGATACTCTGTCGAGTCCCTGCCCAAACGCGCGTACAAATCCCGTATTCCGGCGCGGCTCGCGGGGATGGCGCGGTTTTTCAGCCAGTCGTTCAGTTCGCCCAAGGCGAGGCCGCCTTTCATCGACTGAACGCCGAGCGGAACGCGGGGCGCGTCGTGAACCGCGCCAATATCAATGATCGCGACGGCGGATTCGTTGATTTCCACGTCCGCGACCTCAATATTTTTGTGCATAAGGGTGTAGTTCATCGCGGCGCGTTTTTCCTCATTCTTCCTCGGCCATGAGTTTTTCCAAACAGGCGCTTTCTTCTTCCGGCGTCGTAACGACCCCCTCCAGCCACAGCCGGCGGACGCGGCGCAGGATCTCTCCCACCCGCGGGCCTTCCTCCACGCCGAGCCGCACGAGATCCAGGCCTTTCAGGCGCGTGTGGATCCGGGCCCGCGCCGCTTCGTATTTCGCCATCTCCGTCTGAAACTTCTTTTGGGCGCCGACGATATCGCGGAGAAAATAGGGCGTATGGCGCATGATATCGTCGATGGCGGCCAAGTCGGCCCAATCGGCGCAGGCGGTCAGGTTTTCCATCAAAGCCATATAATCGCGGGTCACTTTCACCAGCGACCGCGTCGGTTTCAGGCGGGAGAGGACGAGTTCAATCTGGCGGTCGTCCATGAGTTGCAGCGAGAGCAGCCATTTGCGCGCCAGCGTCCAGCGGGCCGCTTCCTCCGGGTTTTCCCCGCCGTGCCAGGGCAGATCCTCCCCGAACCAGCTCGTGAGCACGCGGGCCCGGTCCAAATGCGTGATCATGATCTGGTAATTCCGCTCGTTGTATATGGCCAGCCATTCCTCGGTAAAACGCTCCTGACTCACTTTGGCAAAAGCGCCGGCCTCCAGAGCTACGCCCAGGGCCTCCCGCGTCAGTTTGTCCAAACGGAAACCGTACCGGCCGGCAAACCGCACGGCCCGCATGATCCGCGTCGCGTCGTCGATAAAACTCATATTGTGCAGCAGACGGATCTCTTTTTGCACGAGATCGCGGCCGCCCCCGTAATAGTCGATGAGCTGCCCGTAGGAATCCCGGTTCAGGCACAGCGCCATGGCGTTGATGGTAAAATCGCGGCGGAACAGGTCTTCGCGCAGGGCGGACTGCTCCACGTGCGGCATGGCCCCCGGATAATCGTATTCTTCCATGCGGCTGCCCGCGATGTCCACATGCAGGCCGTTTTTGAGGAAAAGGCGCGCCGTGCCGAATTCCTGGTGCCGCACATGCTTATAGACGTCGAGATATTTTTCCATTAATTGGGCAAAATGGAATCCGTTTCCTTCGATGACGAAGTCAAAATCCTGAGACGGCTCGCCCAGGAGCAGGTCGCGCACAAAACCGCCCACCAGATAGACCGGCCGCTCCATCTCGTCCGCGATGGCCGCCGCCGCCGCCAGCACCCGCCGCGCGCCCTCCGGCAGCGACTCCAGCAGGCGGATCGTGTCCGCGCGGTTGGCGAGACTCCGCTCCCGCACGGTATTGTCGGCGGCGGAAACCACGGTGCCGTAGATCAGGCGCAGCACGTCGGTGCGGGAAACGATGCCGATCAGTTGGCCGTTTTCCACGACAGGCACGCGGCCGATATCATTCTGGATCATCAGTTTTTGCACGCTCTCCCAATGCATGTCCGGAGAAGCCGTCACCACGTCCCGCGACATGAAGCCCTTGACCGGGGCGTGCTGCAACCCGTATTTCAGCGCTTTGTCCACGTCGCGGCGGGAGATGATGCCGACTAGAGCGCCGCCCTGTACGACCGGCATCCCGGAATGAGCGTATTTCAGGAGCAGATTGCCCACGTCTTCCAGCGTCGCGTCCGGCGTCACGGTGTGGACGGGGAAACTCATGATATCTCGCGCGAGATTCGGCTGGGCGGCGTATTTGCGGATCTCCTGCCGCAATTCCTCTATGACCGGAAAAAGGTCGTCGCGTTTCAGCGTCGCCGAGGCCGCGTACAGATGACCGGCGCCCCGGAAAGCCCGCAGAATGTCGCGCACCGGCAGGGCGTCGGCCTTGGAGCGGCCGACGATATTGACGCGGCCCGGCATTTTGACGACGATAAACCAGACGTCGGCGTCCTCGATCTCCCGCAGCTTGTGGATGAGCAAGGCCAGCCCGCCTACATACTGGGAGCATTCCGCGTGGGAGATGAAGATCGGGATCTCGCTTTGGCGGATGATCTCCTTGTTGCGCATGAGCTGCTGAAACACGTCCATCTGCTCCGGAGTGAGCGGGCGGCGCAGATATTCGGCGACGACGCCCAGACGGCCGCCCTGGGCCAGCAGCCAAGCCACGGCCGCCGCGTCGCGGGGGGTCGTGTTTTCCAGGAGCAAGCTGCCCGTATCGTCATAGACGCCCAGCAGCATGAGGGTCGCTTCCATGGCGCTGACTTTCAGCCCGGCTTGGATGATGCGCTCGACCAGCAAGGTCGTGCAGGCGCCGGTCTGCTCGATCACCATATTTTCCTCGATGGCCCCGGCGCGGGGGTGATGGTCAAAAACAAAAAGCGGTTTGCCGCGCAGAAGGTTCAGCGTTTCCTCGTTTGACACGGCCCGGCTCAGATCGGCGGTATCGACGAGGATGACGGCCTCCGCCTCCGCCGGGTCGATATCTTTCAGTTTTTGGCAGGGAAAGAGGTCCTTGGTCAGGGCCATGAATTCCTGCACATACGAGTTGCTTTTGCCGTTGATGACGGGGACCGCTTCCGGCATGAGTATTTTGGCGGCCACCATCGAGGCCAGCGCGTCAAAATCCAGACTGATGTGCCCGAGGATGATTTTCACGCCTGCTCCAAGAGCGCGGCGATTTCCTCGTCGCCGACGCCTTCCTTGCGCAGGCGGCTCTGGATGGCCTCCTGCCAGAAACGGCTTTTGGCCGCCATTTTCCGGAACGGTTTCGCGTAAGTCTTGTTTTGGCGGACCCGGGACTCGGCGTTGCCGCCGATGATCTCACAGATGTACCCGGCGCGGATGCGGTCGTCCTGGGACATTTCCCCGTAATTTTCCTGCAAGTCCCGCGTCACGTCCCGGTAGAAGGCTTCAAATTCGGTAAAAGGGAGTTCCGTGTCCATCTCCAGGTATTCTCTCAGTTTTCGCAATTTTTCTTCCATAAATTTCCTCACTCGCTTTTGTAGAAACTAACGCCCTGATTATAACACGTTTGACATGCCGGGGAAACCTATATGTTCTATCTGCTGACAGCGTTCGGCTACGGCCCCGGCGATTTTATCCCGCCGCGCTTCGTCAATTATTTCGGATTGCGAGAGTATTTCTTTGCACTCTCCCTCTATTCCGTCAAGTGCGCCGTAATCAAACCAAGACAAGTCCGATACGAGCTGCACCTGTTCTTCATGCCGACTTCGGAATGGTCTGCTTTCTGTTTCGCGTCCCACAAAATTCGTATTGTGCCAAAGTGATGAACCACTGTCGAATATCGGCGATAATCCCTTCCATTTAAGCGTATTCACGTCACGTACAAAACCAAAATTACCCCAATGCCTGTCTCTGTTCGCAATGATATAATCCACTGTCAACATCCTGTCAATCGCCTCGCGGACACCGGTAATTTCAAGTCTATCGGAGCAACGCAATAAATGTGTCAAATCCGAATCCTTGTTATCTTTTTTATATACGCTGCGTATGCGCCATGCCGGCACAAGTTCCGTGTCGGGCGTTATGAAGTTTTCGCAAAGGCTGTACGGGTCTCCTTGCTCAAATGTTAGCGTGTATTCTGCGTGAGATATGTCAAGACGCCGCATAATCGCGCTCGCTATGATCTCGTTAAAAGGTTCCTGACGATAATCAAACTCTCTGTTTGCGCCTTTCATAAGAATTCGTTTGCCATTCGCTACGATCCACTTCTTTCGGAGCATCCCGTCCGATGTATTATCGGGTGATACCAGATTCATATGTTTTGTATCGTCGGGCTCGCGCCCGAACAAGATTTCTCCGACATCCTTTGAAAAATCGTTTTGGAAAAAATTCACGTCCTCCCATTTAAGGTCACTCCCTTTGGGTTTAAACCAATACTGGTCTGACAGACTGAGACCGTAACATTTTTCGACAAGAAGCATTATCGTTTCTACGCCCATATTTTGTAACGCTTCTTTTATTCCGTCGCGGCTTGCGGGAATCGTTCGCCCTGTCCACCAATCGTTTAACGAACGGCGGTTAGGTTTTCCGCCGGTCATTTCGGTGCCTACAGGCAATCGCTGTGCATTAATAGTATTGCCGATTTTAAGAATACTTCCGATTTCCGAGTCGATTTCAAGCTCTATTACCGGAAAAGTCTTGTGCATCAATGTACATTTCGCACTCTTAGTTTCTTTTTCCAAAAATAGCACACCTCATTTCACATATTTAGTGTATCAGAATACGAACTGGCGTACAACCCTAAAGCCGAAATAGGTCAACAAAAACGTTACAGTTCAGAGGGGTATTTGGGAGCGACTTCCAGCCGGCAAGATGCCGGCGTTCCCAAATCAACGACAAGATTAAGAATGAAACCGCCAGCGCGGTGGTATTTTAGGTTTACAGT
>JAISAH010000103.1 GCA_031266805.1 Gracilibacteraceae bacterium
ACTGTAAACCTAAAATACCACCGCGCTGGCGGTTTCATTCTTAATCTTGTCGTTGATTTGGGAACGCCGGCATCTTGCCGGCTGGAAGTCGCTCCCAAATACCCCTCTGAACTGTAACGGCGCCTCCACGAAAGTCCTTGTAGGGAGCGGCGTCCTCGACGCTCCGCCGCCTGACCCAATACGATAGGTTCTGGGGAAATGACCGGTGGGGGATGCGGGTTCCGAGGAAATGGCCGGAGAGGCGGGAGGGATCCGGGGAAATGACCGGGGAGGCGGGACGGGCAAGCCCGTCCCTTACGGGGATCCACATTATTTTCCCGCGCCGAAGGCGTAAACCTTGGTTTCTTGGGTAATTTTACCAAAATCCGCGCCCGTGGGGTCATTCCCCGGCAGGAGGACTATGGCGGCTTTGCTCTGGGCGGCGAGGGCCGAGCCGGTCAGGGCGTCCACGAGAGTACCCCCGTCCGCGGTGTAAATATTCGTGTAATCAAAGGCCAGAGCGTCGCGGACGGCTTTGTTCGTTTCGTAGCGGGTCGCGCCATAGAGCCGCGTCGCGCCGGCCACGTCGCTCACCAGCGTCGGGCCGCCCAGAATATAGGCCGTCCCTGTAGGCGCGGCGCTTATGCTGCCATCAGGACTCGCAATCTGTATAGCGTAGCCGTTGGCGGCGGCGAAGGAGGCCGCGCTGACGGCGTCGGCGACGGCGTTATAGCCGACGATGAACGTGCCTTTGGGTTCGCTCACCCGCGCGTTGATCAGGCTGGCCGTTTCAAACCGGTTCGCGCCGCGTAAAGTCTCGATCGTGAGACCGGGCAGCGCCGCCTCCAGCGCGTCTATCACTGTCTGATTTATCGCGCCTACGGCGTAGACCTTTTTCGCGCCGAGTCGCTGGATCTCCGCGACCACGGCGGGGTCAAGGCTGCCGGTGCTGAGGAGGATCGGGGCTTTTTCCTGACCGGCCAGCGGGGCGACGGCCAGAGCGTCGATCAGATTATTTTGCCCGCCGGGGGCGATGATCACGGTTTCCGCGCTCGTCCAGCCCTGGCGGGAGATGGCGACGGAGGTTTCCACCCGGTTTATACCTGAAATATAAGTGAGGGAGGCTTTACTCACCGTGACGCCGGGAATCACAGGCTCCACGGGCACGGCCCCGCCGCCTCCGCCGCCCCTGCTGCCGGAGCTAACCTGTGTCCAGGCCAGAGCGTAAGGCGAGAGTTCGGTCAGCGTGGCTTCGACGCCGTAGCTTTCGGCTTTGGCGGGAATGGTTTCCGCCTCTCCGGCCTTGGTATAATGCAGCAGCACAAACCGGTAATTTTTGTAATTCTGGGCGACGGCGTCGCTGGGATACGGGAAGACCACGTTCAGGCTTTCCCCGCCTTTCAGACCGTAAGGCGTCGTCCCGTCAGATTTCAGCACGAGGGCCAGATCCATAAACAGCAGATTGGCGGAAGATTCAGGGGTTACGGAGCGGAAAGCCGTATCCTCGCGCAAGGTATAGACCATTTTCCACATTTGTTCATCAGCGGCCGGATCATTGCCGTAGGGCGGAGGCGTATCTACCACCAGTTCCACCGGCGTGGAAAAATCCGGGGTGATCAGGGGCGCGTCGCCCGCGCCCGCGCTCAAAGCCTTGATCTCACCTTTCAGGGTCAGAGCAGCGGGCAAGGTGTAGTTGAAAGCTTTCGCGCCTGTAAGGATCAGGCCCGTCACGCTCACATTCTTGTTCGCGCCGGCGGCGGCATTGTCGAAAACGGCGGCTTCCCCGCTCCGATCCACGGAAACGTCGTCCGCGCCCACTTTGCCCGTGAGGACCGGCGTACCGGTGAGCGTAGCGGCTGTCGTTCTGTCATACGTCTTGGTCTCGACGCTCAGCCCGGTCAGGGTCAGGGCCTTGGGCGCGATGGTGAAACTGACTGACGCCGTAGCGCCGGTGGTTTTGTCAACGCCGGCGACGCTGTAATCCCCAGCTTCCGAAGGTTTAGCCGCGGTCGGGCCATAAGCGGTCACGCCGCCGCGCAGCGTGCCGGAGTAGGTGTAGTCAATATTGGCGCTATTCGCTCCTCTGACCTGAGGATTAGCCAGCGGCTGGCCACCGTAAACGGCGCCGGCCTGGGTCAAAGTAAAAGAGCCGGGAGTGCCGCCGCTCGTGTTTTGCGGGGTGTAATGAAATTTAGGGTATTTTATGACGCCGTTTTCTTCAACATAGTAATCGCTGTCGAATCCGTGCAGCAAATCAGAAGTGGCCATTTCCGCGGTTTCGTCCGTCCCGACCTGCGTATTCCCCAAGCCGGCAATAGCGCTGACGGAAGGCAATTTATTGCCGTTCACCCATAGACGGATCAAATTCGGGTTATTGCTTAAATTCAACGCCGTCAAAAAATTGTTTTGGCAGTACAATCGAGCCAGAGCCGTGTTATGGCTGAGATTCAGGGTTAGCAGTTGATTCCCGGAACAGTTAAGGAGTTCCAGCGCGGAATTGTGGCTCAGATCCAGATTTGTCAATTGATTGCGCTGACAACCAAGTATCTTTAGCGCCGGGTTATTACTCACATCAATATCTGTCAATTGGTTACTAGAAAGCCAAAGCGATTCCAGCGCCGGGTTTCCGCTGACATCCAGCGATGTTAACTCGTTTTCAAAACACCAAAGTATCTTTAGTTTGTCATTATTTGTTGTATCTAAGGTTTTGAGCGGATTGTAGCCGCAATTCAATTCAGATAAATTGCTGTTCTGACTCACATCCAGCGCGGAAAGCTGATTTTCAGCGCAGTAAAGCTGCTCCAACGCCGCGTTATCGCTCACGTCCAGCGTCGTCAGCAGATTGTTATAGCAGTAAAGACTCTCCAGCGCGGTGAAATGCTTTATCCCGGCCAGGCTGGCGATATTGCGGCCGGTGACGTCTAAACTAGTTATACTCGCTACATCTATGTCGTAAATCGGACCACTGGGTTTATTGATCACGCTTCGCACGGCGGCCAGAAAATTCGCGTCGGTAAAACCATTCGTTATATCGGCGGAAACGCCGCTGCCGCCTGTATAAGGCTGGTACACAGTACCGGAGTAGGTTCCTGTGGTGCCGTTTATCGTCACCGCTTTGCTAAAAGTATAGGACAATGTGCCGGCCGGCGCCGCGGGAACGGCCCAGGTCACTTGACCGCCCGCGTAAGTTCCGCCTGTGATCGGTTCTTGCGGCGCTATGAGCGTGCCGGTCTCGTCTTTGATATTGGGCAGGGGTACGGCGAGCGGCGCGCCGGAAAAATTGACCGGCGGCAAGTTGATCCTCAGGTCGGTCAGATCCAGGGTTATCAGACTTGTCAGACCGGAGAGAGCGGAAAGATCTCCATAAACTCGTGTGCTATGGAGAGAAAGACTTACAATATCGGTTCTTCCCGCTAATGCGGCAATATCTCCCTCCAGTTCACCGCCCAGCCAAATACTGCACAGATTGCTTAAAGCAGCGATATTAGAAATATTGCCGAAGCCTAAGCCTGCATACATATTGAGGTGATACAAATTGGACAGAGGAAGTAAGTCAGTGTAGTTTCCGGCGACGGCAGTACCGCTAAGCCCAACAGTGGTCAATTTAGTTAATCCGGTCAGATCCGACAGATTCCCTGTAATACCATTAGTACCGGCAGGGATCATATTCATATCCAACCAAAGCACTTCCAGGTCAGTCATACCGCTGAGAGCCGCTAAATCTCCCGCCGTATTGGTGCCGCTTAAAGAAAGTGTAGACAAACCAGTCAGACCGGCAATATCCGCAAGATCGCCGTTTACGCCCGTCCACCCTAGTTCAAGTTCGGTCAAGTTTGTCAGGTTGGCGATGTCGGCAATATCCCCGGCAATATTCTTGTTGCCGTCCGGATGCTCTGTAGATCCGTTGGAAAACAGGGTCCATTCCAGATTAAGCTTGGTCAGGTTGGTCAACGTGTTGAGAGCTGAAATATTTCCCGCCACATTGGGAGATTTCACCCGCAGTTCGGTCAGCCCGCTCAGGAACGCAAGTTCCGATAAATTTCCCGTCACGTTTGTCCCATCCAAATTAAGCCCCGTCAAGCCAGTCAAATATCGTATGCCTGTCCAGTCGGTAAACGCGGTTTGCCCAGACAGGGAAAGCTGGCCGCTGATGCCCGCCAACTCAGCCGCGCTGGGCGCGTAGGTGTTTTTGTCCTTTCCCACCAGCTTTTGCGCCACCCAATCCGCTAGGATCGGATCGGGAAAAATCTGCGCTATGGTGACGGAAGAACCGTCCGGCGCCGGTCCGGCCGCATGCAGCGCGGCAGGGAAAAGCGGCGCG
>JAISAH010000030.1 GCA_031266805.1 Gracilibacteraceae bacterium
CAATACATGGGAAGGTCAAATTTCCATATATAGGCAAATGTAGTGGTACGCGTATTTTCTAGTTCCGGAACCCCCGGAAAACTCAAGCTTTCATTTTTTTGACCGTCAAAGTCAAGTCAAACAAAACCTGTTTATAAGAATGTTAGCTGGACAGATACGGGGTTGATATTTGAAAACAAAATATACTTTTTTTACGGCAACAGGAAGATATTTTGTTATGACATTGAGAAAAGTTATATAAGTGAAATTTGTAATGTGCCTCCAGAACTCCCTGATGATGATGTTAGAAGAATCAATAATGAGTATATAGATGCGATATTAAATGCCAAATATCCTACTGGAAATAGCGGCTCATCCTCTCCTGATACAGACGGACAAGCAGGTCAGCGTATTTATGGTTATGTTAAGAAGCAAATAGGGTTTTAGGGTGATGGAAACAATGGTCACGTTCAAAAACGCGGGCTACCCGGCCTTTCTCGCCGATACCGCGGGCAAGCGGATAATTCTTTTCGGCGCCGGAGGCACATTTAGGGATTTTCTTGTCGCCAATGGCGAAAAGCTCGCGTTGCTTGAAGCTATTGATTTCATTTTAGATAATGACGTAAACAAAGTTGGGCAGGAAGTGTATCTGCCAATAAAAACATTGCAAATCCAGAGCATTGCTGACTTGCTTCGCAAAGTCGCCGATTTTAGGAACTATATTGTGCTGTTGCTCGCTGCTGATAAGCATGTAATGGACATAGTTGATCAGTTTGACGCTCTGCCGCAGTTCGATGGGGTATCTTGTTATTATGGTATTACTTCTCTGACTTGGGGGCGCGAAGCATATCCTCCGCTTCCTGTGAACGCAAAACTCCCCGCGCCAAGCGGCAGCTATTCCATTCCCAAAGTGATCCATTACGTTTGGTTTGGCCGGCAACCGATGGGAGAACTGATAGAGCGTTGTATCGCCAGTTGGCGCGGGTATTGCCCGAATTACGAGCTAAAACTTTGGCATGAAGATAATTATGATTTATCGCGGACGCCGCTATACGTCAGGCAGGCGTATGAGGCGGGAAAATATGCCTTTGTCAGCGATTATGTCCGGCTTGACGTGGTTTACAGATGCGGCGGGTTTTACTTAGACACGGACGTGGAACTGCTCAGAAGTCTGGATGATTTCGCGCCTTACCAAGCGGTGTTCGGCTATGAGACCAGGAATTTAATCGCTACCGGATTATGTTTCGGCGCGGGCAAAGGAAATAATATTCTTCATGAATTGCTTCATGTCTACAATGATCTGAAATTTCTCTACCCTGACGGCACAATTAACGACCGCGCCTGCCCCTATTTACACACTGACTGTTTCAGGGAGATGGGTTTGCAACCTGACAATCAAACTCGGCTTTTCAACAACGCGCTGCTTTTGTCGTCGCATTGGCTCTGCCCAATAAACCAAGACACTCATTTACTTGAGCTCCGCGACAATACAACGGCTGTTCATTATTTTAATTGTTCGTGGTTTGACAATGCAAGAAGCACAATACTGAAATTCGCGCAAAAAAGGCGCATAAATCATAACGCGCGTCTGCTTGCAGATTGGAAACGCGCGCGCGGGGTGAAGGGATGAAAAAAGCCGGGATAATGACGCTGTACTATAAAACGTATAACTACGGGGCACAGTTGCAGGCGTACGCGCTCCAAAAAGCCGTACAAAAATTGGGATATAAGTGCGAGCAGATTTGCTATAAGTGGTATGACGCCGACATTGAGCATTTCTATCAAAGTCAAAGCGGAAACATCGGCAAGTTCCGCGAGTTTGCCTTTTCCATCCCGCATAGCCCGCGCATATATTCGCCAGAGAATATACACGAAGCCGCCGCCGAATATGACGTTTTTATCTGTGGGAGCGACCAGATTTGGGGCGTGCCGGCGAGCAAGCCGCGCTACGTCGCTCCGCATATGACGCTCTCGTTCGTTCCCGACGATAAGGTTAAGTTTTCTTACGGCGCGAGCGTGGGCGGCGCGGCGCTTACGACCGATCAGATACCGCCGGTTAAATATTGGGCGTCAAGGCTTGACGCCGTTTCCGTGCGCGAACAGAGCGCTATTCCTTGTATCGCCGAGCTGACCGAGAAAGAGATAATTTCCGTATTAGACCCGACGTTATTGCTTGAATCTCCCAAGTGGGATCACATTGCCATCCCGCCAAAAGACAATAGCGAGTACATCTTTACCTACAATATCGGCGGCGACGCCGAGCTTGACATAAGCACAAAATGTTTGGCAAAAAGACTTGGTTGCGCTATTAAGACCGTATCATACAGCGAAAACGATACCACTGGGCCGAGAGAATTCCTGGGACTGATTAAGAACGCGAAATATGTGCTGACAAACTCGTTCCATGGCACGGCGTTTTCCGTCATATTCAAGAAACAATTTTACGCGTTCCCCGCTGATAATATTCAGTCCGTGTTCTCTAAAAACGTAAGGATAACCGATCTGTTCGGCAAGCTTGGACTGGAAAACAGGTTCGTGTCTAATGCTGATGAGGCTGATTTTACAACGACCATTGATTATGACAAGGTTATTGTGAAACTATGTCAAGCGCGAGATGCTTCGTTTGGCTATTTGCGAAAATCACTTTTAATTGAGAAGTTGCCGACAAAGACAGTTGTTACGCATAAGGATTGCTGTGGGTGCGGTGTCTGCGGTTTGGCTTGTCCGCAAAATTGTATTGAATTTGAAAACAATCATTTAGGATTTAATTATCCGAAAATAGACGAAACCAATTGTACCGATTGCGGAATATGTCGTAAACGTTGTCCAATCGAACGCGCAAAGTGGACTGCGGCAAACGGAAAAAAGACATATGCCGCAATCAATCGTAACCTTGAAGTACGCAAAAACAGTAGCAGCGGCGGCGCGTTCTCCGCGTTAGCCGGGTATGTAATCGAACAGGGCGGCGTTGTCTTTGGCGCGATGTACGATGGTGAGTTCAACGTCATCCATTCATACACTGAGACTATGGAAGGGACTGCAAAATTCAGATGCAGTAAATATGTTCAGAGTGATTTGAACAATACGTTCAAGGAAACGGAAAACTTCCTGAAACAAGGTAGACTTGTACTCTATTCCGGTTGCGGATGTCAAATAAACGCCTTGAAAGCGTATTTGAACCATGATTACGTGAATTTATTTACTGTTGACTTGATTTGCGGCGGAGTAACATCTTCGATTTATTGGGATAAATATCTCAAAGACCTTCATAAATATGGAGAATTGCTTGAAATAAACCAACGTACAAAAGTCTTAGGTTATCATAATTCAGAAAATCGAGCAGTTATTACAACCTCTTTCCGCACTTCAAGCACAAGCGCGGTTGAACCGTCAACGCAAAATATTTACATGTATCCGCGTTTTAGCTTTTATCGAGATAACTGCGGTAGTTGCGGGATAAAAGCCAACAATCATCTTTGCGATCTTTCATTGGGTGATATGATTGGTGCGCTCGCTCCGCAATTCAATGACGGTTATGGCATATCAATGATATTTGCCCGAACGCAAAAAGGAGAACAGGTACTACGATTGCTTGGCAATAAATTAGAGATAAACGTAATTGCCTATGCTGACGCGGTGGCTATGAACTCAATGATTGAGGGCAATCTTCCCCCACTCGCGTGGCGTGACTATATGCGCTCAATATTTAACGCAAGTACCGCAAGTGAGATTTACTATGAACACAAGCTTTGCGAGAATGAAAATGCGACAAATGTCCGTAGTCGAAACTTCTATACTGAAATTAAGCGCAACTCCATATACGTCAAGCTGCTCAAGTATCAGATGTACGGTTGCCTGCTCGACGACGAGCCGTGTCTCCAAGGCAAGGTCATAATCTATGGCGCAGGCAAAATCGGGCGGCTTGCGGCTGAGTGTTCGGAAAACAAGGTGCTATGCTTTGTTGACGGCTCGGACAAACTGAAAAGCGTGGCTGGTTTACCAGTATTTAACATAAACGATGACAAACTAAAATCGCTGATCACCGAAGCGGGCGATATTACTTTTGTCATAACGCCTGTATGGGATTTTGAAGATATTTACCAAAACATCATACTTCATTTTCCGGCGGCAAACGTCATTTCGATAGAAAAGGCGGTCGAAAAGCTATGGGAATAAAGCCGCTTGTCAGCGTCATTTCACCTTGCTTCAACGGCGAAAGTTTTGTCGGCAGAATGTTGGACTCTATATTGGCGCAAACTCACGCGAATATTGAAATGATTTGCGTGAACGACGGCTCGACTGACGGTACCGAGAGCGTTATCAAGTCTTATTCAGACCGGTTTGCCGCCAAGGGAATGACGTTGAAGTATCTGTACCAGGATAATCAGGGGCAAGCAGCCGCAGTCAATAACGGGCTAAAACACGTCACTGGCGAATACCTGTGCTGGATAGACTGCGACGACTTCTTAACTCCCGATTCGGCGGAACTTAGGCTGGCGATCCTCGAAAACAACTCGGAATTGGGCGTATGTTCAAGCGATCTGTTCATCGTAGGCGAATCGGATGTTACGAAAGTCCAGAAGCTGAACAGCGAGAACTGCGGGCATCTGAATTTCCAGCGCAATCAATTTGTATTGACAATCGCCGGATTATCGTCTGTTGAGTGCCACGCTCATATGGTTCGCATGTCCTGCTTTGACAAGATAAATCCGAGCCGGGAAATCAGCCGCTGCCGCGAGGGACAGAACTACCAAATGCTTCTGCCGCTATATTATCACTTTCCGCGCGGCTATATCGATAAACCGCTCGGTTATTACGTTGTTCGCGGCGACTCACATTACCACAGCAAGCGCACCCGCGAACGCGAGATTGAACGGCAGATGAATCTGCTGAATATGCTCAAAGAAACACTTGTTAGATTAGGATTACCGGACGCGGAAATTCGCAAACTGGCAAATATATCTTTTTTTACAAGGGAAATAAGGAGACTATCTGTAAATGCTGATTAATAAATGGTCTGGAAACACTACAAGTCAAGTATCGCTTGCAGATGACGAATTTGGCAAGCTATACAACTTTTGTTGCTGCCATAAACGAATATATGTGTTTGGTGATGGGAAAATCGGAACTGGTTTGAAACAGTATCTAATCAATACAGAGCTTCCCTTCGTTGGATGTATTACTTCATCAAATCTATCAGTGTTTCGCGCGCAATATGTTAAAGGTGATGTAGGCATTATTATCGGTGTCGGTGATAAGTACATTCAAGGAATACTGCCTTCACTTTCCGGTTTTATAGGGAATAGGGACGTTTTCTTTTTGACGTCTGAAAAACGTGAGTTTCTCGGCAAGCATTTTGCGTTTGACTATGTGCGTGAAAAGTTTCATTTGAATGTTTTTGTAACGAACGTTTGTAATCTCCACTGCCGCAGTTGCAGTACTTTTGCTCCAATATGTAAGGCTGATAATTACTCTTATGAGCAATTTGCGCTTGATATTGTTAAATTTGAATCATTAGCTACGCCAATCAATGTATTAAAGTTTACTGGCGGCGAACCGTTCCTGCATCCGAGTATCTTCGGCTTTTTTTCAAAGGCGAGAGAAGTTTATCCGGAAATTAGGATAGAATGCTACACAAACGGATTGTTGTTGTCAAAATTGAGCGATAGCCAAAAAAAAATACTCAATGCGATGAAGATTGAACTGACTATTACCGAATATCCATTGACCAATCTAGACCTTTCCGCTATCTATAATGTACTTGATAAACATGCTGTTAGCTACAATGTTATAGAAAAAGGAAAACAGAAGTATTTTTCCAAAAGGCCACTCAATTTCGATAATGCTGTACCTAAACATCTGTTTATAAACTGCCCCAGATATAAATACTACAGTCTTTTTCTTAATAATGGAAAATTATATAAATGCACATACGCAATTGCCGCAAAATATTTTAATGAATACTTCAAGACCAATCTGTCGCTTGATGATAGCGATTTTTTGATTTTGAATGACGTCGAAAATCAAACACAGTTATTCACTTTTCTCGTTAATAGAATCCCCTTCTGCGGTTATTGCGAACCGATCAGCGAACTCGTCCCTTGGGGATTATCCGAGCGTAAGTTAGAAGAATGGAGTTAGAGAAATGCAAAAAGTTGCAGCTTACACGCGGGTCAACACGCAAAACGGCGGCTTGCTTGAAAGCCTGTCGTCCGAAGTCGGCTATTACTCGAACTTGATCCAAAGCGAATCTTCATGGGACTATGTGGGCGTCTATGCCGACGATGTTTCCGGCGCCAAGGAAATTCGTGAAGAATTTGAGCGTATGCTATCTCACGCGCGGGACGGCAAAATAGACATTATCCTGACGGAAAACATAAGCCGTTTTACCCAGAGCAAGGCGATTTTACTGGAAACGCTGCGCGAACTGACGGCGCTCGGCGTGGAAGTCCGGTTCGGAGAACAGAATATCAGCACAATGTCCGATGACGGCAAACTGCTGTTTTCCGTCCTAGAGAGCTACGTGCAGGCGGAGATCCATTTGATGAGCGAGAAATCAAAGCAGCGTATCCGTAAAGGTTTTGCGGAAGGCAAAGGCTGGTTTCATCAGCTTTTCGGATACGACTATATAAACCGCGCGCTTGTGCCTAATAAACGTCAGGCCTCCGTCGTCCGCAGGGTTTTTGCCGAGTATATCAGCGGCGTCAGTCCCGGCGTTATCGCGGACAGATTGAACAGCGAGGGCGTTTTGAAAGACCATGGCGGCTTTTGGAACGGCAGTATGGTCATGAAGCTGCTCACCAACGAGAAGTATGCCGGACATACTGTGATGCAGAAGTATCACACCCTTGACCCGATCACAAAAGAAACGGCCGTCAATAGAGGCGAACTGCCGACGCGCCGTGCCGAGAACACTCATCCCGCTCTTATCAGTGAAGATATATTCGGTCAAGCGCAGAAGATGCATAAAATCCGCAACGCGATCTATGCGGCGAGTGACGGCGAAACGATAGATTTTGCCGAAACCGGCGATGAACTGCAAAAAATCTTTGACAACAGCCATGTCGGGCTGCATAGGATATTCGGCTACGACTACGCAAGCGGCAAGCTCACCCCGAATGACGAACAGGCAAAAATTGTCAGGCGTATTTTTAACGAGTATAACAACGGCGTCAGTCCCTATGTAATAGCGGACGACTTCGAGAGCGAAGGCGTACCGTCGATGTTCGGCGGCAAATGGACGGCGGCTACTATATCGCGAACCTTGGCGAACGTGCGCTATGCCGGGCATCGCATAATTCAAAAGCGCATAGCGGCCACAGGCGAGATGATCACGCAATTAGTCGAGAACACTCATCCCCCGCTCGTCAGTCAGGACGTTTTCGACAGCGCGCAGGCAATGCGTCTGTTTCGCAGCGAGGTATTCTCGGCAAATTCTGACCATAAATTTGAGAGCGTAAACGGTGAGCTGCGTCCGTTCTATGGATTTGACTATGTGGACGGGGAATTTGTCCCAAGCGAAACCGAAGCCTCGGTGGTACGCCGCGTATTTGGCGGCTATAACAGCGGCGACAGCATTATGACGATAGTCAAGGGACTAAACGGCGACGGGATCGCAATGGCGCACGGCGGCGACTGGCATAAGCGGGCGATCACTAACATACTGGAAAATGAGTTTTATGGCGTCATTGTCGGTGATGACGCGGTAGAAACCTCACGCCAAATGGCGGCTATCCGCACTATCGCGTATGCAAAAAACGAGCGCGATAAGCAATCAGGCACGCCGGAAATACAAGCGATCGCAAAGGCGTTTGAACGCGGCAAAACAGGACTGCGTCCCATTTTCGGCTATGGTCATGTCGATCGGCAGCTCGTCGTCAACAAAGCGCAGGCCGAAACAGTGCGCGGCGTCTATGCTGATTATAATGGTGGCGAAAGTCCTGTCAATATAGCTGAAAGGCTGAACGGCGACGGGATCAGAACGATTCACCATGAGAAGTGGAACATAAATTTTGTCAGCAAGCTGCTGACAAACGAGCTGTATATAAAAATCGTCGGTAAAGACGTATTCGCCAAGGCGCAGGAAACGCGCAGAACGCGCAGCGAGATGTTTGCGATGACGGACGGAGATAAAGACAAAGCTGAAATCAGCGAAACCCTGAAAAAGACTATCCGTAAATCGTTTCAGGATGGAAAAGCAGGGCTGCGCCCCCTCTTTGGCTACGACTACGCGAACGGAACGCTTACGCCGAACGAGGAACAGGCGAAAACCGTACGTCGCATTTTCGACGAATACATCAGCGGCCTTGGCCCGGCCAAAATCGCGGCAAAGTTGAATGAGGACGGCGTTCCGACTATGACAGGCGCAAAATGGTATCAAGCGACTGTCCGCGCTGTGCTTGCCAACGAGCGTTACGCCGGTCACACTTTGCTGCAAAAGAGCCATTCGTCAAGTGAAGGCAAGCGAGTGGCGAATAAGGGAGAGCTTCCGAAGATTTTCCGGTCGAACACTCACCCGCCTCTCGTCAGTCAAGAGATTTTCGATAAAGCGCAGGATCTGAAACAACAACGGGCGACTGTTCAGAGTCGGCTGCTCCCCGCCGTCATTGCGAGCGAAGCGCAGCAATCCAGACCAGTGTTTACCCCCGTTGGTGACGGGAGGGGGAGTGGATATGACTGCTATGCCTAACAGACGGTGCAACTTGGCGGCTTACGAACGCGTCTGTATGAACGGCGATAAGCAATGTCAGAGTTATGAATCGCTCCGCGAATATTACTATAACCTCATCAATTCGCGTGATGATTGGGCGTTTGTGCGGTTTTACGGTGACGCTGACACATATATCCCCCAAGAAGACGTTCAATCCGAGTTTGAGTTAATGCTTGAGGACGCTTTAGCGGGTAAGATCGATGTGATCTTGACAAAATCTATACGGCTCTTTGCCCGGAGTACAGAGGACGCGCTTGCCGCAATTATCAAGTTAAAAGAAGCGGGCGTGTCCGTATGCTTTGCGGAGGAAGACATAGACACTATGACCGCGAAAGGCGAACTGCTTATCATACTCATGGGTTCGTGGTCACAGGAAAAGAGAAGAAAGATCTCGGAAAATGTTATGTGGAGCAAGCGGAAGCAGTTTCGGGAGGGTAAATTCAGCCTCGGCTATTCGGCGATGCTTGGTTTTAAGAAACCCGCCGCGAGAGATAAAAATCCGGAGATCGACGAGGACGAAGCAAAGGTAGTGCGCCGTATATTCACGATGTTTTTGGACGGGGAAAACTATACCTCTATTGCCAAAGCCCTGACGAAAGACGGGATCGGCACGCCGTCGGGAATGACTGACCAGTGGAGCAGAACGACAATCAAGAACATACTCCAAAATGAGAAGTATTCGGGGAACGCGCTTCTGCAAAAGACTTTTGTCGAGTCATACATGACGAAAAAGTCTGTTCCCAATGTCGGCCAGCTGCCGCAATATTGGCTGGAAGGTTCGCACGAAGCGATAATTGAAATGCCGGTGTTTGAACTGGTACAGTCTGAAATCCGGCGCAGAAATGTTTTGGGAAAGAAACTGCACTCTCAAGCTTTGTTAAGCTGCCGCATAGTCTGCGGAGTCTGCGGCGAACATTATGTCGCCAGGATCTGGCATAACGCGGGTGACTGCCGTGTGGTTTGGAAATGCCATAAGAGATATGAAAACGCCAAACCGTGCAATACTCCCGTGCTTTCCGAAGATGAGGTCAAAGCCGCGTTTCTTCAAGCGTATAACCGCTTACTTGGCGGCAAAGAGCAATTGCTTGGGAATATAACCGCCGCCATTGAGCAGTTAGAGAATATGACTGAACTGGAAAAAGATATATCAGAGGCGCGTCTGGTGGCAGCCGGTTTGACAAAGGCATTGCAGGACTTGATCCGTTTGAATGCTCATACACCGTTGAAACAGGGCGAGTACAACGCGAGATTTGAAGCGCTGTCCAAAAAACAGCGGGAGAATCAAAAGCAGATCGAAACACTGAGTTTGGATAAACGCGAGCGGCTCGCGAAAAAAGAGCGGCTGACACGTTTTTCAATGTGGCTCGAACAAGTCAAGTCGCCGCTTGCGGACTTCGATTTGGTTTTATGGTATGCTTCTTTGGATATAATAACAGCCCGCGAGGATGGCGGGCTGATGTTCGAGTTCAAGGACGGTAGCGTGGTAGTAATTTATTAGAGAAATTTTTCACTGCTTCAGCTTCCCGCCGGCGAGCAGCACCCCTTGCCGCGCCAAAATCAGCGCCGGATCCAGCACGCGGCCGGGCACGTCCCATTCGGCAAAAAGCAGCGGCAATTCCGTGCAGGCCAGGACCAGCGCTTCCGCCCCCGCGGCGTACAGCCTTCGCGTCAGGGCCAGAAAATCGCTCCGGTCGACGGCGAAATTACCCGCCTTCACCCCGGCGTAAACCACGGTCATCACCGCCTCCTGTTCCCGCTCATCCGGTTTTAACACGCGGATGTTCCGGGCGGCGAAAGCCCTGTCATAAAGCCCGGCGTGCAAAGTGCCGCTGACCGCCAGTAGGCCCACCCGGCCCAGCCGTAGCCGGGCCGCCTCCGCCGCCGTCTCCTCCACCATGTTCAGCAGCGGGATCGCCACCGAGCGCCGGATGGCGTCGTAATAATAATGGGCGGCGTTGCAGGGCATCAGCAGCAGATCCGCGCCCATGCCGGCCAGACGCGCCGCCGAGCGCAGGAGTTCCGGCGCCGGGTCGGGGCCGCCGCGCATTATCGCCTCCGTGCGGTCGGGGATCCGCGTGTTGTTATCCACCAAAACGGGGATATGCCCGCCGTCGCCGGCCGCGTCCGTACATAAAATTATTTTCCGAAAAATATCTACCGTAGCCATCGGGCCCATGCCGCCGATGACGCCGATCGTTTTCCGTCCGTCCGCCGCCAATGCCGCCAATATCAGTCAGCCTGGCCGCCGGCCGCGGTAAAATAGTACGTTATGTCGGCGATAAGGTCGCCCTGCGCGAGCAGAATGAGCCGCGTATCCCCCACCGTATATTCCAGCCGCTGCCCCGTCTCGGTCAGCGCCCCGGCAAAAACTTCCGCGGCCCGCGCTTTGGGCATGCCCAGATAAACGCCTTCCGGCGTCTGGCTGTCGCCGGTGAGGACCACGGACAAAATATAATCGCGCCCCTCGCTCGGATAGGTGTTGATATAAAACCCCGGATAATAGAGGATCTTGTCCATGCCGGCGAAAGCGCAGCTTTCCGCTTCAAACGTGTCCTCCGGCTCTCCGATGGCCGCGATTATCTCCGCCGCGTCCGCACCCAGCGTGACGGGCGTCCCGTTAAAAATATAGGCCAGCGGCGGCGTTTCGGCAGGCGTTTCGCCGGCGGGTTCCGCGCCGACCGGCGTCTCGGCGGCAGGCGCCGCGTCAGCCGCTCCAGCCCCGCCTACGGCCCCGCCGGCCGCTCCAGTCCCGCCGGCCGTCCCGGACGCCCCGGCGCCGCAGGCGCTAAGGCCCGGGAGCGCCAATAAGACCGCCAGTGTAATCCCCAAAAAATGTTTTACTCTCATCTCATATTCTCCTCCTCGTCTTCCCCACTCCCCACTCCCCACTCTCCACTCTCCACTCTCCACTCTCCACTCGTCTCAAGGAACGCGAAAACTCCGTACCTGTCCGTATTCTTCTATTTCCCGCAGCTGCGCCGCCCGGTGCTCTTCGTAGCGGCGGGCTTTTTCCGCCCAAACCGCGCGCAGCGCCGGGTCGGCGCGCCGGTCGGGCCAGTCGCCGCGCGCCCGCAGCGCCGCGCCGAAATACCGCGTCAGTTTTTCCGCGCCGGCCAAATTCAGGTGCAATCCGGCGTCATAGGTATCGACGGCCAGATCTAGTCCTATATTTTCCATATTATCTAAAAAATTGATATAAAGCAGCCCGTACCGCTCCGCGTAATCCCGTATCTGCCGGTCCCACTCCGGATACCAGTGGGGCCAGATGGTCGGGGCCTTGATCAGCACCAGCTCCATGCCACTCGCGCCGCAGAGCTCACGCATCCGGTCCAGATAGTCGAAACAGACGGGGGCCAGCGCGTAATCCTCCAGCATCGCTCCCGCCGGGATCCGGCCCACCGGTTTCACGTCGCTGCGCATCATGAACCCGTTATGCGAGGCCGCGGCCCGCTGAAAAAAGAAGGCGAAGTCCTCCGGCGCGAGCTCCCGCCAGCGGTCATGGTAGCGCAGGAGCGGCAAAAAATAACTCCAGAAACTTTCTTCCGGCAGCATGGAGGCCAGCACGGCCTTAACCTTGGCCGGGGAGAGGGCCATACCGTCCAGATTCAGGCGGTTGTAGGCCTCGCTCTGCGGCTCCCCGTATTGCATGGCCAGGACGTTGAAGACGACGATATCCGGTTTTTCATAGCGCAGAGTATCCTCCAGCAGGTAGTAGGACTGCCAGATCAATTGCTGCGGCCCGCCGCGGATATAGGAGGTCAGGCCGAATTCCTCGAACAGCGTGATGGGGGAAAAGTTTTCATACACCTCGCAGTCGCCGATAAAGAGGACGTCGTGGTCTTTTTCCGCCGCGTAATACTCCGCGATCAGAGCGCCCTCGAAAATTTCTTCCATATATTTCGGCGTCAAGAGTTGCTGGAGCGCCGCGATCAGCGCGCCGTAGAAAATCATGATCACCAGCGCCCGCCGCCATATCCTGCTCTTACCCACAGCCGGCCTCCTTAAAAACGGTTATAGATGAACTGCCGCGCGTCGTAACCGGGGCCGTAGGCCCCGAAAACCAGCGTCATGACCGCCAGCGCCCCGCACAGGGCCAAACGGGCGGGCAGAGCGGCGGGGCGGCTCTCCGCTCCGGCCGCCCCGACACGGCCGGCCAGGATCATCCCGCCCACGGCCAAGAGCGCGATCACATAGTCCGCCGCCGTCAGACCCAGCGGACTCAGACCGGCCGCCGCGAAACGCCCGCCGTCAAAGCGCGCCGCCACCGACAGCAGCATGCGGCAGGTCAGCCCCACCCCCGCGTAAATGTCAAAAGAACGGATAAAACACATCAGCCAGAAGGTCCGCAATACCTGAAACGCATGGTAAAATCTGGTATTACTAAAAGCCCAGCGGGCGTGAAAACTCTTGTACAGCGGGATCAATTCCTGGGAAATCAGGATCACCACCCCGTTCAGTCCGCCCCAGACGACAAAATTCCAGCTCGCGCCGTGCCAGACGCCGGTGGCGAGCCAGGTGACCATCGTAGCGCCCCAGACCGGCAGGCGGCGGCCCCAGTATTTGCCCAGCAGTTTCACCCCGCTCTCCCCCAGACGCGTCAGGGGCCGGGACAGCGACAGCGGGTAAAACAGATAATCGCGGAACCAGGTCCCCATCGTGATATGCCAGCGCCGCCAGTATTCCGCGATGGAAGCGGAGTAAAACGGCCGGCGGAAGTTTTCCGTCACCCGGACGCCGAACATCCGGGCGATGCCGATGGTCATATCGATGCCGCCGGTAAAATCCGCGTACAAAGTGACGGCGTAAAGAAAGACGGCGACGAGGACGTAAACGCCGTAAAACTCCTCCGGCTCCGCCGTCAGCGTCCGCACCGCCGCGAGCAGCCGGTCGGCGACCAGCAGTTTTTTGCCGAGCCCGAACAGCGCGCGCAGGAGCCCGGCGGAAAAATCATCCGCGCAAAAGCGGCGCGGAGTGAACAAGGTCTGTTTCAGGTCGGCCCAACGGCTGATCGGCCCCTGGATGATCTGGGGAAAAAAGGAAACAAACAAGGCCAGGCGGAAGACGCTGCGCTCCGTAGTTTCCGGGGTTTTGCTCCGGTACATGTCGATAGTGTAGCCGACGACCTGGAAGGTGTAAAAAGAGAGCCCCATCGGCAGGAGAAAATGCAGGCCGCCCGTTTCCCAGACCACCCCGGGCGGCTGCAGCAGGCGGGCGAGGTTATCCGCCGCGAAACCCGTGTATTTCACTACGGCCAATATCCCGAGATTGACGGCTAAGGAGGCGATGAGCCAGCGCAGCCGCTGCCGCTTGACCCGCCGGCGGTAGCTCTTGCTTTCCGCCGCCGAGAGCCGATGCTCCGCCAGATAGGTTTCCTGCCGCTCCAGCAGATTCGCCATCCGCGTCGTCGCGATAAAAGAGCTGACGATAGTCGCCCCGATATACAGCAGATTGCGCCAGCCGGAAAAAGCGTAGAAAATCAGGCTGCCCGCCAGCAAAATCCGCCATTGCCGGCCGCCGCCCAGACCGTAATAGGCCAGAAGCAGCAGCGCCAGAAAAAACAGAAAGGAAAAACTGGTAAAAAGCATCGGGCCTTATTCCGCGGCCAGTCTTTGGATCAGGTCCATGATCGCCCGCGCGGAATTGAAATTTTCCGGCACGATATGCTCCGCCGTGATCTCGGCGTCAAAAACCCGGTTGATAGAGGTGATCAGGGAAATGAGGGCGAAAGAATCAATATACCCGTCGTCTATCAGCGTCTCGCAATGCTCGTAATCAACATCCGGCTGGATGTCGCGCAAAATTTCCAGCAGCTCGTCCATAGAGTCATTCATTCCTTTCATCGGCGCTCCGCCGCCCGTTTTTTCAGCGCGGCCCGGTCGATCTTGCCGTTGATTGTCAGCGGGAACGCCGCGCAGCTAATCACCGCCGCCGGCAGCATATAGGCGGGGAGCTGGTTTTTCAAACGCCGCCGCAGAGAAGCTTCATCCTCCTCGCTCAGACAGAACAAGGTCATGCGGCTCGTCCGCTCGTCGAAAACACAGCAGGCGTCGACCGCCCCGCAATCCCGGGCGGCTTCCTCTATTTCCGCCAGTTCGATCCGGTAGCCCATATGCTTGATCTGCTGGTCGGCCCGCGCCGCGAAAACCAGAGCTCCTTCCTCGTCGTAACAGGCCCTGTCCCCCGTCCGGTAGACGATCTCCGGATAGTCGCCATGCAGCGGGTTTTGGACAAAAGCTTCACCGGTGCGCGGGCTGTCGCGAAAATACCCCATAGTCACTCCGGCGCCGCGGATATACATTTCCCCCACGCGGCCCGGTTCGGCGACAGGTTGACCGGCCTCGTCGATAAGCAGGACGCCGGTATTGGCAAAAGGAAAACCGATCGGTATTTTTTCCCGCGGCAGCGGCGCTCCCGGCTCGATCACATAATAACAGGACATGCCCGTGGCCTCCGTCGGCCCGTATAAATGGATATATTTTACATCTGGCAGCGCCGCGCGCCATATTTCAAATTGCCGGAGCGGAAACGTTTCGCTGCCGAAAGCGATCAGGCGCAGATATTCAGGCGTCGCCGCCTTCAGGCCGCCGAGACTGGAGACGATCGTCAGGGCGGAAGACACCCAGCAAATCGTGTTGACCCGCTGTTCGTTCAGGAAGGCGATCAGGCGCACTGGTGAGGTAAAAAGGGTCTTGGGGATGATCACCGTTTGCGCGCCGCATTTCAGCGTCGTATACAGCTCCTTCAGACAGGCGTCCACGTAAAAAGGGGTCTGGCTGCCGAACACGGTCCGCGGATCCGCCTCCAGCACCGCGCTGAGTTGTTCGATATAGTCCAGCGCGTTCCGGTGACTGGCGATCACGCCCTTGGGCGCGCCGGTCGAACCGGAAGTGAAGACGACATAAGCCGGGTCGATATCCAGCGCCTGCGCGCGGATCCGCGCCAATAGGGCGTCTTCAGCCGGAGCGGCGCGGAGTTCCTCATACAGGCGGACCGGCCCCGCGTAGCCCAGTTCGCTCAGACGCTTCTCCGAGCCGGCGTCACAGACGAGCGCGGCCGGCTCTACGGCGGCCAGGATCTTTTGCAGGCGGGGCGCGGACATTTCCCAGTCCAGCGGCACATAGTAATTCCCGCTGTACAAAACGCCGAGCAGCGCGGCCACCATGTCCGCCTGTTTCGGCATGAGCACGGCCACCGGGCGGCGAGGGCCGTATTCGCTCAGCGCGCTCCCGGCGGCGCGGGCGGCGGCGGCCAGAGCCTGAAACGTGAGGCCGGTCTCGCCGTTCGTAAAAGCCAGGCGGTCCGGATATCGCGCCGCGCTGTTTTCCAGGTATTCCAGCAGGTTTTTCCTCATGCCGTCACTCATCGTTACCATACCACTTCCGGGTACAGATCCGCGTCATAATCATAATAATGCCGCCGCGGATCCCGGTCCTGCGTGTACTGCCGCGCCTGCGACTCGGTGAAGATACTGCCGTCGAAATAGATAAAATACGGGGAGGCGTCATAGTGATACCAGCCGCCGTCGATAAAAATCAGGTTCCAGTAATGCTCAGCCGGGCCGCCCACGCGCCTGACCCCGATGTTTTCTATCCCGGCCCGCGTCAGCAGCACTTCCGAAACGGCGTAGAAGGTGTAGCAATCGCCCCGGCCCGCCGTAAAAGCGTTGTAAGCGCCCCGCAGCACGTTGCCTTTTTCGCCGTAGTCCAGATAAAGATTATTGGCCCGCACCCAATCGTGTATTCGTTTCACTATCTCCCGCTCGCTCATCCCGGCGGTGATGATCCCGGCGAGCACTTGATCCGCCAGTCCGTAGACATACTCGTCCGTAAGCGCCCCCACCGCGACGTAAACCGTCGCCTGGGACTGGTTGCCGCTCTGATCGGCGGCGGCGTAATAAACAGGATAGCGGCCGCTCCGGTTAAAATCCACCGCGCTGGAGTCCACGCTCACTTCCACCTGTCCGTCCCTGTTGTCCCGCGCCGCGACTCCCGTTCGCAGATCCGCCCTTCCCCCTGCGAGGACGGCGTGATCCCGCGCCCCGGTGATTACCGGCGGTTCCTCGTCCCGCCGCACCGCCAGCGTCACGGTCAGGAGTGCCGCATTGCCGAACTCATCGGTCAGAAGCAGTTCGGCCGCCGCCTCTCCGGCCGCCGTCCAGTCCGGCTCGCGCTGAAAAGTCACCGTCGCCGCGGAAACGTCGCTGATATCCGTGATGAGATCCGCCGCCGCCAGCGGTTCGCCCACCCAGGTCCACACACCCTCCCGCGGCGCGGCCGCCGGCGGGGTCGTGTCCGCCACCGTGACCGCGCAAACCAGCGGCCGGCCGTCCAGGATGAGGACCACTTCCCGCGTGACGCCGGCCTCGCTCCAGTCGACGGCGGCGGTCTCCGCCGCCAAAACCGCCGTATGGCCGGGCGCGGTCTGGACGAAGTCCTCGGCCTCGGGCGCGTCGCCGGCTTCCAAAGTCAAAGCGCGGCTGCCGGGCAGCACGGTCAGACTCGACTCCACAGTCTCGCGCCGCCAGCCAAGGGAAAAACTCAGCCGCACGCTTTGCGGCCCTAAAGCGGCAAAATCCGGCTCAGCCGCGAAACTGAGCCGCGTCAGGCCGCGATCATCGAAATTGACAAAATCCAGCGGGGTCAGGACCTCGCCCGCCACGGAGGAACAGGCCCGGACCGCGACGCCGGCGAGCGAGCGGTTCAAAAGCGCGGACTGCGCGCAAGCGGCCAGCAGCGCTAAACCGGCTATCGTGAGCAGAACAATGGCGATTCTGCGACCCACTTTATCCCACCATACCTTTCCGCGCCGGGAGGGAATACGCCCGCGCCGTCTCAACGCGGGGCGCGCTGAGACGACAAGCAGGGCTAACCCGCCTATCGCCAGCAGCGCCGCGACTCTGCGACTCCTCATCTTTGCCATAACCTTTCCGCGCCGGGAACACGCCCGCGCCGCTGCCGCCGGAAAACCGCGGCCTGCACTGAGTGACCGTCTCCCGCGAGGTGTCAAAAGGTGTACCTTTTGACAGTGCTCGCTTAGCCTTAAAAATACCACAAATACTGGCAGCGGTCAATAAGTCTTTTCATTTTTCAGAAAAAATTCAGCAAAGATTCAGGAAAAATTCAAGAAATTTAATCTTTTGTCCGGCGCGATCAAAACGCAAACACGCTCTCAAAAGGTACACCTTTTGACAGTTGTTTTATTGTGTAAGGAAGTATCGGCAAATCCATTTCTCGTCATTCCGGCTTTATGCCGGAATCCATTCTTCGCATCCGTCTCTTTGGATTCCGGGACGAGCCTGGAATGACGGGGGTCTGAGGCGGGCCGCGGCGCCGCCGGGCAAGTCAAATGGATAGTCGATAATTCCTGATAATATTTATGTCTTTTCTTAGTTTATCAATAGTCTGAACGTTTTGCAAGTCGATATATGCCATTTATGGTTATTTTTCTATATTTTCAAACAACAATTTGCAGATATTTTGCCATTTTATTCATTTACATATAATTGGAAGTGGAAAACAGGGATGGACTTCGGAATGACAGATTGTGACCAGTTCTCTCTTCGCGCCTTTGGCATTAAACGTCGACGGGCGCCTGTACACCTACCATGTGCAGACCAACGACGCCCGGCAGCATCACGACTACCAGCGGGAAGGCAATCCCGTGGGCTATTATGTGCCGGGGCAGGATCCGCTCGTTGACCGGGGCAATACTCTAATCCTCGCCCATAAGGATCTGCGGCGGCCGGAGATTTCCGACAAGCTCCTCGTGGACGATATCATCGTAGAAGTCGACTGGCAGGGCCATAAGGTGTGGGAATGGGTCTGCAGCGATCATTT
>JAISAH010000047.1 GCA_031266805.1 Gracilibacteraceae bacterium
ATTTTTCACATACGCGGCACCACATTTCGCGGAATTTTTTCGTTTTCGGGCCAGGGACCCTTGGAAAGTCCGCATTGTTATACTAAAAAACCGTTTTTGCCGTCAAAGTCAAGTCAAAGACATCAAAACCATTCAGTTTAATCAAGAAGGAGAGACCGATCGGGAAGCCCGGCAGCGTAACGAAGAGACAAACGTAAATTCAATTTACTAATTTTGAGCAATCCGCAAACGCATGTACCAAAATGACTTGTGAAGATTTTTCGTCACCATGTGCGGACAGGTAGAAATCAAAATCCATACCTAAATGTAAATAATCTCGAACCGGAATGTCGCTGTAATCATCACGTAAAAGCTGATTTATACAATCAACAGTTTTGTCTACGTCCACGGTTCTTACTAAAAGCCCAAACATGCCATTCGATTTATAATACGAAGTATATTTGGGCGACGAACCTATAAAACGTCTTATGCCATTATTGACATATTCTCGGTTCAGAGTAAGATTCCCGTCAATTCTTTTGCACTCAATCACAAAATAACGTTTCCTATAACGGAAATCATCAATGCTATACACCCTCAAATCTGCCCTTCCTTGCGGAACACCATTTATATAATTCTCCGGCGCTTCGGATTCAAATCTAAAATCATCCAAACCCAGGGTTTGCATTTTATCATCGTTATCTAAATAACGCGAAAACAGAAAATCACGGATCACTATTTCATTGTTAGCTATTTTTTGAGCCTCGGCAGCACAATCAGTTGACATCATTTCCACACATACAATCAGCTTACCTATGATATACTTCAGCGTCTTTATGGATAGGAGCCGGTTTAGCGAAGGGTCTAAAAATCCGCTCATAAATTGCCCTCCGCGTTCCCAGCAAATATTGAATCCAACACATCTGCTAATTCTAATTTTGCCATGGCCGGGTGCCAATTTTTATATTCATCTGTTTTAAGAATGAAAAAGGAGTTCTCCTCAAAATTAATA
This sequence comes from Gracilibacteraceae bacterium, assembly GCA_031266805.1. Taxonomy (GTDB): domain Bacteria; phylum Bacillota; class Desulfitobacteriia; order Desulfitobacteriales; family Syntrophobotulaceae; genus JAIRRL01. The sequence continues at coordinate 992 of JAISAH010000047.1, forward strand.
ACATCTTTCATTTGATAGAATAAATCATTGATCTCATTTAACATAAATTTACTTACCCAAGACAGATATGCCTTATCCTCTTTAATTTCGATTATTGGATTTAACGGTTTGTCGTCCTGGAAAACAAACTCCACGGCGCAGTAATGCCCGGCAACACCTGTATAGATTTTGGTTACAATATATTTTTCACCATTTGAAAAGATTTTACCAAAGTATTCAGTGAAGATATTTGAGTATGCGATCAGCTGTTGTGTACTGACTTTGCTCCATATCAACCGGCTGTTTGCAATCAATGGGATTTGTATATTTAGAGCATAATCAACAAACAAGTCGTTTGACAGATCAAATTTTTCGAGAATCAGTGCATCAAGATCGTGTATCAACTGTTCATTTTCTGATGTATTATTGAAAACAGCAGCCTTCTCCGCCTCGATGACATTTTGAATATCCTTAACTACACCGGCTATTTGCTCATCCACAAGGGCAGGGTATTTGAATATCTCCGTAGGAAGACCCTGTTCGCGTTCAATTCCGGAAGATGAACCCAACATTAAATTTAAATATGCATAAAGAGACGAATTAAACAATCCCACAAAGGACAATAAAGCATTTTCATTTATATTGCCGCCGCAAATTCCCGTTACGGCATCAGGATAAATGAAATCAGCATTTGTAAAAGCAGCGCGAAAACGATACGTCTGTATATCAAATCCTTTTTTTATCAGCGCATATGGCGGATTGAAGAGTTGAGCGTTATTTTTGCGGGTCCTGTCAATTTTTTCTTTTTGAAATTCAGCTAAATAATTAACGTCCACATGGAATGGGAAAATGTCTTTTGCGTCGATTAATTTTCTCCCAAGTAAATGTTTTGCGTCTTGCTCTCCGTCAGAAGCTTTAATTCCGGTCCCGTGCGAAAAGCCATTAGCCTCTATAATATTATCAATTGATAAATAATTTTGCATTAAATCACTAATTAGCCGGCAGTCGTGACCATATCCAAATACAACAGTTTTCCAAGCCCAGTCGTTTTTTAACAAGAAACTTTGCTGGATAAATTTATAATCACTTTTATCTATGACTATAATGTTAAACAATTTGAAGAAAATATTGGGCTTTAAAGTCAAGTGGCTTATCTCATTTAATGCATTTTGTTTTTTGTCAGAATTGAAATTGTATATTATCACACCGGCAGGCCCGCGAGCCTTGGCAAAAATAAGTTCCCTAACGGCGGCCAATTCAATATACTTATTGATCTTTGATTCCTCCAGTAACCATTTGCGAAAATCTCCGGCAGGCGTTTTGGTATTGTAAAAAAGTTTAGAAGTAACTATCAGACAACAACAGGTATCGGAAGCAGCGAAATCCTTGGTGCGCAGAACAAAACTCCGAGAAATCTCATTGTTTTGTTTGGGCAGCTTTCTGTCTGTGCAATACTTGACATGCAATCCGTCTGTGCCGCCCCAAGGAGGATTACCGATTATAAAATCGAAATGTTTTTCACCTAAAACTTTATCCGCATCGCCGGAAAAAAAATCGCAGGCAAAAAAATTACGTCCTTTAAGCAAAGGGAGCTTAAAGTTCTTTAAAGTTTTTGGATCTTTATAATCCAAAATAGTCAAGTAAATTGAAAAAACGGCGACATCGATAGCCTCATGGTTTTTATCAATACCCCAAATATTATCCGTGATGCAGGATATAAGCTCGGTATCACCAAAATTTGATTGGCTGTGCCGCAAATTGTTCTCAATTATTTTTCGAGCCGACTCTACTAAAAATATTCCTGAGCCGCACGCGGGATCAAGTATTTTACAGCTTTTATTATCTGACAAAAATGGAATTATCGTTTGTTTCAACAGATAATCCACCAGATATGGCGGTGTATAAAAGGCCTTGTCGTCATGCTGTTTCGCGTCTCCCAAAAAACGTTCATATATATTGCTGATCAACTCAACAGAAATGATATTAAAATCATACATTGGGAACAGCGAGGGCTGCCCTGAAGATAAAACCAACGTGCCGGACATTAAATCATATAACATCCTCAATGATGCATCATCAATCATATCCGGTTCGGACTTTGAGTTTCCCTGATAGATTTCAAAGAGATTCCCGTTAAACCGGTTTTTCAAATGCGCGAACAAATCATAAATTTTTTCTTTGGTTTGGATAAGTTCCAATAAATATTTTTGGGAGTACTCAACATTTCCGTTTAATCCCTTATAATCTAAATCTACCCCGCGGTCAATCAAATATCGGATAAAAATCAATCTCAATATAAGTTGAACCGCAAAGGGAGCGCATCCTGATCGTTTAAGCATGTTTGTAGCATCTTTAATGTTTTCCAGCATAACGGCGTCAAGTTTAGGCGTTGTAAGCGCTGTTGTGTACTTTTCCCAGAAGGCGGCGCTTGATATGTTCCAATATGAGAATAATGACGTTTCATTTAGTTGATTTATTCCCTCGATGGTTTCCAGCAAAATCAGTTCATGGTCCTTACTAAGAGAACAGCCGTTAAATATTTTAATGTGATTTTCAAACACGACAACAGCCAATGGAATTTGAGCGTTCCATATTTTTTTAACAACATCAGCAGAAAGTTTATTTCCCCGACATTCAAAAAACAATATAAATGGTTTATCGTCAACATAATAGTATGCTTCCGGGTCAAGTTCATCAATTATTTTTTGTATAGAATGATTATTGATCAGTTTAGCTGTATCATCACCAGGATAGTGCAGGTTTTTTGAATTTGAAAATCCTAAAGTCATTATTATGGTTTCAATAGGATCCATATTCTAATCCTCCTCTCCGTCGGATCGCCTCTCTCACGGCCAATCATAGCATGTTCCGGCGGTGCGCGCAAGCCTCAAGCTGTTTGGGCGCGCCCACACGCTCCCTCTGTAGACCCTGCCTCCTTACCCCTCCACCCGAAACACTTTGCCTTTCGGCACAAACGGCAGCCCGGCCCCGGCGGGGATGAGAAAAGCGTGCTCGCGGCCGCGCAGCGTCAGGCGGTCCTCGCAGTAGCCGTCCGTGATGATGAGGATCGGCGCGTCCCGGGGAAAATCCTCCGCTCGCTCCAGCAGGTCGATCCCCGGCTGCAGCACCGTGCCGCCGCGCCCCTTGACTTTTACCGTCCCCGCGATGTCCTCCGGCTTCATATAGCCTTGGTCATAGGCTTCCGCGTCGCAAAAAACCACCCGCGCCCCCGGCACGTCCCGGGCCGCGCTGTAACTGGCCACCGCGCCCAGCACCGCCGCCAGCAGTCCGCGCTCCATGGAACCGGAGGTATCCAGCACCACGCCAAACGTGCGCCCGTCCAGCGCCGCCTGATTGACCACCCAGCTGGGGCGAGGGATATCCGGCGTAGCCGACTGGCGGCGGCTGGCCCGCGCGTAGGAGCGCGTTTTTTCCAGCGGCTCGAACATCTCGTCAAACCAGCGCGCCAGTTCCACATCCCAAGGGATAGGCGGGTGGCTGAGGGCGCGGATCTCCTCGACCAGACCCTCCGGCAGATAGCCCCGGCCCGCGTCTTGATGATATTCCAGGCCCTGGCTGAGGGCGCGGCGGTAAAAAGCGTCCAGATCGACGCCGTCTCCCTGTTTTCGCCAATCGGCCTCTTCCGGCAAAATATCGCCCAGCCCCACGCCCCTGAGGGTCGCCAGCTTGCGGTACAGGCGCAGGTCGGTCACGATCCGCTCGTAGACCGCCTCGGCGCTCAGGCCTTTGAACTGCTCGTCGTAAAGCGCCTGCGCCGGGCGCTCCCCCAACCCCATTTCGCTGAGCCAGCCGTTGACGACATAGTCGCAGGCCACGTTCCACAGATAAGGATCCCGCCACTCATGCCGGACGTCGTGCCGGAGCGCCGCGTGCAGAAATTCGTGCGCCATGACAAAACGACATTCCTCCTCGCTCAGGGCCGCCGCGGGGTTCAGGTATATCTCCCGCAGACCGCAGGCGACCGCCGCCACGCTGATCTCCATCCGCTGGCAAATTATGGGGTCTTCGATCAGGCGGAAATCGGCGGCGATGGCCCCCAGCAGCGGGTAAGAGGAGATAAACCACATTTTGGCCCGCGCCGCCGCGGACTTGGGCGAGCGCCATTCGCCTGAGTCCAAAGTCTCCTGATAGCCCGCCGCCACGCTGACGGCGCTTTGCACCGCCAGATTGAGGCCCGCCGCGAAAAGCGCCGGCCAGGTCCTGATTTGCCGGCGGGCGTGAACAGGCGGGGTGGAGGAGACGTCGAAGATCATGTCGGGGACGTTGTCGCCCGCCGTGCCAAAGCCGCTGTATTCCGGGTTCATTCCCTCGGCCCGCAGCCGGCGGTAGAGTTTTTCCTCGTCGCCGGCCCCGGTGAGCCGGGCCGCTTCCCGGCAGGAGGGGTCGAGTTTCAGGTCCGCCAGAAATTTTTCCGCCACGCAGTCGCAGGCTATATTCCAAAAAACGGGATTTTCTTTTTCGATAAAATGCTCCATCCCCAAATGCAGCAGGCAGTGAGCCAGCGTCCGCATCCAGACCCCGGGTTCGGCCCGCGTTTTGGGGTGGCAGTAGATGCGGCCGCTGCGCGACACTTTCGCCAGACCGCCGGCGGGAAAAGGCATGCCCTCACGCCGCACCACGCTGGCCCGGTCGAGCAGCGGCGCGAAAATGGGATGACGGAGCAGCGCCGCGTACCCCAGCTGGAAATTTTTCAGCGCCAGATCGCCTTGTTCATTCGCTTTCTGTCGGCCCTTCGCCATTAGGATCCCTCTAAAAACTCACTCATTTTTCCTTCTTTTCCGCCAGCCGCGGCAGATCGCGGACGATTTCCGCCATGAACCAGTCGGGCAGCGACTCGCCGTCCGCCGGCGCCACGGCCATCTGGGCGATTTCCAGGCTCAGGGCGGCCAGATCTTTCATCAGGGCCTTCGCTCTGGTCGTCAGGGCCAGCACCGTTCCGGAGAGGCCGGTTTTGTCGCGGGGCAGCTCCTTGATGAGCTGAGCCCGGAAACTCTGGGCCAGAAAATACAGCACATCCCGCTCCGCGGGGGCGGAGGGCCATTTCTGCCCGCCGTTTATGATAGCCGACAGGGCGTAGCGGCTGCGGATCTGTTTGACAAAAGCCCGGAACTGCGCCGCGTGCTGCGGCGAGAGACAGCCGGCCGTCAGTATCTCCAGCTCCTGATCCGTAATGCCGTCGCCGTAGCTCTGCAGGGCGTCGGAGAGCATGTGCCAGGAGCGCGGCGTGGAAAACGGCTCCTCGGTTTTGGGCGGCTGCCGCCAGAGATGGTCGGGCCGCAGGCCTATATACTCGAGTATATGCGGATGGATCCCGTTTTGCCCGGCCCATTCCAGCCAGTCGCGGTGGCGCGCGACGAGTTCGACGTGAAACATGCGGTTGACGAGGGCCGAGGACATAGGCTTGACGATGGCGTTGTCCTGGGCGCGGTTGCCGGCGCCGATGATGATCGATCCCGCCGGCAGATGGTATTCCCCGATACGGCGGTCATGGATCAGGCTGTAGAAGGCTTTTTGCACCTCCTGCGAGCAGGCGTTGAGTTCGTCAAGAAAAAGGCAGTAAGCCTCCGAGCGGGCAATCACGCGCGGCGGGCAAAACACGCTTTTTCCCTCGATGATCTGCGGCACGCCGATGATGTCCTCCGGCGCCAGCTGACTGCCCAGGAGCGAGACGCAGGGCAGACCTATTTCGGCGGCGAAACGCTCCACGATAGAGGATTTGCCGATGCCCGGCGCTCCCCAGATGAATACGGGGCGGATGGTGGCGATGTTTAAGAGGACATCCATCAGCTGCGATTGATTGACATTAATTGGTATATTCATAAAACTCCATCTTGACAAAACGCCTGAATTTGTAGTATTATTTATATTAACAGTTCTGTAACTGTAACTGATGATAAGTGAGCGATCTTTTAACGGAGGTGAAAATTATGAATATCGATATTCATTTAACAGACGCGCAAATCAAAACATTCCTGCGGAAAAACAAAACTTTCTTGATTTATGGGTTGGTTTTGCTGGCTGCGTTCGGGATTTTCTTCCTTTCCCACTTTTTCCAGACAGTTTCCTCCTGGCTGTGGCCGCAGCATTCCACTGCGGTCCAATGGCTCTATCCCTCTTTGTTTCTGGATATGCTCGCTTTTATTCTCGTCGCTTCATTGTGCCTGTATAAAATACTCGGCGCCGCGGCGCCAAAGGACGGGGCGTCCGCCATCGGGAAATGGCCGGGGCTTTCCTGCGCGTCTATAGCGCTGCTGATGGTCGCGGCGCTGTTTACCGGCACGATATACTCCGGCTCGCTGGGGATACCCGGGGAACTGTACGGCAAAATTCTTTCGCTCATGCTGGGCGCCGCTTTCCTGTTTTCGGCGCTGCTGGCGGTCTGGCTCATTTACCGCGGCGGGCGGGGCATGGACCGGTTTACCGCATTTTCCCATATTCTGGGACTCGCCTGCCTGGCCATGAACGTCATGTTTGCCTGTTCGCATATGAATTTGCGAGAGAACTTCATGCTGGAAATAGGAAAAAGCGCTGTCGTTTATCTGGCGGCTGTCGCCATCGGTATGCTTTTCGCGAAAAATCGTTTCCGGACAAGCCCGGAATAACTCTCCACTCTCATCTCTCCACTCCACTCGCGTCAAGGGAACAGGTTGGTCAGGATATCGAACCCGGCGGCGAAGGTGCCGATGGAGCTGCCCAGATTGGCCATGACGACGACCGTTAATATATGCAGGAAGCGGTTGCGGAAAAAGCCTTTGAAGGTGAAAATATCCTCCGGCACGCGCTCCACATCTTCCACCGTCGGTTTTTTCAAAGCGGCCTCCGTCAGACCGGCGAACCAGCCGCAGGCCAGAAAAGGATTGATGGAGGTAAAGGGCGCGAGGACAAAAGCGGTCAGCACGCTGAGGGGATGGGCGAGGGAAGCGGCGGTAAAAACGCCGGCCAGCGCGCTGTTCCAGAGGACCCAGGCCGTCAGCTGGCGCAGACCGTGTTCCATATTCTGAGCGAAAGCGAAAACAATGAGTCCGCAGATGAGGATCGGGATGATCCAGCCGATGGCCTTGGTCAGCGGGTGCGGCGGCGGCAGCGCCGTGATGGCCTCGATATCCTGCTCCAGCGGGATCTCGTTTTTTATGCCGGCCACATGGGCCGCGCCGAGTATGGCCACGACTTTGGGACCGGGGGCGTTCTTGATCTGATGAGCCAGATACTGATCGCGCTCGTCCACGAGGATATGGCCGGCTTTGGGCAGGTTGGCGCGAATATCGGATAAAGCGGCGTCCAGCATGTCTTCTTGCAGCATTTCCTCCACGTCCGCGGCGGAGACTTCCGTATCGTCGCCGAGGGAAAAAACCAGCCCGAAAATCAGCTTGAGTTTTTCCCAGAAAGTGATTTTCCGCCAGATGCGCAGAAACGTGGTCTGGATCTGGCGGTCCGCCAAGACCAGGTTTTTGCCGAATTCCTCGGCGCAGGCGATTCCTTCGCGCATTTCCTGGCCGACGGCGGTATCCAGCCGGGCGGCCAGTTTTTTCTGATAGGAACTGAGGATGAGGTTCGCGATCAGGAAACCGACTTTTTTGCTGCGGATCACCTGCACTATATCCGTTTTTTTCCAGGCGTCGGGGTTTTGCATATTGCGCAGCCGGTCCTCGTCGAGTTCGACGCAGATGCTGTCCGGCTGCTCGGCGGTGACGACTTCGCGCACCAAGGCGGCGCTTTCCCGGGAAACATGGGCGGTGGCGATCAGGATCAGCTCCTTGCCCTGATACTCCAGCCGCGTCACGTTGCGCCGGGCTGTTTCCTCCGGCTCGGAGACGCCGGTTTCTTCGCTGATTGACATTAGGATGTGCTCTCCTTAGCCGAGAGGCAGGAATTCATAGGTCAGCGCTCCGCCTTTGACGGTGAAACGCAGGTAATTTACCGGGCCGGCCAGGTCGCCGGCTGGGATGCCCTTGTTGCAGATATAGCGCACGCCGTCTTTGATATAGCCGAAATCTTCGGTACCCCGGTATACGAGGGTGACGTTTTTACCGGTGCGGGCGGCGAAATCCGCCAGCTCTTTTTCCAGCAAAGCGGCTTCCAGCGGGTCTTTGAAATAACCCAGCGATTCCGTCAGGCAGACAAACAGGCTGTCACCCTGAAAACCCGCCAATTGATTCATGAACCAATACCATTGATCCGGGTTGCTGAGCCGCATGCCGCCTTTGCTGATATCCAGGCGCAGCAGGCGGTTGGGGCCGATATCCGTGCTGCTGCAGCCGGAGGAGGGCGCGACGGCCGGTTTTTGCAGCTCGGCGGCCAGTTTATGCGCGCCGCCGCCGACGAGCATCCAGGCGCTGACGCTTTGATCCACGGTTTTTATGGCGCTGAGGATCTGGGCTTCGGCGCTTTTGCGTGGGTCCAGCTCGCGGGGCTGGGCGAGCAGAGCGAAGGCGTAAGCGTCGCCCGCGCCGTTATTGACGGCCGTCCAGGCGGTGTCCGTCGCCCGCTGAGCTTTGGGGGTCAGGTCAGCCGGGATGGCCGGCTGGACTATGGTTTTGGCAAAAAGCAGGTTGTCAAAATAGAACTCGCCGGTGGCAGGCGAGGAATCGGCGCGGGCATAAACGATCTCCTCCAGGCGGGCCGGCGCTTTCAAGGCGAGATCGTGCTCCAGATATTTCCATCCTTCCCAATCGACCGACGCGGCGAGGCGCAGATCCCGCCGGACGCCGTCCCCGTCGACAAAACGGAGGATCAGGCTCCCGTCCCCCCAGGACATGGCGGAATAGACCCAGAGCGCTACCCGTTCCCGGTCGGCCGGCACGGCGATCCCCCCGTCCGCGTAACGCAGCCGGACTTCGCGGTTTGTCTCGCCTTCGTCGAAGACATAGACCAGACGGCCGGAGGTGTCGGCCCGGCGGACGACGATATTATCCGTCATATAGGCGCCGTTGACGGACGGATGACTGCCGGCGAAGGTCCAGCGCGGCTGTTCAAAGTCCTCCACGATCTGGATATTGGCGCTCTCGTCTTTGACCGACACAGCCGTATAGGCGGTCAGGCCGTTCCAGCGGAAGGTGATATAGCCGGTCCCGTGGCCGGAAGCGATAAAAGCGCCGCCGTCCATCCAGCCGATATTGCCGCTTATTTCCGCCGTGACGTCTTCCGGGCGGATGGCGGCGGAGAACCCGGCCTGGTTGCGCCCGCTCAAAGTGATGGCGCGGGATTCGCCGCTGGTGAGATACAGTTTTTCCGCGGAAACCGTCAGCTGGGTGGGCGCACTAAGGGCGACGACGCTCTGGCTCACGCTCAGGTCGCCGAGCCGGGCCGTGACGGTCCCCTGCCCCTCGGCGGCGGGATAAAAGGCGTTACCGCTGAAACTGCCGTCCAGACCGGACGCCGACCACTCGACCCCCGCGGCGTCCAGGGCCAGGGGATTGCCGTTTTCATCCAGGCCCTTCAGGTCGAGAGCGAGGGCCGTACCGACAAAAACACGGCCGTTACCGGCGCTGAGCAAGAGCTGCGCCAGCCGGCCGGGCGCGGCGGTGGAAAAAAGGCCGATGCCGTTAGGCACGCTGCGTTGGCCGCCGTCGGAAGGGCTGTTGCCGAGGACGACGCTTTCCGTCCCCGGTTTGCGGTAAACCATCGTAGTGGAACCGCCGCCGTCAAACCCGATCGCCTGATAAGCGCCGAGTTCCAGCATCAAGGAGGTCAGCTCCCGCTGGGTGACGCCGATACTGGCGTTTTGGCGGCCGTCCGCCGCCAGAAGGATCAGCTGAGTCCCGTCGGCGGAGATCCCGGCGGCCGTGCGCGGCTGGCGCCGGCGGAGGGTGCCGTTGATGTCAAAAGAATAACTGTCGGGGAAACGGCCGTCTTTCAGCAGCGTTTCCACGCCGGAGACGGCGGTCTGGACGTTTTGCCAGTCCACGGAAAAACGCGCGTCCAAATCAACGGCCGCGCCGATCGGGAAGCGCTCCGCCAAGATGTAGCCGGCGTCGCCGCGGGTGATGACGACAAAGCCGCCGGGCGGAATGGCTACCGCCGGCTGACCAAAACGCAGATCCTGCACCAGACCGTCCGCCACCACCATTTCCACGATATCCGGATAACGCTCCGCTCCCACGGAAACGGCCTGCAGACTGCCGTCAATGAGGGAAAATTCCTTCGTGCCCGCGTAAGGCTGGTTGTAGGTAACGATATTGATGCCGAGCCCGTCCGGCCGGTTGAGACGGATGCCTTGGAACATCCAGTAGTCTATGGCGGCGGAGTGCCCGTCCACGGAAAACAAAGTGGCTATATCGCCTTTCGCGCTGTTGACGTCGCCGGCGGCCGTCAGGAGACGCCCTCCCTGCACCATGGGGCCGATGATGGCGCTCTTGCCGCCGGAAAACCAGAAAAGGCTCGCGTTGACCGCGGCCACGGCGCCGGCGCTTTGCGCCAGTCTTTGCACGTTGGCGGCGGCGCCTATGCCGCTGCTGCTCGTCAGAGCGTCAAGGCGCACGTTGGGATTGGACAGGTCGGCGCGCAGGATATGCAGCGAGAGCCAGCCGTCCACGGTAAAGCGCGTTTGTTTTTCATAAGTGATGCCCGACGTCAAGGTCTGGATCTCCGAAGACGCGGTATAAACGGCGGGCAAGGCGAGCGCCGCCGCCGGAGCGGCCAGAGCGAGGAAGACGGCGAGCAGGGCCGCGGCAATCAGCTTGAAAGGCATGGACGCGAACCTCCTTTTATAAAATATATACCCTCTATTAGACGGCGGCAAGAGGGAAAAAGGCTCAAGTTAAGTTAAGCTTATTGGGGATTGAAATGTCGCGGTGAGTTTTGAATGTTCGTCCGCCAAAATTTCTCCGCGCGCAATACCATTTTTTTTGATCCCGGAGGGCGCAGATATTTTTTATCTCCGGCAGAAGCAATTTTGGATTCCAGAACGATCGTTGACACCCCTTATTTTATTGGATATACTATTCCGGCATGAAGCCGCCAGTACATATAATTTTTCGCTTTGTTTTCCACTTGCTATTGACAGGCAAAGCAAAATGAATTACGCTTACTGTGACAATACTAATAAATCTGATATTATATATATTCTTTCACTATTTTAAATAAGAGAGGTGACGGCATGGAGATGCAAACGGCTGCCGCGGGCGGCAGCGAGCAATCGATCGAGTTGATTTTAGAATATATAAAACAGCTGCTGATCAACAGCGATTTGCGGCCCGGCGACAGGATGCCGGAGGAAAAAGAATTGGCGGCACAGCTGCGCGTGCCCCGCAGCGGCGTGCACGAGGCTATCGCCGCTCTGAACCTGACCGGGGTGCTGGAGGCGCGGAAAGAAGGGCTTTTTGTCCGCCAGACTCCGGCCGAGGGCGTGGTGGAACCGCTCCGTCTCGTTTTTTCTATGGCGCATGAACAGGTGCAGGCCGTGCTGGAGGCGCGTCTGGCTATTGAGGTCCACGCGGCGGAACTGGCGGCCCTGCGCCGGGAAAAACGCAATGTGCTGGCCTTGGAAGCGGTCGTCAATTCCATGCGGGATGATCTGAGCGACCGGCAGAGGAGCGAACAGCTGGATCTGGAATTTCACACAGAAATCACGAAAGCGGCGCAGAATCGCCTGCTGAACTGCATGATCGACTCGGTGCAGACGGCGATCTACAAAACGCTGCGCCTGACGCGCTCTTTATGGATGGCCGGCTCGACCGGCACGGAGCGGCATTTGTACGAGCAGCATCAGGCGATTTTCGCGGCGGTCCGCGACGGCGACGCTCAAAGCGCGCGCGATCTGATGCGCAGGCATTTGACGGTCGTGAAGACCTATAACGCCGCCGGGGAAAAGTTCAGGGCCTAATCATTCCGGGCTCGCCCCCGGAATCCAAAAATTGCCAGATGAGTAAGTGTTTAGACGTAGCCGAAGGGAGGAGATCCGCCGCCTGTTTTCTGCCCCGAAACATGTGTCTTTCACCCAACGCGGGCCAAAACAATTTAGGGAGGAAACGGATATCATGCTGAGTAAAGAATTATACAAAGAGCTGGCGGAATTGCTGGGCAAGGAAAACGTTTTATCCGAACCGGAAGACCTGCTGAATTACGCTTTTGACGCGACGGCCGCCATGCCGAAACAGACGCCGGATCTACTCGTCACCCCGCGGACGACCGAACAGGTGGCGGGCGTGATAAAACTGGCGCGGCAGCACGGCGTCCCCATCTATCCGCGCGGTTCCGGCACCAATCTCTGCGGGGCGACCATCCCGCTGGAGAGAGGCATAGTCCTTATGACCTTGGAGATGAATAAAATCATCGAAGTGGATCCAGAAAACCTCACGGCCTGGGTCGAGCCGGGCGTGATCATCCAAAGCCTGAACGACGCCGCGGCCGAGTACGGGCTCATGTATCCGCCCGACCCCGGCACCGTGACGACCGCGACTATGGGCGGCTCGGTCTCCATGTGTTCCGGCGGTCTGCGCGGCCTGAAATACGGCGTGACCAAGCATTATGTCATCGGGATGGAGGTGGTGCTGGCCAACGGCGAAGTGCTGAAATGGGGCGGCAAAACGGTGAAGAATGTGACGGGCTACGACTTGACGGCCCTTTTTACCGGCGGGGAAGGAACGCTGGGGATTATGACCAAACTGCTGGTGAAGCTGAACCCGATCCCGGAAGCGCGCAAAACTCTGCTGGCGGTGTTCGACGATCTGGACAAGGCCGGCAACACGATTTCCGCCATCATCCGCGGCAAGATCATCCCGGCGACCATGGAGATCATGGACAACACGACGATACGCACTGTGAAAAAATTCACGAACGCCGATCTGCCGGAGGACGCGGAAGCGGTCATTTTGATCGAGGTGGACGGCTACCGGGAAGCGGTGGAGCGGGAAGCGGCGCTGGCCGAGGAAATATGCGGCCGGAGCGGGGCGGTCGCCGTGATCGCCGCCAAAACGGATGAAGAAAGAGACCGGCTCTGGCTGGCCCGCCGCAACGCCCTGCCGGCTCTGGCCCAGGTCAAACCGACTACGGTGCTGGAGGACGCGACGGTGCCGCGCAGCCAGATCACGGCCATGCTGCGGGCGATCCGCGCCATCGCCCATAAATACGACCTCCCCATCGGGACTTTCGGGCACGCCGGCGACGGCAACCTGCACCCGACCATTCTGACCGACGTGCGGGATAAAGAGGAAATGGAGCGCGTGCACAAAGCGGTCGACGAGATATTTGCCGCGGCGGTGAAACTCGGCGGCACCCTTTCCGGCGAACACGGGGTCGGCCTCGGCAAGGCGCGCTATCTGCCGCTGGAGTTCGGCCCGGTCGGCGTCGAGGTCCTGCGCTGGGTGAAGGAGGCCTTTGATCCGCATTACCTTTTCAATCCCGGCAAAGTGGTGCTGAGGGGGTAATGAAATGAGTATTTATTCGGATTTTCGCTCGGTGCAGGACGAGATCTATAAATGTATGAAATGCGGAAACTGCCAGGAGGTTTGCCCGCTTTACAAGGCGACGCGCAAGGAAGTCACCGTGGCTCGGGGGAAAATAGGCCTGCTGGAGATGTTTGTGACCGGCGAGGCGGAAATGACGGCGGGCATGGCCGAACGCATGTCTTATTGCACGACTTGTATGGCCTGCAATGAAAAATGTCCCTGCGGGGTGCAATTCGACCGGATCCTCTTGGCGGCGCGAGCGGAGGGCGTGCGGCGGCACGGGCTGCATCCGGTGAAAAAAACGGCTTTTACGGCCCTGCGCCTGCAACGCTTTTTTGATTTTGGCATGCGCACGGGTAGCAGGCTGCAAGGCGCGATTTTCAGCCGGGTGGCGGGGCGGGATTACGGCGCGCGCATGCGCGTGGATATGGGGCTCTTAGGGCGGAAAAAAGTGTTTCCCCGCCTGGCGGCCAAACCCTTCCGCGCGGACCGGCCGACGGTCTATGTGCCGCGGCCGCGGATGAAAGCGGCGTTTTTTACCGGCTGCATGATCAATTATTTTTACTCCGATATCGGCGAAGCCGTGCTGGGGGTCCTGAAGCGCAATAATGTGGAGGTCTCCATCCCGGAAGAGCAGGGCTGCTGCGGCGTGCCCGCTTCCGTCAACGGCGACGTCGAGAGCGCCCGCGCCCTGGCCCGGCGCAATTTGAAGGCTTTTGAGGCCAGCGGCGCCGACGCCCTGATCGTTTCCTGCTCATCATGCGGCTCGGCCTGGAAACATTCCTATGAGCGCCTGTTGGAGGAAGACGCGGTCTACAGGCCTTTGGCGGCGAAATGGGCCGCCCGCGCTTACGATATCAGCGAATTTCTCGTGCGGGTGATAGATTACGACCGGGAAAGCCTCGGCCGGATCGAGCGCAAAGTCACCTATCACGACCCCTGTCATCTGCGGCGCGGCCAGAATATTTTCCTGGAACCGCGCGCCATCCTGCGGAGCATCCCCGGCGTGGAGCTGATCGAGCTGCAAAAACCCGACCGCTGCTGCGGCATGGCCGGTTCGTTCTGCATCGTCCATCCCGATCTGGCCGATAAGGTGCTGGCGGAAAAAATGGCCGATGTGGCGCGGACGCCGGCGCAAACCGTGGCTACCGGCTGTCCGGCCTGCCGCCTGCAGCTGTGGAGCGGGCTGATCAACACCGGGCTGCCCCAGGACGCAGTGCATGTGGTGCAGTTGCTGAATGAGTCTTACGAAAGGGCGGCGGAGTCCGGAGCGACCCGCGCGTGACGGAAGCGGCGGCGGACTATGCGCCCGGCGATTGCTGGGCGGAAATAGATCTGGATAAGATCGCCCATAATTACCGCGAGGCCGAGCGCCGGCTGGCGCCGGGCGCGCGGATCATGGCGGTGCTGAAAGCTGACGCTTACGGCCTGGGGGCGGAGAGCGCGGCGGCGGCGCTGGCGGAGGCCGGCTGCGCCGCTTTTGCCGTGACCACGGTCTCGGAGGGGCGGCTGCTGCGGCAGTCCGGGATACAGGGGGACATCCTGGTCCTGGGGCCCACGCGGCCGCCGGAGTGGCCCGCCGCGGCGGAAGCGGACCTCGCGCTTTCCGCCGCGGGTCTCGCCCATCTGCGCCAATTGGCGCAATGGGCGACCGGCCACTCTCCCGTGCGGCTGCACCTGGAGGTGGAAACCGGCATGGGCCGCACGGGCCTGCTCCCCGAGCAGGCGGCGGCCGCGTGGGCGGTAATCCGGGGTGCCCCGGCTTTGCGCCTGGAGGGGATCTACACCCATTTTGCCCGCGGCGCCCGGCGCGATCTCGCTTATACCGAGCGGCAATACGCCCGCTACGAGGAGTTTTTGCGGGCGTATAGCGCGGCGGGCGGGGATGTGCCGGCCCGCCACGTTTGCAACAGCAGCGTTTTTCTGGAGCGCCCCGCCTATCACCATGAATATGTCCGCCTGGGCACTCTGCTCTGCGGCCAGTGGCCGTTTACCCGTCCTTTTCCCGGCCCGGGCTTTGCCCTGCGGGATCCCTGGCAGGGCAAAGCCCGGATCGTCCACGTCTGGGACGCCCCGGCCGGCGTCCCGGTCGGCTATTACGGTCTTTACCGCACGCGGCGGCCGGGGCGGCTCGCGGTCGTCGGCGCCGGTCACGCCCACGGGCTCGGGGTCGCGCCGGAGTTTTATCCTAAAAATTTACTTGATTTACTTAAATTTACAGTAAAGAAAGCCGCCCTGCTGACGGGACGCCGCCTGGGCGGGGAAAAGATCCTCTGGCAGGGGCAGGAAGTGAAGATCGCCGGCCTGATTGGGATGCAGCTTACGGTTTTGGATATGGGCGCGCGCGACTGTCAGGTGGGCGACGAGGTGCTGATCCCTTTGCGCCGCCTCCAAACAGGATATAATGTCGAAAGATGTTATACGAAAGGCGGGCGTGTCGTACAAATTCGCGCGTTTTAAGAAGGATTTTTTCATCTACATACAGAAAAAAACGCTAAAGAACTGGCTGAGATAAACGGGGTTATGAGGCGGGAGTGCGTTGGTAAAACTTTTGATAGTGGACGACCAAAAAGGTATTCGCCGGTTGCTGCAGGAAGTGTTCAGCGAAAGCGGCTACGATATTGAGACCTGCGCGAACGGCTTGCGGGCGCTGGAACTCATTACGGAATTTGACCCCGACCTTGTGCTCATGGATATCAAAATGCCGGGACTGAACGGGATCGACGCGCTGCGGCGTTTGCGCGCCACGGACGTCAGGCGGCCGGTGATCATGATGACGGCTTACGGGGAGCAGCATTACCTAGACGAGGCCAAGGCCCTGGGCGTCGTGAATTTTGTCAACAAACCCTTCGACATCGACGAATTGAAGGCGCTGGTGGGGAAAGTGCTGTTTGACAAGGATATCTGGCTGGGGAGCTGAGACCGGAGAGGCGGGACCCAGCCTAACCGCCGTAGGGGTTCAAATTTGAACCGATATTCAGCCGCTACGGCATTGATATGGAAACTGCCGTGAATGTATACCTTATGCAGGTCGTTACTGATGGGAACATGTTTATGCTATCTTCTCGATACCCACGCCGCGATATGGGCTTTGTGGGGCAACGACGACAAACCCGGGCGGTCTGACGCTGATTACAGCAGATGAGAACATCCAAAAGTACGATGTAGATTGGATTTGGTAAATATGCCAGAAAACGGGGACGGTGCAATGCATCGTCCCCGTAGGAGAGACAGGAGAGGCGAGGTCAATTTCAGAGGAATATAATTTTCCAATACATATCGTCTCTGCGGGGCGCGGCAAAAAACCCTTGACAGCGGAACTCGTTGATATATATAATAATTGTAAGCTATTAAAAAAACCCAATGATCAAAATCTTTGATAATACTGATAGGTTAGTATTTTTGCGGTAAGATCAGGATCGGACAGCAGAATGCGGAAATTTATCCAGAAATATCTTTTCTCCGAAGACATCCCTTTGGATGCCCGCATGGTGAATATGATATGCATCATCGGCATGGGCGCGGCGCTGGCGGCCACTGTCGCCCGCGTCGTCATGCGGGCCGAGCCGGCGCTGATCGCCGTCATGCTGGGCATCGTCGGCTCCATCGCCTTGTTCATCTTCTTTTGCAACCGCTACAAATTATACAGGATCGCCAGTTTTGTCCTGCTGATAACCCTCGGGGATATATTGTTCCCCATCGCCCTCTTTTTCCTCGACGGCGCCGACAGCGGCATGGCCGCCTATTTTGTCGTCAGTCTCACCGCCACCTTTTTCCTCGCGCGCGGCAAGGCCCGCGCCATCCTGATCACCACCAATATCATCTGGGTCTCGGTTTGCTATGCCGTCGCCTACAGCTATCCGCACCTCGTCCGGCCGATTTCCCCGCTGCAGCAGACTATCGACAACGTGCAGTCCTTCATCGTCGCCGGGCTTTTCGTGGGATTTCTCATTATTTTCCAGAGCGGTATCTATGACGCAGAAAAACTCAAGGTGGAAAAAACGGACCAGGAACTGATCAAGCAGGACAAACTGCTGCACGCCGTCAATTACGCCGCGGCGGTGCTGCTCACTCACGACGAGAACAATTTCGAGGGGACGCTGCGGCGCGGCATGTCGCTGATGGCGGAAAGCGTGGGCGTGACCCGTATTTATGTATGGAAAAACGTGACGTTGGGCGGTGCTCTCCACTACCATCAGATATATGAATGGTGCGCCGCCGATATCCCGAAAAACGTGGACTACACCGGGAGCCGGGTTTTTTCCTACATGGCCAGCATCCCGGAGTGGGAGGTCAAATTAGCGGTCGGACAGTCGGTGCGCGGCAAGGTCTGCAATCTGTCGCCTACTGAGCGCGAGCGGCTCGCTCCTTACGGCATCCTGTCCATTCTGGTCATTCCCGTGATTTTGCAGGACAAATTCTGGGGATTCGTCAGTTATGACGACTGCCTGCGGGAGCGGGATTTTTCCGAGGATGAGGAAAGCATCCTCCGTTCCGGCAGTTTGCTTCTGGCCAACGCCATCATCCGCGACGAATACAACCGCAACCTGCAAAACCGCCTGAAGCAGCAGGAAGTGATGTCCGCCGTTTCCCAGAGTTTCATCTCCCGCGAGGAATTACCGGTTCTGATCAACAGCGCCTTGCGCCGGGCGGGGGAATTTCTCGGCGTGACGCGGGTGACGATCGTCACGGCGGAAAACGTGACGGAAGAAGGCGATCCTTACGCCTGGAATAACGGCGCGCCGCCGCCGGAGGCCGCCGATTTCCGCGCCGGCGTCCGCGAAATAGCCGGCGGCGGTTTTCCGGAATTTCTGGCGCAACACGGCTCCGTCCCGGCTGTTTCCTGCGCCGACACGCAAACCGAGGAAAAATATTCAGCTTTGGCCGCCGCGGGCCTGAAATCCTTTATCATGGCCCCTCTCTACGCCAACGCCGAATATTGGGGAGCGCTGGTCATCGAGGAATGGCGGGCTCCGCGCGCCTGGAGCGAGAGCGATCTCCAGCTCGCCGGCATGGTCGGCGGCGCCCTCGCCGGGGCCATATCCCGCGACCTGATGGATAAGGAGCGGGGCGAGGCCCTGGCCCAGGCCGTGCAGGCCAGCAAGGCCAAGGGGGATTTTCTCTCCAATATGAGCCACGAAATGCGCACGCCGATGAACGCCATCATCGGCATGACCACCATCGCCAAAACCGCCGACGACATGGGAAAAAAGGACTATTGCCTGCGCAAGATCGAGGACGCTTCCGCCCACCTGCTCGGCGTCATCAACGATATCCTCGACATGTCCAAAATCGAGGCCAACAAATTGGAGCTTTCCGCTGAGGAATTCAATTTTGAGCGGATGCTGCAAAAAGTCGTCGGCGTCGTCAATTTCCGCGTGGAAGAAAAACACCAGTCCTTTTCCGTCTATATCGACAAAAACATCCCCCGCAGCCTGATCGGCGACGACCAGCGGCTGGCCCAGGTGGTGACCAATCTGCTCTCCAACTCCGTCAAATTCACGCCGGAGCGCGGTTCCATCCATCTGGACGCCAGCCTGACCGGCGAAAAGGACGGGCTTTGCACCATCCAGATCAAAGTGGTGGACAGCGGCATCGGCATCAGCGCCGAGCAAAAATCCCGGCTGTTCAACTCGTTTGAGCAGGCGGAAACCAGCACTTCCCGCAAATTCGGCGGCACGGGCCTCGGACTGGCCATTTCCAAGCGCATCGTGGAGCTGATGGATGGAAAAATATGGGTTGACTCGACTTTGGGCCTGGGCGCGGACTTCACCTTTTCGGTCTCGCTGCGACGCGGGGAGGAAAAACCGCGCGGCGCCCAGCGTTCCGACATGAGCTGGAAAAACATGCGCGTGCTGGCGGTGGACGACGATATGGAGACGCGGTATTATTTCAGCGACATCGCCCGCCGCTTCGGTTTTGCCTGCGATACGGCCGCCGGCGCGGAGGAGGCGTTTGAAATGCTAAAAGAGCATACTTATGACCTGTATTTTGTGGACTGGATGATGCCCGGGCAAAACGGCGTCGACTTCACCCTCCGCCTGCGGGAGGTCTACGGCGCTGAGAACCCCGTCGTCATCCTGATCTCCTCCGCGGAATGGAACAATATTGAGGACAGCGCCAAAAAAGCCGGCATCCACCGTTTTTTGTCCAAACCGCTCTTCCCTTCGGAAATCGCCGACTGCATCAACGAATGCATCGGGCTGGACTCTCAGGCGACGCCGGAACTGACCGCGGCCGCAGGGGAGGACGACTTCGCCGCCTATCGCGTATTGCTGGCCGAGGACGTGGAGATAAACCGGGAGATCCTGGCCGCTTTGCTCGAACCGACGGGGATCCGGATCGACTGCGCGGAAAACGGCGCGGAAGCGGTGGCCATGTTCAGCGCCGCGCCCGAAAATTATGATATGATCTTCATGGACGTGCAAATGCCGGAAATGGACGGCTACGAAGCCACCCGGCAAATTCGCGCCCTGAACGCCCCCACCGCGGCCACCGTCCCCATCATCGCCATGACGGCCAATGTTTTTCGCGAGGATATTGAAAAATGCCTCGCCTCCGGCATGAACGGCCATGTAGGCAAACCGCTGGATTTTGACGATGTCATAGCCTGCCTGCGGGAAAATTTGCCTAGCGTCTAAATTCGCGGAAAGGAAACCCCCGACATGCAACAGGAACAGGCAAAGGAACAGGAAAAACCCTCCGCCCCCACCCGTTTCCCGGGAATCCCGGAGCGGCACTGCCGGCGTTTTGCCGCCGAACTCCTGGAAATAAACACCAACCGCATGCTGGGGTTCGCCGTCTACATCGTGGCCCTGCAGATCGTGCTGCAGGTGACAAATGTTTTATACCCGCAAGGGCAGGGGGAAGGGATGGATGTCCCCTTAGATTTTTATATCGCCCTGTCGCTCCTGACTTTGCTGGTCGGCCTCGTTTACTGGGTCCTGCTCGCCCTCTCCAAACGCGGGCGGATAAAGCGCCGCGGCGTCCGGGTCTTCCTCGTCCACAGCCTGCTCTACGTCTATTCCGTTCTCCAGATGGCCTTCTGTTCTCTGAATATTCTGTCTCATCAGGGCGTCAACGGCCAGATCATCCTCGTCCTGCTTTTCGGCATGGTGCCGATCCTGCGGCCCCGCCAGAGCATGATCAGTATTCTGGTTTCGTTTTCGTATACGCTGATCTTCCTCCTGTGTACGCAAAACGTGGTGGACAGTCTGGGGCGCTCCGCCTGGGAAAAATTGTTCCTCACGGATATGCGGGCCTATTTTATCATCATCAACGGTTTCACCATGATGATCTCCGTTTTTATTTACCGCCTGCATGTTTCCGATTTTCTGAAAAGCGTGCAGCTGGAGGAAACCAACACCAATCTGGAACATATCGTGGCGGAGCGGACCAAGGAGCTGGAAGAAAAAACCAGAGCGGCCCAGGCCGCCTCGCAGGCGAAAAACCGGTTTATGGCCGGCATGAGCCACGAGATCCGCACCCCGCTGAACGCGATCATCGGCATGGCGCAGGTAGCCCGCAAAGCGACGGCCAAAGAAAAGTCCGACGCCGCCGTGCGGGAGATATCCAAGGCTTCCGGGCATTTGCTGGGTATTTTGAATGATATTCTGGACATGTCGAATATCGAGTCCGGCAAAATAAAAATAAAGAACGAGCGTTTTAACCTGAATAAGACTCTGGGCGAGATCGCGAGCATCAGCGGCGAGCGCTGCGCCGCCAAGGGTCTGGTTTTTAAACATAATATCGCCGATCTGCCCGCCGCGGCGGTGTCCGGCGACCAGCTGCGCCTGCGGCAGATTTTGCTCAATCTGCTGGACAACGCCATGAAATTCACGCCGGAAGACGGCAATGTCAGTCTGACGGTCGTCTGCGCCGACGAAAGTCCCGAGCGGCTGGAGGTCGTTTTTACCGTGGCGGACGACGGCATCGGCATATCGGCGGAGCAGCAGGAAAAACTCTTTATTCCTTTTGAGCAGGGCAGCATCAACAGCATGAAACACGGCGGCACCGGTCTGGGGCTGGCTATCAGTCAAAATCTGGCGGCGATGATGGGCAGCCATATCTCCGTCCAGAGCGCTCTGGACCAGGGTTCGGCGTTTTCCTTCCGCCTGCCCTTGCCCAAAGAGCCGGCGGGGGAGGAAGAACCGGCCATCCCCGATCTGAGCGGCAAACATATACTGTCGGCGGAGGATATTGAAATCAACCGCCTGGTCCTGTCGGAGCTGCTGGCGGAGACGCGCGCCGAAATCGACGAGGCGGAAGACGGCGCGGCGGCGGTGGAAAAATTTGCCTCTTCGCCGGAGGGCTACTACTGCTTCGTGTTCATGGATCTGCTCATGCCCAATATGGACGGCTACGAGGCCACGGCGGCCATCCGGAAACTGGAGCGGCCGGACGCGGCGCGGGTGCCGATCGTGGCGCTGTCGGCCAACGCTTATCCGGATGATATCGACCGGGCGCTGCAGGCCGGCATGAACGCCCATCTGGCCAAACCGGTGGATTTCGCGGCGCTGATACGCGTGCTGACGGAAGAAATAAACAGCCGCGCCTGAGCGCGGGAAAGGCCTGATATGTCCGCTTTTTGGCTCAAGATCCTCGCTTGCCTCATAATGCTCACGGATCATACCGGCGCGATATTTCCCACGCCCTATTGGCTGCGTTTTATCGGCCGGATCGCTTTTCCGCTCTTCGTGTATTTCGTCGCGGAAGGCTGCGCCCGCACCCGCAATATCAACCGCTATCTTTTCCGTCTGGGCCTTTTCGCCCTGATCTCCGAGATCCCCTTTGATATAGCCTTCGGCCCCTCTTTCGGGGGGGAGGGCGTTGATTTCCTCCGCTTCACCAACGTTTTCTACACCTTGTTTTTAGGCGTGCTCGCCGTCAGCGTCTATAACGGCGTCTCTGCTTTCCGCCGCCCGCCGGTCGCGCTTTTGCCTCTCCTGCTCCTGATCCCTCTGCTGCTGGGGCCGCCGCGGCCGCTCACCCTCGCGCTCGCCATCCTCTACGCGCTCGTGATCCACATCGTGATCCGGCGGACGCCGGCGGAAGACGTCGGAGGGGAAAACGCCTTGCCCACTGTCGCCGCCCGCCTGTGCGCTCTGGCCGCCATATGCCCGATCATTTGGCTCGCCGATCTGCTCGGCACGGATTACGGCAGTTTTGGCGTCGTTTTCATTTTGGTCCTGACTCTCGCCCGGACCCGCGAGAGCAAACTCGTTTTCCTCGCCCTGTTCATCTTCCTGGAGTACGGCGCCCCTCTCCTGAGCTCTGCGGGCCTTGATCTCTCGAGGATCGTCATGCTGGCGGTCGCCATGCTGGCCGTGCCGCTGGCCGCCGCCTATAACGGCCGGCGGGGCCCGTCCCTGAAATGGAGCTTTTACGCCTTTTACCCCGTCCATCTCGCCGCGTTGGCCGCGCTAACCTACGTTATCTGATATGGACAAAAAAACCTTTAGGGACGCTTTTCACGCCGCCGTCCCCGTCATCCTCGGCTATTTATCCATCGGTCTGGTCTTCGGACTGCTCCTGACCGGCAGCGGTCACGCCTGGTGGCTCAGTCTGGTGATGAGCCTGATTATTTACGCCGGCACGGCGCAGTACATGGCCGTGGATTTTTTCCTGCAAAACACGCCGCTCTGGCAAGTGGCTTTTATGACTTTTCTCCTCAATTCCCGCCATATGTTTTACGGGATCTCGCTCTTGGATCCCTTCGCCCGCGCCGGCGCCTACCGGCCTTACCTCATATTTTCCCTCACGGATGAAACATACGCGCTCCTGACCAGCGTCTCCCCGCCGCCGGGCGCCGATCCGGCCAAGTTTTCCTTTTATCTGGCGGCGATCAATCACAGCGCCTGGATCGCCGGCAGTCTTTTGGGCGCGGTCGCCGGCGCGGTCGTCCCCTTCGATCTGAGCGGCGTGGATTTCGCCCTCACCGCCCTTTTCATCGTCCTCCTGCTGGAACAGGCCCGCGCCGTTCCCGCGAAATATCCGTTTTTGGCCGGCCTCGTCGCGGCGCTGGCGGCGCTGGCCCTATTCGGCCCAGGCAACATGCTCCTGCCGGCGGTAGTGCTGGCCGCCGCGCTGCTCCTGCCGGAGGGGAGAAAGGCGGAAACCCGTGGATCATAAGACCATAGCCCTGGCTATCATCATCATCGCCCTCGTCACTTTGGGGACCCGGGCCTTCCCCTTTCTCGTCTTCCGCCCCGGCGGGGCGCCGCCGCCCGCCGTCCTCCGAATCAGCCGCCGTTTGCCTCCGGCAATTATTACCATTATTGTTATTTATTGCTATAGGGGGCTGGACTTAGGCGCGCCAGGGGCCGCTCTGCCCCAGCTGGCGGCGGGCGCGGCCGTGGCCTTGCTCCACTTGTGGCGGCATAATTTCCTCCTCAGCATCTTAGGCGGCACGGGGCTGTATCTCTTGCTATTGCGTTTGTAAAACGCCCGTAAAACGAGGTGTGACCATGAAACTTGGATTAGTCCAGATGCTTGTGACTGCGGACAAAGAAAAAAATATCCGGATGGCGGAGCGCCATATTGCTTCCTGCGCCGCGTATGGCGCGGATATCGTCGTTTTGCCGGAAATGTTCTGCTGCCCGCTCTCGCCCAAATATTACGCCGCCTTGGCCGAGGAACGCGGCGGCCCAGCTTGGCGGCGCATGGCGGAGGCGGCCGCCCGCCGCGGCGTCTGGCTCGTGGCGGGCAGCCTGCCGGAACGCGAGGGGGAGCGGCTGTACAACACCGCCTTTGTGTTTGACCCCGCGGGGCGTGAAGCGGCCCGCCACCGCAAACTGCATATGTTCGACCTGAATCTGCCCGGACAGGAGACGCGGGAATCGGATATCTTCACGCCCGGTGCCGCCCCGACGCTGTTTGACACGCCGTGGCGGCGCTGCGGCCTTTGCGTCTGTTTTGACCTCCGTTTCCCGGAACTCGCCCTGCGGATGGCTCTGGGCGGCGCGGAACTCATCGTCGCCCCCGCCGTTTTCAGCGCCGTTACCGGCGCCGCCCATTGGGAAACGCTGCTCCGGCAGCGGGCCGTGGACAATCAGCTTTTTATGGCCGCTGTTTCCGCCGCCCGCGGGGAAAAAGGCTTTGTTTCTTACGCGCACTCAATGGTGACCGGCCCGTGGGGCGACATATTGTATGAAGCCGGAACGGAGGAAACCGCCGCCGTGGTCAGCATCGACTTTGAAGAAGTGCGGGCCGTCCGGGAAAAACTGCCGCTCCTCCCGGCCCGGCGCCCCGAACTCTACTCGGAGGTCGAACGCGATGAGTGATAATTATGAGCTTCGGCTGTATGACGCGCCGCTGCTTTCGTTTGAGCTGTCAAGCGGCGCGTCCGGCCATGTGGTGAATATATCGAACGTCGGCGAGCCGCGAAAGCTCCTGCCGCTCGATATGGATCTCACGGGTGAGGGCGTTCTGAAATGGCTCAGCCGGCGCACGATCCCCAAGAACCGCGCCTATGTCCACAACATCCTGAATGCGATGGGCTTGTCCCTGCGCGACGTCAAAGGGATCATTGACCTTTGCAAGGGGCTGTCGCTGAACGACAGCTACTGGGTCGTGCCTGCCGGGTTTCCGGGGAAATACGCCGAATACAACCTTTACGAAAACCGTTTTTCCGAAGTCCTCGCCCTGACCGCGCTTACCGGCGAAAGTCTCAGCGAGGAAAAAGCTCGCATGATCCGCACCTCACCGGAATTTACGACCAACGGTATGCTTCCTAAAGCGTGGCGCTACCGCAACGGTAAGATCATTCTCTTCAAGGGCGGAATTTGGCGGCAGTACGCCTCGGCCCCCGACCCGCTTGAGCCGTACAGCGAATACTACGCCGCGCAAATCGCGGACGCGATGGGGCTGCAGCCCGTAAAATACGGACTCTCCCGCTGGAAAGGCGTACTCGGCTGCACCTGCGAGTTGTTTACCGACATTGACACGGCGTATGTCCCGATGGCTTCCGTCGTCAGACGGGATCACGGCGATATCGCCCCCGCGCAATACTATACGGTTTGCGGAGAATGGTTCAAGGCGTTCGACCGCCGGCACGGCACAAGCCTGTTTGACTATTTCGCCTCAACGCTCGTTTTTGACAGCCTCATCCTGAACGAGGACAGGCATCTCGGCAACTTCGGTCTCCTGCGCGACAACCGCAGCGGAGAGATCGTCGGCAGCGCCCCGATATTCGACAACGGCATAAGCCTGTTCAATTATTCGTCGATCCAAGAACTGCGGAAGCTCGATACGCACAGGCAGGCATACCTAAACTACTTCAAACAGTCGTTTGATTCGCAGGCAAGCGAGTTTGGCGGGGAGCTGCAGAAGCAGCAGCTTTCCCGCCTTTCCAGCTTCAAATTCAAGCGGCACAGCCGCTATAACTGGGATGCCGAGCGGATGGAGATCATACAGGGCTATATCCGGCAGCGGGCAGGGGAACTGACGGAGATACAGGGTTGCTGCCCAAATCCATGAACCCTTTCGCCTTCTTGTTGATTTGCTCGAACTGCGCGTTCCTGTCCGGGTGTGGTTTTCCTGCTTGAAGCATTTTCCGATTTGCCTGCTTGCTGTATCCCAAATCTTCAAGTATTGCTCCA
>JAISAH010000110.1 GCA_031266805.1 Gracilibacteraceae bacterium
ACTGTAAACCTAAAATACCACCGCGCTGGCGGTTTCATTCTTAATCTTGTCGTTGATTTGGGAACGCCGGCATCTTGCCGGCTGGAAGTCGCTCCCAAATACCCCTCTGAACTGTAACCTATCAAACCCGGCATGAAGCCGGAATGACGGTGGGCGTTGACAATTCCTAGCCGCGGGGGTATAATAAAAAACAATCAAGGCTCCTTGATTGTTTGTGGGTTCTGATATCCGGTCGCGGTGAAAAATCTATGTTAACGGGAAGGGGATTGACCATGCGCGTATTTATCACAGGCGGCACGGGTTTTATCGGCGCCGCCGTCATTCGGGAACTTTTGGGGGCGGGCCACGAAATAATCGGGCTTGCCCGCTCGGAGAAGGCCAGAGAGGCGCTTACGGCCATGGGCGCGGCGGCGCTGGACGGTTCGCTCGAAGACCTGGGCAGCTTGCGGCGCGGGGCGGAGGCCGGCGAAGCGGTGATCCACCTCGCGTTCATCCACAATTTCGCTGATTTTGCGGCGTCGGCGCAAACCGACAAATTGGCGATCGAGGCGATCGGGGAGGCGCTTATCGGCACGAGCAAGCCTTTTATCGTGACTTCCGGCGTCCCGTCGGGCGAAAACGGGCGCGTCATAACGGAAAACGACGGATCCGACCCCCGTTTTCCGCGCCTGTCGGAACAGGCGACGCTGCCGCTGGCAGGGCGCGGCGTTCAGGTCCTAATCGTGCGCCCCTCGCGGTTCGTGCATGGCGACGGCGTGTACGGTTTTATCACGCAGTTGATGAATATCGCCCGAGAAAAAGGCGCGGCGGCGTATATAGGCGACGGCGCGAACAGGATCCACGCCGTCCACCGGCTCGATTTGGCGCGTTTGTACCTGCTGGCGCTGGAAAAAGGCGTGGCGGGCGCGAAGTATCAGGGAGTCGGCGACTTTGCCGTTCCCTATCGCGACGTCGCCGCGGCGATCGGCAAACGTCTGGATCTGCCGGTCGTTTCCATACCGGCGGACGCGGCGGCGGAGCATTTTGGCTTCCTGCTCGGTCAGGTCGCCGGCGCGGATAACCCCGCGTCGAGCGAGATAACTCAGGCCGCCCTCGGCTGGAGGGCGGAAGGACCGTCGCTTTTAGAAGATTTAGGAAGCATTACGCGTCCTTGACGATGACGGAGTACCGGCATTCCTTGTTCGCGCAGCTGTGGCGGACGCCCTGCCGGCTTTGTTTTTCCACCATGAAGCCGCCGCAGCGCGGGCAGGTTTCGCCGGTCGGTTTTTCCCAGGAAACAAAATCACAGTTGGGCCAGGCGCTGCAGCCGTAAAACCGGCGCCCTTTTTTCGAGCGGCGGACGACCACGTTCGCCCCGCATTTGGGACAGGCCACCCCCGCGTCCTCCAGCAAAGAACGGATATTGCGGCAGTCGGGAAAACCGGGGCAGGCCAGGAATTTACCGTAGCGGCCCATTTTTATCACCATATGCCGCCCGCATAACTCGCAAATTTCTTCCGTTTCCGGGTCCCGCACTTCGATCCGGCCGACAGATTCCTCGGCCTTCGCCAGTTCGGCGGCAAAATCGCCGTAAAAATCGCGGATAACGTCCTTCCAGGGCAGCCGCCCTTCCTCCACCTCGTCGAGACGCGCTTCCATGCCGGCCGTGAATTCCGGATCCACCACGTCGGTGAATTTGTCTTTCAGCAGGGCGACGACCACTTCGCCCAGCTCCGTCGGCAGGAGCTTTTTTTCCTCGCGCACCACATAACCGCGGGCCTGAATGGTCTCGATGATCGGGGCGTAAGTGCTGGGGCGGCCGATCCCGCCTTCCTCCAGTTTGCGCACGAGCGAGGCTTCCGTGTAGCGTGGCGGCGGTTCGGTGAAATGCTGTTTATCCGTCAGTTTTTGCAGCGTGAGGGTTTCGCCCTTGGTCAGGCTGACTTTGAGCGCGCCCGGTTCCTCCTCGTTTTCGTCGCGGCTTTCCTCATACACGGAAAGATAACCCGGAAATTTTACCGTTTGGGCGTTGGCGCGAAAAAGAAAAGCGGCGGCGGTCACATCGACGGCGACCGTGTCGAAAACGGCGTCGCTCATCTGCGACGCGAGAAAACGCTCCCAGATCAGGCGGTACAGGCGCAACTGCTCCCGGCTGAGATAAGGCTTCATATCGTCGGGCCGGCGCGGGACAGCCGTAGGGCGGACCGCCTCATGCGCCTCCTGCGCCCGCCCTTTCGCGGTGTATTGCCGGGGTTTTCCGGGGACGAACGGCGCGCCGAAAACAGTCTTTATATAATCCCGCGCTTCTTGCTGCGCTTCCGCGCTCACCCGCACCGCGTCCGTGCGCATGTAGGTGATCAGGCCGACCGTGCCGTCCTGGCCGGTGTCCAGCCCCTCGTACAGCTGCTGGGCGACGATCATCGTTTTTTTGGGAGAAAATCCCAGTTTACGGTAGGCTTCCTGCTGGAGGGAGCTGGTGGTAAAAGGCGGGGCGGGCTGTTTGCGCTTTTCCCGCGTCCGGATATCCTGCACCGCGAAAACCGCTCCGGTCAAAGCGCCGAGTACGCGCGCCATCTCCGCCTGAGAGCCGATATTCAGTTTTTTCCCGTTTTCCTGCAGCAGTTTGGCGGTAAATTCCCCGCCCGCGCTCCGCAGCAAAGCCTCCAGCGTCCAGTATTCCGCCGGCACGAACCGCCGGATCTCGTCCTCCCGGTCGCAAATGAGGCGCACCGCCACCGATTGCACGCGGCCGGCGCTCAGGCCCCTTTTGATTTTATGCCATAACAGCGGGCTCAGTTTGTACCCGACCAAACGGTCCAGCACGCGCCGGGCCTGCTGGGCGTCCACTTTATTAAAATCCAGACGGCGCGGGGATTTGACCGCTTTTTGCACCGTGCTTTTCGTTATTTCATGAAATTCCACACGGCTGGCCGCCTGAAGATCCAATTCGAGCAAATGCATGAGATGCCAGGCGATGGCCTCGCCTTCCCGGTCCGGGTCCGAGGCCAGCAGCACATTATCCACGCCCTTGGCCGCCGCGCGCAGTTCTTTCACCAGCGGCCCCCGCCCGCGGATAGGGATGTATTTCGGTTCAAAATCATGCTCCACATCCACGCCGATCTGGCTTTTGGGCAAATCGCGCAAATGCCCCATAGAGGCTTTGACCACATAATTGCGTGATAAAAATTTGCCTATGGATTTGGCTTTGGCGGGAGACTCAACGATTACCAGTGTTTTTGCCATAACGTTCTCCTCAGTTTTGTACTATAGCCTATTCTATGAGGAAAACACCGTTTTGGCAAGCATAACTTGAAATTTCCGGCGGATATTTTTTGGTAAAGGCGGCGGACAAAAGATTTTGCGCTTGATATGGCATTGCCTTTGGTATACAATGCAGTCAGAGGTGATCGACGCCGCCGCGGCAGACCAAACAAACGCCAACGGCAAGCGCATAGCGGAGAAGTATGGCATCACGCTTATAAAGAGCGGCGTTGGACAACCGCCGAAAACGATTTCGCAATTGGCATAATTTTTGCAATAGCAGGAACCGGCGTCCTCGAAGCTCCGCCGCCTGACCGGCTAACATTTTGCGTTATTTTTTACCTGTTTATTCCATAATTGGTCTGTTTTTGTTTTGGCGGCCGCTTATAGCTATGATAATATAAAAACAAAAGCTTATCCGCGTGTCTGCAAGGAGGTTTTTATGCATGACGTTCTCTATATCGCAAGATGGTTTCTGAACCGTGACCGCGCGAATGATACGCTTGGTGACAGCGACGGCATTTCCAACCTTAAACTCCAAAAGCTGCTCTATTATGCGCAGGGTACTTTCCTTGCCGTAAAAAACGAAAAACTTTTTGCGGACGATCTGCTTGCATGGGCGCACGGTCCTGTCGTTGAGCGCGTTTATCATGTTTACAAGGATTCTGGTTCGCGCCCAATTGATTTTGACGAAGACTATGACGATTCACATATTGACGATTATGACAAATCACTGCTCGAAGATGTATATTATTCGTTTTCTGGGTTTTCCGCCTGGAAACTTCGTGAAATGACCCACAATGAAGATCCTTGGAAAAATACGCCCCGTAACCATATTATCGACCCAGATTTGATAAAAGATTACTTTACCCGGGAAATCATTGACTGGGATGAGTATGGCAAAGCATAAAAATTCCACTCAAACAAAAACAAAAACCCGCCATGCCCCTTCGCTTGCTGATTCTCACGAATATCCGGTTTTTTCGTTTCGACATCTTACAAGCAACAAAACATATTCCTTCGCCTATTTTAAAAATGCGGCTGACGCCAAAGGCGCCGCACATTCGTTGCTTGAAAAATTAATAGAACTATCTTCCAATAAGATATCCGAATTGTTGGGGATGCGAAAAGCTCGCGGGTTTGAAACCATACCGCAGAGCCGTTTCAATCATAAAATGTCAATCGCTGAAACGCCGCTTCCGTCTGACGCTAAACTGTATGTCCTCCGCTTTGACAACCAGAATTTCAGGTTGATTTGTTTTAAGGCGGAGGACATTTCCAATCTGTTCTACATTATGGCGTTTGATTTTGACTATTCGATATACAGCCACGGATAGGATGCGCTTTCCCTTATCTTTCCCACAGCAGCACGGCGCCGTCCGCCAACCGGGCGAATTCCTCGCCATCCATGAAAACCGGATACGTTACAAAAATAAAGACGCTCCGGAGGCATGGATTCCGGAACAAGTCCGGAATGACGGGGTTGAGGTATGGATCCGCATGCGGTTATCTATTATAGTCGGGTTTTTCCAACGGCATGGGGCCCGGGTTTTGCAGGACCCACTTCACGGCGAGTTCGCTCAAACGGTCAATCGCGGCGTCTTCGTCGTCGCCTTTAGCCTTGATGCCGGACGCCCATTCCTTGGCCTCGGCCAGTTCTTCCGCCGGGAGCGGCGCGCCCGAGGCGAAATGCCTAATCAGCGCGTTCAGCATTTTGCGGTAATCCGCGTTCCAGTTCGCGCCGCCGTTTCGGTATAATTCATCCGCGACCCGCCCGGTGATGCGGACGACCTCGCCCTGTACCGTTTTGGCCGCGCCCCGCGAGGGGACGAGAAACTCCCAAAGCTCCTGATGCTGCTCCCGCCATCCCTGCGCGGAGGCGGTAATGGGGGAAACGCCGTCATGCGAGCGCCGCCGGGCGACGGGTTCCATGCTAAGCAGCGCGTAGAGCTTTGCCAGTCCGGCTTCGGTCGCGGCGAGATAATCCTTGTTGAAATTCTCCCGGTGAAACTCAAAATTCTTGCCGACGCGCAGAACGCTTTCCGTCATACCCGGCGTGACCTTCGCGCCCGCGCTCAATAGGGCCTCCGCTGTTTCGGCGATTTTGGCAATCGCGCTGTTGCTGCAGCGGGCCAGGCAATAGGCGAGCGGCGTTTGCCCGGTGTCGTCCTCAGCCTCCAGATCCGCGCCGCGCTCCAGCAGAAGCCGCACGGAATCCGCGGTCCCGTAGTCCGCGGCAAAATGCAGGGGCGTATCGCCGTACCGCGCTTTGGCGTTCACATCCGCGCCGAGTTCGAGGAACAGCGCCAGATTCCCGCGCTGCATTTGATAAAACAGCGGCGTTCTGTCGTAGTAATCCTTGGTATTAATGTCAAGGCCCTGCTCGACAAGCCATCGCACAAATTCATCGGGGACCTCATAATTGTGAAGGGCCGTACGCAGGCTGTAACCGCTGTCGTAAGCGCCGATCTCGCATTTGGCATAAACCGCTTTCAGCGCCTCGATATCGCCGGCGTCCAGCAGTTCGCGGAAATCCTTGGGGAGCGTTTTTCTTTTTTTTGCCATTTTATGCGTCTCCTTTTTTGCCCTTGTCATCAAATGACAATTCTTGGATTCCGGGACAAGCCCGGAATGACGGGAGAATCTGCTTCAACCTAAGCGCTAAAATCCTTCAACGTATCCTGGGTGGCGTTATAAATATCGGATATTTCCGTATGCGCCTGATCAATGGCCGCGGATATATTGGTTATTTTAGCGTTGATCGCCGCGATGGATCCGGCCGCCGCGCCTGAAATCCGGCCTGTTTGCGAGACCGTCTGCTGGGATTTATTGGCAAGAGCCTTTACCTCCTGGGCCACCACCGCGAAGGCTTTTCCGTGCGCGCCCGCTCTGGCGGCTTCGATAGAGGCGTTTAAGGAAAGGATATTGATTTGCTGAGAAATAGAGGTGATTTCTTTGGACATTTTACCGAATTGCCCTATCGCTTCGGTGACGCTGCCGATGGAGGCGACGATTTCATTTGACAAACCGCTGATACTGGAAATATCATTCAAAATTTTATCTATATTATCCAGATTGACGTTCGACAGATTGACGATCCGCTCGTGATCCAATTCGATAACGTCTTTTTCATTCTGAACGCAATTGCTCGGTATATCAAAACCGCGGGCGATCCGGCGCGCCATATCGTAACAGGATTCAGACCCGCACGCCCCGCAGTCGAAGGTTTTTTTCTCGTCGGTCAGCTTGCCTAGGGCGACAAACGCTTTTTCGATTTGCTCATCGCTCACTCTGCTCTCCGCGGCGTTTTTCGGCGTGTACCGGCGCAAAAAGTCGTCCAGACGAAACATCTCGTCAAATTTTTGGTGAAGCGCGTCGCACTGCGCTCTGTCGGGGCCGGACAGCACGGTCCGGCGGTTTTTATCCATAACGGCGCCCACTTCAAATCGGTTGGAACCGTGAAAACAGCCCGTCCCGATATTGCAGCCTTCCGGACAGTTCAAAACGTCGAACAGCGCGGGCAGATCGCTCTCACGCTGCCCAGCGAACAATTTAAGCGCGTCGTAGACGATTTCCTGGCCCTCGGCCTGATCGATGCGCAGCTGTTTGCCCAAATAAAACTCAATATTTTCCTTCAACCCGCCGGGCATGGAAAAAAGACGCCCCAACGCCGCTTCTTCATGGTCAAAACCCACCGGTTCCTCCGGCAGCTGGATGTTGTGACTCGTTATGTATTCGTATAATTTCTTTAACGTCACGTTGTAGTTTATATAACGGGTATCCTCAAACTCGTGTGATTTCGCTATGCAAGGGGAAAGCGCCGCTATCCCGTCGGTGACGCCGCGGTATTTTTTCATGTAAACTGCTGTGCAAAGCATGGGGCTTTGCACCGGCGACAAGTATTTGATCAAGTCGCGCTCGTAAAGCAGTATGTAATTTACAATAGCGGGGCAAGGCTGGGTGATGAGGGATTTGGGCTTTTCTCGCTGAATAAAGCGGATATGCGCCCATATGCAAATATCGGCGCCCAGAGAGACGTCGTATATTTTTTTGACGCCCATTTTCCGCAGCCAGGCGAACACCCTGCCGCCGTCCAGCCCGCCGACGCGCACAGCCGGCGCGGCGAACAGCGAGATGGGGACTCCGCTTTTGAGGTCGCGCAAAAACCGCTCGGTGTCGTCCATGTAATCCCGCGCCTGATGCCGGCACGCGCGGATGCAGGCGCCGCAGGCGATGCATCTGTTCTCGTTTACCTTGACTTTTATGTGACCGTTATTCGTATATGTGAGACTGGCGCCTTCCATCGGGCACTCGCGCACGCATTTGTTGCAGCCGACACAGGCGGATTCGTCGCTGATAACTAACTGCCGCATTCAAATCTCTCCAAATCGTTTTATCCTTGTTTTACTTATCGGCCGAAGAAATGGTTTCTTTAGGGAATCCCGAGTATTATGCCATTAATTGCCGAAATAGACGAAAAGCGTGTAGTAAACCAGCGGCACGGCGAGGAGAAAACTGTCGAAACGGTCGAGTATGCCGCCATGCCCGGGGATGACCCGGCCGGAATCCTTGATCGCCGCCGCGCGTTTCAGCGCCGACTCGAACAGGTCGCCCAGTTGGGCGGTGACGCTGATGGCCAAGGCGAGCGGAGCGGCGAGCCAAAGCGGGGCCAGTTGGGTGAAGAAAGCGAAAGCGCCGCCGAAAGCGACGGCGACGATCAGACCGGCCGCCGAGCCCTCGACGGATTTATTCGGGCTGACGCGGGGGGCCAGTTTATGCCGGCCAAAGGCCGAACCGATGAAAAAAGCGGCGCTGTCCGTCAGCCATACGGTCAAAACCGCGAAAAGACACCAAGTGAAGCCGTCGGGCAGGTCCCGCAGCCGCTGCAGATATGTAAAAAAAATGACCGGATAGAAGAAAGCGGAGATCTGGAAGATGATCTCCAGGAAGGAAACGGCGGGGAACACCAGGACGTAGCGGGCCATGAGCAGGAAAAAACAAAAATAAAGAGCCGGCAGGAGCCAGCTTTGAAAATCCAGCCAGAACAGCGCGAGCCACGCGGCGCATAGCACGGAAGGCCATATCTCCTCCCGCAGCCACCCGGCTTTGCGACCGATGTTAAAGTATTCTCTCAGCGCGAGGAGGGAGAGTAGCGCGATAGCCGTCGCCAGGTATTTCCCGCCGAGGTATATGAGGAAAAGAAACAAAGGCGCTAAAACGAGGGCGCTGAGGACACGGATGATCATCATTTTTTCCTCCGCACAGAGCCAAAGCGGCGATCCCGGCGCCGGTATTCCGTCAGGGCGTTTTCCAGAGCGGCTTCGTCAAAATCCGGCCAGCAGAGATCGGTGACGACCAGCTCGGCGTAAGCCGTTTGCCAGAGCAAAAAATTGCTGAGACGCGACTCGCCGGAAGTGCGGATCACCAGCTCCGGATCAGGCAGGCCGGCGGTATGGAGATAGAGGGCAAAACGGTCTTCGTCGATCTCAGCGGCTGCGAAAGTACCCGCCCGCGCCTCCTCCGCCAGAGCCCGCGCCGCTTTGACGATCTCGGCCCGGCCGCCGTAATTCAGGGCTATCTGCAAACGGAGGCCGTCATTTTCGCGCGTCCGTAGGCCGGCCTGCGCCGCCAGTTCCCGCACGTCGGCGGGGAAAGGCGCCATATCCCCGATTATGCGTATGCGCACTCGCATGGCGTGCAGTTCCTCGACGGTCTTTTGAAAATACTCGCGCAACAGCCCAAAGAGAAAATTGACTTCGCGGCGCGGTCTTTTCCAATTTTCGGTAGAAAAGGCATATACTGTTAGATAGCGGATCCCCAGATCCGCGCTGTGCCGCACCACCCGCCGCAGGGCTTCCACGCCGGCCCGATGGCCAAAACTGCGCGGCAGCCCGCGCCGCTCGGCCCACCGGCCGTTGCCGTCCATGATGATCGCCACATGCCGCGGGTCTGTCAGCAGTTCCATCGTCACACCGCGATGATCTCTTTTTCCTTGGTTTCCAGCGCGGAATCCACATCTTTGATATACTTATCCGTCAGTTTCTGGACGCGGTCCTGATTTTTTTTCGCCTCGTCCTCCGAACAGAGCTTTTCTTTTTCGGTTTTCCGGATATCCTCCAGCCCGTCGCGGCGAATGTTGCGCAGGGAGACGCGCGCTTCCTCCGCCCGTTTTTTCACCGATTTCACGATCTCCTGCCGGCGCTCCGCCGTCAGCTGGGGGACGACCAGCCGGATGACCGCGCCGTCATTGGCCGGCGTGATGCCGAGGTCCGATTTCAGGATCGCTTTTTCCACGGCGGCGATCGCCGTCTTGTCCCAGGGCTGGATCGTCAGAGTGCGCGGGTCGGCTACCGCGATATTAGCCATCTGGCTGATCTGGGTCTGCGTGCCGTAGTAGTCCGCCGTTATTTTGTCCAACATGCCGGGGGAAGCCAGTCCGGCCCGTACCGCGCGCAGATCCTTGCTCAGGATATCCAGGGTCTTTTTCATTTTTTCTTCGGTGACGCGAACGATGTCCTCCAAATCCACGTTAATCCCTCCCTACATATGTGCCTATCATCTGTCCCTGCACAGCTTTGAGGATATTGCCGGTTTGGTTCAGGTCAAAAACGATGAGTGGTATGTTGTTGTCCATGCAGAGCGAAGCGGCGGTGGAATCCATGACGCCCAGACCGCGGTTCAGGATGTCAAAATAAGTCAGGCGCTCAAACTTGGAGGCGGCCGGATTGCGGTGCGGATCGTCGTCGTAAACGCCGTCCACCATCTTGGCCATCAAAATGACTTCCGCTTCTGTTTCCGCCGCGCGGAGAGCCGCCGCCGTGTCTGTGGAAAAAAAAGGATTGCCGGTGCCGGCGGCGAAGATGACGACCCGGCCTTTTTCCATATGCCTGATGGCGCGCCGCCGGATATAATGCTCGGCGATCTGGCGCATTTCGATGGCGGAAAGGACCCGGGTGTACACGCCTTCCTGCTCGAGCGCGTCCTGGAGGGCCAGCGCGTTCATCACCGTGGCCAGCATCCCCATATGGTCGGCCGTCGCCCGGTCCATCCCCATCGCGCTGCCGGTCACGCCGCGCCACAGATTGCCGCCGCCCACGACCATGCCGATTTCCACGCCCAATTGGCGTATGTCCTTCACCTGAGCGGCCACGGTCTTCACCGTCTGCGGTGAGATCCCGTATCCTTCCTCGCCGGCCAGCGCCTCGCCGCTGATTTTAAGGATAATCCGCCTGTAACGCGCTTCTTTCATACCCGCCTCCGGCATCTGTTTTATTTCAACACTAAAAAAGGTTTTCCTCTCGGAAGTACTGATTTAATTTTTCCGCGCCATGAAAAAAGAACACTTGACGTGTTCTCTTTTCGCCGGTCAGCGTTCGATTTCTCTCATTACCTCATCCGCGAAATTGCTCTGTTTTTTCTCGATGCCCTCGCCCAGCTCAAAACGGGCAAAACGGCGAATGGAGATTTTTTCGCCTACCTTGGCGATTTGGTCGAGCAGTATCTCTTTGATGGTTTTGTCCGGATCTTTGACAAAAGGCTGTTCCATCAGGCAAACTTCTTTGTAAAACTTGCCGATGCGGCCTTCGATCATTTTTTCCGCGATTTGGGCCGGTTTCCCCTCATTCAGGGCCTGCGCCCGCAGTATTTCCCG
This sequence comes from Gracilibacteraceae bacterium, assembly GCA_031266805.1. Lineage (GTDB taxonomy): Bacteria > Bacillota > Desulfitobacteriia > Desulfitobacteriales > Syntrophobotulaceae > JAIRRL01. The sequence goes on from JAISAH010000110.1 coordinate 10,892, forward strand.
CTCGTGCTCCAGGATCTCGGCCGGTATGTCACTCGTAGTCACATATTCCGGCCGGGCGGCGGCTATCTGCATGGCGATATCGCGGACGAAACGGTGATAATCCTCACTGCGGGCGACAAAATCCGTCTCGCAGTTTACCTCCACCAGGACGCCGATGCGGCCGCCGCCGTGGATATAGGATTCCACCAAACCTTCCGCCGCCACGCGGCCTTCTCTTTTCGCCGCGGCGGCCAGACCCTTTTCCCTCAGGGCGTCGATTGCTTTGTCTATATCGCCGTCACATTGGACGAGGGCTTTCTTGCAGTCCAGCATACCGGCGCCGGTTCTCTCCCGCAGTTCTTTGACCTGGGCGGCGCTGATTTCAGCCATAATTTTCCTCCCAATTTTCCTCCGAAATTAATCGGCCTCCGCGTCTTCCGGCTGATCGTCCAACCCGCCCTGCAGGCCTTCGACTACCGCGTCAGCCATGCGCCCGGTCAGGAGCTTGACTGATTTGATCGCGTCGTCGTTGGCCGGGATGACCACGTCGATCTCATCCGGGTCGCAGTTCGTGTCGACGATCCCGATGAGCGGAATATTCAGCTTGCGAGCTTCCGCCACAGCGATGCGTTCTTTGCGCGGATCGACGACGAACACCGCGCTGGGCAGTTTTTTCATATCTTTGATGCCGCCGAGAAAACGTTCCAGTTTTCCCATCTCATGCTTGAGCGAGGCCACCTCTTTTTTGGGCAGCACCTCAAAAACGCCGCCTTCTTCCATTTTTTCCAATTCACGCAAACGGTCCACGCGTTTCTGGATGGTCTGGAAGTTAGTCAGCATCCCGCCGAGCCAGCGCTCGTTGACGTAAAACATGCCGCAACGGTCCGCCTCTTCTTTGACGGTTTCCTGCGCCTGTTTTTGGTGCCGACAAAAAGGATGCTGCCGCCCGCCTGGGCCAGATCGCGCACAAAATTGTAGGCTTCGTCCACTTTTTTCACGGTTTTTTGCAGATCAATGATGTAGATGCCGTTCCGCTCCGTAAAAATGTAGCGAGCCATTTTGGGGTTCCAGCGCCTTGTTTGATGCCCGAAGTGTACGCCGGCCTCCAATAATTGTTTCATAGAAACAACAGCCATTGTAACACCCCCTTTCCTGTTTTTTTCCGCCGCGGACATCGCTCCGGCGGCCGCCCTGAGAGGGAACCGGGCGCCGGTCCTTCCGCGTGTGTATTTTGCAAAAAATCCACTGCCGGAATTATACCACATCAAAGAGAGGTTAGCAAATTTTTTCGACCGGTCTTGACCAGATCTCTCTCCGCCCCCAGATCAATATTTTCCAAGAGTTTATTGTTACGGTAAAACGTCATCGTGGAATTTATATAATGCTCATCGCCGAAATAATCTTCTCTGACTTCAATTTCGCCGCGATTTGCCGTCAATCCGGCAATAAGCAGGATAAGGGCGGCCAGCCCCAACGCCATCCATCTGCCAGGAAGTTTGTAATTCAACACATTCAGCACACGCTTGATCCTCCTATTCCATGACGGCGCGAACGCTGTCACAAATAGTTTATGAAGCTTGGGTATAGTCATCAGCCCGCTTACTCACCCCGTAAAACATGGTATACAGGAAGAGCAACAAACTACAGAGCAAGGGGGATCCGCACTTGACTAACGATTGTTTGTTAGTTAGTTAAATATATTATAGTATAAGTGTATTGTTTGATATGTCAAGTGGGGTGAAAATGTATAATCCTGGTAAAATCATGGTAAATTTACCGCCTTGCGGAAGGCGATCAGGACGCGCCACACCGCTTCCGCCCGGCGTTTCACCTGTCTGACTATGCTCATTTTTTCGCCGCGGAGATCGTCGGTTACATAGACGAGATGCTGGATATCTACGCCGATTACACGGAAAAAGGCAACACAGCCGGGCAGCTCAGTGTCAAAGCCGCAATAGAGCGGGCGAAGGCCGACCTCACTACGCAAAAACTCCAATACGCCGCGCTCTGTCTGCAAAGAGATCTCGCGGCTTTTTCCGCGGAACGCGCCGCGCGGGTGCTGGACGAACGACAGCGGCTGCTGGAATATGAGTTTTATGCGCAGTATTCACTCCTGCCTGCGCATGAGGATATGGACGCCTATTACGAAGCCGCGATCGAGGAACTGGAGGAAACGCTCACTGAGGTCGAGGCCCGGCAGGAAAAGGGGCTGAGTACTTATCTGGATATCGAGCGGGTCAGGGCGGACCTCGACACGGCCAGAGCGGAGAGATCCATACTGCGGATCAGCCGGCGCGGTCTTGACGAGAAAATCAGGCAATACACGGGTTTGACCAGTGTCCCAGATGTCACCCCGCTGAATACTTTGGCCGCGCCCAAGGCGAGAGACGTTTATCTGGACGCTTTTCTGAACGGCAATACGGCCAGAGACGCCCGCTCGGCGCAGATATCCGCCTATAAGAGGTATATTGAGTATCTGGCGGACGATCCCGCCGCGGACTCTGACACGGCAAAACGAGTTATTCGCCGCGTTTCTGGCCGGGGAAGATCTCCGGGCGCCGCTTGAGGAAGCCGGGATTTATGAGCAGGACGTATACGCGCAGATCAAAGCCATGCAGGACGACTTCCGGGCGCGGCGAGAGCAGTACGCCGCCCAGATCAGGCAGGCTGACCAGCAAGTGGAGATAGAAAAAAGCAATCTGGCCAAACTCCGGGAAAACCTGATCGCGCTCACACGGCAAAGTGAGCTGCTTCAAGTGAGGATCGCCGCCGAATCGCCGAAAGAAAAAGAGATCCTGATGCTGAGTTCACGGGTCGAGATAGCGACGCGGGAAGAAAGAGATTACCTGGAACTCCAGCAAACCGGCGCCATAGCGAAAGCCGAGTGGGAGAGCAAACTGAACGAGCTTAATTTGCTGAAAGCCCAGAAAGAGATAAGCGAAGCGGAACTCGCCACAGAAGAATGGCAGCTGAAAATGGAAGAAGAAAGCCTGTCCGCGCAGATAAGGGGAGCCGAGCAGGACATTGGGGCGCAGGAGATAAAAGACGCTCAGGCGCGGGAAACGCTGGAGCAGGTCATAGCGGCCAATCTGAGCCTGTACACCGAGAACGAGAAAAACGTCCGGGAAGTGATGGTAGCGAACAACGCCCAGATAGCGAGCGTTGAAGCGGATCTGCAGCGGGTGGAGGAAGCGCGGAAACAGGAAACGCTGGTCTCGCCCGTGAACGGGACGGTGCAGGCGATAGCCGTCAGCACGATCGGAGCGGTGGTCACGCCGGCGCAGGCCGTGATAACCATAGTGCCGGAAGGGACGAACCTCATAATAGAAGCCGCCCTGCCGAACAAGGACATCGGGTTTGTGCATGTGGGGCAGACGGCCGCGATAAAATTCGACACCTTTTCGTTTCAGAAATACGGCACCGTGCGGGGCGAGATCATTCAGGTCAGCCCGGACGCCATAGCTGATGAACAGAGGGGTTTGGTGTACAAGATCAAGGTATCGCTCAGCAAAGACTCGATAAACGTGGAAGGAGAAGACGTGCTGATATCGCCGGGAATGGAAGGGACGGTGGAAGTAGTGACGGGAAGGAGGCGGGTGATAGAGTTTTTCCTGGAGCCGATAGTAGAGCATTTTGACGAGGGGTTAAAGGTGCGGTAGGGCCATAATTCGGCGGCGAATGGGAGATCATCACATTTATTGACATATTTTTCTATATTCTCGCTTGACAAAGGTGGCTGAATTGTTTTATAATTACCTTGAAACATCTGATGCGACGTGATCAGGGATTGTGTCAGGGGGTGCATGTGTTGAAGCTATCTTTATCAGCCGTCATTATTTTAGTTTTCGCCATATTCACCCTTGCCGCGTTAAACGCTGGCGATTCTTTTGTTTCCGAGATGGAGAAAGTCGGCGCGTCAAATAGCTTTGCCCAAATTACTGATTTGGAAGCGGACATGGATGAGATCGCCGGGTACATAGATGAAATTTATGTTGATAGCACATCCAATGGCAACATGGTCGGGAAAGTCTGTGTTACCACCGCGATAGAGATAGAGCCAGAAAATCTCTATCATCCGCCGCGTTCTTCCTTGTTCAGTGCCCATAGAAACCGATTGCTTTACTGCCGATGATCATGGGGGGTATTACATGCAATTCGAGAGGAAAAGTGTACAAAGAAATTCTTTGTTATTATTCTTGTCGTTAGTTCTCACCTTGATTTGCTCCGCTTGCGCGCCAGCGGCGTCGGAAATTGTCATTGATTGGGGCGATTTGACCTATGAGCAGATACGCGGTTTTGAAGAAATCCCGCTGGCGACGAGAGGCGAACTGACGCTGATGCTCAGTGATTTGCTGTATGTATACGGTCCGTTTACAAACTCAAGTTACAGTGCTGGTTTTACTGCAGATCAGTATATACTTCAGGTTGCTCAATCTATTTACGACGAGCCAAGTCTGCGGAGTGCCGTTAATTTTACGTTAACTTTAGGCAATGCTTGGGCTTATGCCATTGACGGCGGTTGGGACGGCGTTCCGAATGATACGGCGCGTGCAGTCGCGGACTGGCGCATAGCCGAAATAGACAGGGATTTGGCCGCGTTGTCCGATGATTTGGAAACAGCTGCCCGTCTATATACCGTCAAATATCTCACTACGCCGGAATATCATAAAAAATGGGTGTTAAGAGATGCCGGGGCTTATTATTTTTTGATGGAAAAAGATGTAAGTCCGGAGACGTTAAGCGATTATTATAGCGAAATAGTTGAAAAAGACGGATTGCTGTCGCTGGGAATTTTGGTCAAAAACATGGACGCAGCTTTTGAGGAGATGTATCTTGATGATCTGTATCAATACATGCGCGAAGGGAATAGTTTGATCACATACGCTCCCGCGTTTGATTACGGAAGTCATAAACAGAATGTATTCCCATTCACAATTTATCCAGACAATGAATCCTATAGTTCTTTTAGTTGGATACAGACAGCGGAGGAAGGTGATTTTCACTACGATCTTGAGGCTGGTTGGCTTTGGCAGGCGATAAGGAGTGATGAAAGCGCGCTTAAATATCATTATAATTTAATGGATTCGCGTGTATATAGATGGGTGCCTATTCCTGATGATTCATGGACGGTTGATGAAGAGCTGATGAAACGCATAAAAATAGCAGACAATCAAAACTCTCAAACTTAAATTATATATTTAGGAGGACATAAGATGCACAACAACAACCGACTTATAGGCCAAATGGAAACTGCTCTAGAAATCATTAAAAAACAAAAGGAAGGCAAAGAAATAGCGCGGTTATACAATTTGGAAACCGGGCAAATAGCATATTACTATAGAACAGCTGACAAAAAATATGCACTCATCGGAAATATCCCTATATCTAGTGATATAGTCAACGCTTTTAATGCAAAATTCTGTTGTTATACAGATGTTTCACAGGTAAATTCTCTGGATATTGATATAATTTATAGCCAAACTGAGTCTAACTCGGATTTCATTGTAGGAGTTGGTTCAAAATATGGCGAAAGATATAAAGAGGAATTCATGACCCTTGCGAACAGGTTTTTGAAAGCTTGCCTAGGGTTGGGTGGATTAATAAGAAATCCATCCAGTAAATTCGGGGATACTTTTATGGACTACGCGTCAATTGCCTCATTTAGCACTGAGTTACTGAATTTCGCTATTAAGGAGATTCAAGCCTTAGACCCAGAGTTTGTTGGAGCCGAGGTGCTTGATAAGATTGCTAGTGGAAACTTCGGTTTTGATGCACTGAAGGTTTTTTTGGATCTCACTGGTTTTTTGTCTGAAATGTTCATTGCGGTTGGTACGGCGATAGGAAAGCCAGTAGCGTTAGCTATCACTATTGATACTATATTCGACGCCCTTGCCAATCAAGAGTCTTTATTAGGATTTACCACTTATATGTTTAATGAATTCCCTTTTATGGGTGAAACTTTAGGGTCTTTTTTGCGAATAGCGGTAGATGTTGTCACGGAAGGTCAATTAAATACTATTCTTGGCCAGTTGCAATTTGGTAATTATATAGATTCTGCCTATAAAGATCCTTTGCATCCTGAATACAATGGCCCAACATGCTATCATGCTTATAAAGATGGCCGAGGGGAATGTTCCCATTGTGATGAGAGCGGTGGCGGTTCAGGTGGGAATCCTGGCTCAGGTGGCGGTGATGATGGCGGTGGCGGCATAGGCGGCGGCCCCGGTGACACTAACTCTGGCGATAGCGAGGATCCTTCGCCAAAAAGCTTGTGGGATATGATAAAGGAGGGCTGGAACAAGTTTTGGGATGATTTTAACAAAATCGGAGACCCGTTTGATGGTGCCGGACCGCCGCCTAACTATATTTGGGATCCGGACGTGGGTCTCTATTATATGCCTTATACGCCGCACAAGCATACCAAGGCCAATAAAGAACAATCGGAAGCGGCCAGAAGAAGCAGACATGTTGACCCGCTGGTTTTAGATTTAAACGGGGATGGCATAGAGACAACTGGGTTGGATGACGGAGCTTATTTCGATATGAACGCCGATGGTTTCGCGGAGCGCACTGGTTGGGTCGGCGGCAGTGACGGCATGTTGGCGCTGGATGTAAACGGTAACGGAATTATCGACAACGGATCTGAATTGATCAGCGACCAAATGCCGCTTGACGGCGGCGGGTACGCGCCAAACGGTTATGACGCGCTCAGTTCGTTTGACGATAATGACGACGGAGTAATCGACGCCAGTGACGCTGTTTACTCAGAACTGCTGGTCTGGCAGGATCAGAACAGCAATGGGATTTCAGAAGAAGGAGAATTGCACAGTTTAGCGGAATTGGGCATTGTCTCCATTGGCCTTAATCCTTACTATCACACGGTCAATCTGGAGAACGGGAATGTCGAAGCCGCCACAGGGAGCTACACTCTGGCTGACGGAACCACCGGGCAGATGGGCGAATACCTGTTGGAGGCGAATCCGACCGACAGTATACCGCAGATCGACATTGAAATTCCGGAATATTACAAATCATTGCCTGATTTGCGCAGCGCCGGTATTGTATATACGCTGCATCAAGCGATGGCTATGGATACGACCGGTGATCTGTCTGACTTGGTATTCGATTTCAGGTATGCCTTGAATGAGGCGGAGCGTTATGCTCTGATTGATCAAATCATTGAACTCTGGGCAGGCGTGAGTGATGTTGCAGAAGGAAGCCGCGGCGCGAATATTGACGCCAAGCAATTAGCCGTGGTGGAAAAAATCACCGGCGAGCCGTTTGTGGGCGTGGAAGGGGCGAACCCGATACCGGAAGCGGCGCCGTTTTTGCAAGACGCCTATGAGTCGATTCGCACTTATGTGTACAACGAATTGTCCATGCAAACCGACATGCGGTGGATGCTGGATGAGATCATGTTTGCCCAGAATGAAGACGGCTACTATCTTATCCAATGGGACACGGTGTTGAGCGCCATTGACAGCGAGTTGTCTTATGATCCGCATGACGGATATAGCCGCGTGTACAAACTTCTTTCCGTATTGCAGGAACAAATGTCCACCCAACCGGGATATGAAGAATTTTTAGCGGAACTTTCTTCGCGGTCAGGCGCATTCAAGGTATTGGTTGATACTGTGGCGGCAAAAGAGTATATGCCTTATCGAGGGTACTATCTGGGTAGTTCGGGAAGCGACACAATAAGCGAAACAGGCTTGATCTTCGCCGGCAGCGGAGATGATATAGTAACCGCGGGAGCGGGGAGTACTGTTTTCGGGAACACAGGCGACGACACCATAACGGCAGGGGCTGGGAGTACTGTTTTCGGTGATATAGGTGACGACACCATAACAGCGGGAAATGGGAGTACGGTTTTTGGAGGAACTGGAAACGACGCCCTCATAGGTGGCGTGGGGAATCACACTTATGTGTTTGATATCGGAGACGGACAGGACATAATAACAGACAATGGTGGTAGTTACAACAGCAATGTCGGCACTGATAAAATCATACTGGGAGAAGGAATCGCACCAGAGGATGTGTTGTTGGCGCGTAGCGGCAATGACTTGATCTTGAAGATTGGCGGCAGCGGCGATCAGATAACCGTGACGAACCATTTTGCCAGTGTATTCTATCAAATTGAGCAAATTATTTTCTCTGAGGATGGAACTGTTTGGGATTCAGCATATCTGTACAGCCACGACTTCATCATTTCAGGAACGGAGAGCGATGACGTTCTTACCGGAAGTATTAACGATCAGTTTTATGCCAGTCAGACTATCATCGGCGGCGCCGGAGACGACACCATAACGACAGGTTCGGCGACAACTACGGTGTATGGCGGCACAGGCGACGATACTATCACAGGTGGTGTGGGGAACCATACCTATGTGTTCAATCTCGGAGACGGGCAGGATACAATAACAGATAATGGTGGTAGTTACAACAGCAACATCGGCACTGATAAAATCATACTGGGAGAAGGCATCGCGCCAGAGGATGTGCTGTTGGCGCGCAGCGGCAATGACTTGATTCTGAGGATTGGCGGCAGCGGCGATCAGATAACAGTTACGAACCATTTTGCCAGTGTATTCTATCAAATTGAACAAATTATTTTCTCAGAAGATGAAACTGTTTGGGATTCGGCATATCTGTACAGTCATGACTTCATCATTTCAGGAACGGAGAGCGATGACGTTCTTACCGGAAGTATTAACGATCAGTTTTATGCCAGTCAGACTATCATCGGCGGCGCTGGAGACGACATCATAACGACGGGGTCGGCGGCAACCACGGTGTATGGCGGTACAGGTGACGACACTATCACAGGAGGCGTGGGGAACCACACCTATGTGTTTGATATCGGCGACGGGCAGGACACTATAACAGATAATGGCAGTTATTACAGCACTATTGTTGGCACAGATAAAATTGTCTTTGGCGAAGGAATCGCGTCGGAAGATGTGCTGTTGCTGCAAAGCGGCAGTGACTTGATTCTCAAAATAGGAGATGGAACCGACCAAATTACGGTTAAGAACCATTTTGTTAGCAACGCTTATCAGATCGAAAACATTATGGCCGGCAGTTACACTCTGGCGCAGGCTAACGTGAACGTTCTGGTGCAGGCGATGGCGAGTTTTGAAGCGACCTACGGTATGTCGTGGGAACAGGGCGTGGCAGAAGATAACGATAACGCGCAAAGTATTTTGCAAAACGCTTGGGTCACAGCGGTTTAATGATTCGGGAGGGCCTGCTGTAGCGAAACTGTAATAATGATGACGAAGAAAGAAGATAAAATCCAAATCCGCAACAGCACCAATGACTTTCTTGTATTCTCAAGGGAAAATGGTGGCGACGGCGTTGATGTCTTGGTTGCTGATGAGAACGTATGGCTGACGCAGAAGTCTATCTGTTCGCTTTACGATACATCAAAAAGCACCGTTTCAGAGCATTTGACCAACATCTTTGTAAGCGGGGAGTTGGAGGAAACAGCAACTGTTCGGAATTTCCGAACAGTTGCTCCAAACGGCAAAACGTACAATTACAAATACTACAATCTGCAAGCGATTATCGCGGTAGGCTTCAAAGTCAATTCCCAAAAAGCCATCCGTTTCCGGGCATGGGCGGCGGACGTTCTCGCCGGCTTCGCGGTGAAAGGCTACGTATTTGACAAGGAGCGGCTGAAAAACGATAAGATCTTTTCCCAGACTTATTTTGAGCAGTTACTTGAAGATATACGGGAAATCCGGCTGTCCGAGCGGAAATTCTACCAGAAGATAACAGATATTTACGCCCTTTCCTACGACTATGACCCGAAAAGTCGGGACACGCTTCTGTTTTTCAAAATAGTACAGAACCGATTGCATTTTGCCATTCACGGCCATACGGCAGCGGAGATAATCGCAGAACGTGCCGACGCCGAAAAAACTCACATGGGGTTGACGACTTGGGAAGCCGCGCCCAAAGGCAAAATCCGCAAGTCTGATGTAATTATCGCCAAGAACTATCTTGGTGAGCAGGAAATGCAATCACTTGAACGGATAGTCACGGCATATTTGGAGTTTGCGGAGTTTCAGGCGACGAGGCAAATCCCGATGTCACAGGACGACTGGAAGAACCGGCTTGACCTGTTCTTGCAAGCGGCAGGCACAGACCTGCTGACCAACGCGGGAAAAGTAACGGCGTTGGAGGCGAGAATACACGCAGAGAGCGAGTTTGAAAAATACCGTGTCATACAGGACAGGTTGTTCAGTTCTGACTTTGACAGATTCTTGCAGGAAGCAAGCCTTGAGGACTTGACTCGCAAGATGGACACAAAGGGTGGCAACGGCGAATGAAACTCCAAGCAAGAAACGCGCTGCGTAAAGCTCCGCTACAGCTTGGAATTATCGCGCGTTGTAAACCGGCAATCCGTAGCCCGTTATTTTTACGCTGTTAAGCGCGTAACTTCTCCGCGCGACGGAATCTGACGAATTGCCCTCAATGGTACGCACGGTTTCGCCCTCGTCGCGCTCCACGATGCCCACATGGTCGGAAACGCCGTCGCCCTCCCAATCGAAAAAAAAGATGATGTCGCCGGGTCTGGGCGTATAGCCGCCGTCCCGCCATCGCCCGCGTTCCTTGAACCAGCGTATGCCGTCCTCGCAGGCGGAAAACAGGGGCAGCGCGCCCGCGTCGATATACCCAAGCCGGTCGGCGCACCAACTGACGAAACAGGCGCACCACTCGACGCGGCTCGTAAAACCGTACCAACGCCAGTACGGCTGTCCGCCGATATTGCCGATCTGCGTGTCGGCTATCTCAATCATGGAACCATCGCCGCTTGACGCAAGCTTAATGGAAACAAATGATGGCTACGATAAGTTTGTAAGAGAGTGGTGCAACTAACTCGCCGCTCTCTTTACTTTATTTTCCTAAAACATATCCTCAAACCGCACAAGCCGAACGTTACCCCCTTCGTCTGCTCTGGAAACGAGTCTGGCGGTGAAACCTGTTTTGGAAAACAGCCAGAGCCATACTTTTTCGTAGTGAAACAAATGTGTTTTTTCAGTAAGCGCCGTAAGAACATCCACGTCCACCGGGGCTTTTCTCCACTTGCATTCGCAGAACAGGGCGCTGCCTTTGCGGTAGGTCAGCACGTCAATTTCCTCCTGCCGCTTTTCGTGAGGATTGTTCCCCCACCATCTTCCGATTTTGCCGGGCAGGAACGGGAGCGCGTTCTTTTTGGCCTGCTCCAGCAGGTACTGCTTGCAGATTTCCTCAAAGACCAGCCCCATATACGCGGGCAGTTCCGTTGCTATCTCAGAATCGAAAACAGCGCTGCCGAGGCTGGACACAATGCCGCTCATATTTGGGAACACGAACCGATACCAAAAGCGGAACATCATATCGTCTAAAAGGTAAATGCTCCGTTTTGACGACGTTTCGGTCACAGGCAGTTCCTTTTTCACAATGCCAAGGGACATAAGGGAATTGAGATATTTGGCGCATTTATTACTCTCGATCCCGCATTTCGTGGCGATTTCATTCAGACGCGAAGCGCCGTCCGCGATTGCTTCTATGATGCCGTTGTAGGTGGCCGGTTCACGCAGTTCCTGCTTCAAAAGGTTCGACGGTTCCTCAAACAGAGCGCCGGAAGCGGTCAAAAAGAGATCGATGATGTTTTCCGCCGCCGATTTCGTGGAATTAATCTTATTCAGGTATTCGGGAACGCCGCCTGTTACGCCATAGAGAACGGCCTTGTCCTCTTTTGAGAACGACTCCAGAAACGGCAGCGCTTCGAAGAAACCAAACGGTGTTATTTTGAACTGCGCCGTCCGTCTGCCGTAAAGCGGGCTTTTATAACCAAGAACCTGGTTTTCCATGAAACTCATGCTCGACCCGCAAAGGATCAGGAACAGCTTGCTCTCCTGAAACCGCGCGTCTATATGCGCCTGCAGGATCGAAGAAATAGGGCGGTATCCTCCTGCGAGAAAAGGATATTCGTCAATCGCCAGCACGACTCTGCTGTCCTTTGAGATTTGATAGATGTAATCGAACGCTCTTTCCCAATCGGAAAAGAAGGCATTTTTAGCAAGCTCTCTGGCCGTCACGGAATACACGTCGCCGGAAAAAACGTTCAGGTTCACCGCGCCGTCAGCTTCGCGGGCGACAAAGTAAATCGCCTTTTTATCTTTGATGAATTCCTTGATGAGCGTGGTTTTCCCCACGCGTCTGCGTCCATAAATAATCGCGCACTCAAATTTGTCGCTGGCATACATTTCATTGAGTCTTTTGAGTTCCGCATCCCTGCCGATAAACATAATAGTCACTCCCTGACAATCAAACTGATGAGTTTGCAACTGATGAGTTTGCAACTTACGAGTTTGATTATATGCCGAATGACCTGAAAAATCAATAGCGACCGGATCAAATCAGCTTCCTGCAGTTTCCTTACCGCCCGTACCGGTCAAGAAAAGCCGCTTCTCAGCCGATCTGAGCTAGGATCGCCGGATCTTTGATCGTCTTATCCTCGGCCAGGAGGATGATCTTGGACATGACTTCCGCCGTGCGCGGGTCGTCGTCGGCAAAGGGCAGGAACACCCGGCCTCGGTGCTGGCTGGGCACGGCCAGAATGTTCACCGCGCCGCGGCCCATTTTGTGGACCTGAGCGCTCCCCAGATGCACGGTGTATTCGCCCAGTTTGCCGGTGATTTTCGCGTGGCGGCCCTCGACGCTGACGTTTTCGATGTGCAGGAGCCGCAAAAGCTCCGCCACGATGACGGCCCGCATTTCCACGGTGGAGAGACTGGCCTCCGGATCGACGCCGCCGACGTGAGCCACGGACACCACCAGGTCGATGTCGCGCATGATCTCGGAAAAAATCACCGGGGGGATCTTCTCCAGCGGGATCGCTTCATGGGTCTTGCGGTCAAAGAATTCCACGGTCTCCAGCGTGGGAGCCTCGATGTCCGCCGGAGAAAACCAGTCCGCGGCGGCGTACAGTTTGACATAGATGTTTTCCCGGAAATAGACCCGCTGCAGGCCCGTCTCGTAGTCCACGGTCCACAGGCGGCTTTTCAGGAGGGCCACGGTTTTTTTCGGCTGCACCTGATGCCCGGCGTAGCGGCGGGAAACGGTCCCCGCCTCCCGCTCGTCCTCATTGAGCAGGTAGAGCTCCCGGAAGATCTGTTTGAACGGCTGCACCAGCTTCTGCTCAAAAGCGTAACGCTGGCAGTCCCGCCACGTCCCCAAAGTATACAAGTCGAAAGGATGGGCCAGACGCACCTGAGCGCCGTCGCCCAAGCGCTCCGCCAATTCGGCGTACAGGCCGGACGCCGCGGCGGCGCCGCCCTCGTCCAAAGTGACAAAGACCAGCTTGGTCAGGAGAGGCGCCACCACCGGATGCTGCATCAAAGCCTTGATTTCCCCGAAGGGGAAGACGTCGCGGTTGACCATGACGAGTTCCAAATTTTCCCTGGCGCGTCTGTACTGGGCCTTAAGGGCCGTGACGCTTTCCTTGCACTCCAGGACATAGGGATCTTTTTTCAGGGCCCCGGGGACGGAAGCCAGCGTCTTGCCGTTCTTTTCGCAGATCAGGGCCGCCTCGCCCCCGTCCCGCACGGCTACGCGCACCTGGTATTCGCCGATGGTTTTACCGGTGAAATAGTCCCCCAGACTCTCGACTTTCAGGATCTCCATGCGCCAGGTAAAACGCAGCGTATTGGCAAAACCGGCGTTACGGGCCAGGTTTTCCAGAGCGATGGCGCAGGCTTTTCCTTCGCTGGCGCGGCGCTGGGCCCCAAAAGTCTTGCTTTCCTTCAAAAAAAGCTGGATGTTTTCATAGCGTTCCATAGCCGCCTGCTGCTCTTTCCCTTTTTTCAGCGGAATCAGCGCGTAACTCAGGAGCTTGTCCTTGTTGCGTTTTTCGTGGATCTCCCGCCACAGCGCGGCGGTGTCGAGTTTCCCCAGCACCGCGTCGGCAAAAAGCTGGGCCCGGCGGTGGTTCGCTCCATCCGTCAAATATTTGGCGCAGTCGTAGACCAAGGCGAACCGTTCTTCGCCCAGAGTGGCGTGAGCGTCCTTGAACCAGGCCACGTCGAAGGCGCCGTCGTTGAATTCTTCCGGCGTGATGGGGCTGTAGCGCGCCACTTCCGTTTCTTTTTCCGCGGAAAAACTGTCGTTGACATGGGCGTGAAAATACCAGACCGCGCTCTGCAGGCCCGGCCAGCCCAGATAATCGCTCACAGGGCCGATCCAAGCGGGCGCGTACATGGCCGCCTCGATCAGGCGTTTATCGGCGATCCTCCCGGCCAAAGCCTCCCGCAACGCCGCGGCGCCTTCTTCCGGCCCGGGACGCGAAGCCTTGAGCAAACTGGAGAGTACGATTTTTTTCGTCGGATCGCCGCTGCTGTAGATATAGCCCCGGACAAAAGTTTCCTTACCCATGGCCACGAGGATCTGGGCAAAGGTGTCCGCCCCTTCGTGCCAGCCTATCTCCAGGGCCAGAGCGCTGACTTCGGTGGCGCTGTCCCCCCGCTTGAGCTCTATCTCAATCACTCTCGCCGCCCCCTCGTCGGCGGTTTTCTTCAAAACAGGGTACTGCTCGACGATTTTTTTGGTCCTTTCCCAGCGAATCTTCCCCGCGTAGTTGCGGATGCAGTTGGCGTTACCCAAAAACACCGTGCGGTACATGGCGTCGATCTTGACGATACCCGCCTCCACCGCCCGCGCCACGTCCACGTCATTCATATTCACATAAAACATATCCGACAGGCGGCCCAAGGTGAAACAAAGGCCGGTGTAGGCCAGAAAATGCTCGTCCGTGCCGGCGGCTTTTCTCAGCTCGCTCATGAAAAAAGTCACTTCTTTGGTATCGGCGAAGGTACAGTCTTTTCTCCGGCCGTAACCGTAACTCCTATCGTTTTCCTCATAAATGGGCCGCTTCCACTCCTCCGCGGCGACCTTGGCGGCGATATCGGCCAGAGCGCCGTAAAGGGCGGCAAAACGCTCGTCCTCGGCGTATTCTGTTCCCAAAATTTGGATGATATGTCTGGCCATCTCGCCGTATTCCCGCCCATGGCAGTAGACATTGAGCTTGTTTGTTTCTTTGGCGCGGAAAAGTTTTTCCACGACAGCGTTCGTCTCATCCCGGTAATCCGGTTCGTAGACGTCCATGTAGTCCTCGACTGATTCCATAAATCGGAAAAGAATGATCTCGCTGAAGGTGACGGCGTTATCTTTGATCCAACCGCGCCATACCTCCGGCAAAACGAATTTTTCAAAAGGCGTGAGGTTCTCGTCGTCATTCGCCTCGGCGCGGGCGCGGGGCCAGGTCAGGCCGCCCAGCGCGGTTTCCTTGTCGCCGTCGTAGCTGTAGATCTTGTAGGTGTAGTCCCGGTTTGCTTTGATCAGTTCGCAGAGGGCGTCGAAAATTTTGGTGATCCGCGCCTTGTGGCGGCCTTCAAAAAGCCCCGGGGCGCCGAATATCTGCTCCAGCCGGTGTTTTTTATCCACGGCGGGAAAGGGGAAATCGGGGATATAGGCGGGATCATACAGGCCGAAACCGTTAGCCGGGCCGTATTTTTCCTCCGCAGCCCCCAGAGAGTCGACCAGCACCCGCTCTCTGTCGCTCATCTTCGGCATGAGGGCGCAAAACTCCGTCGCCGCGGCGCGGTCCAGTTTTTCCGTCTTTACGAGCTGAGTCAGCATATCGAGGCCGCCCAGACGCATGTTTTCGTTTTTGTCCGCCAGCAAGGCTTTCGCCGCCTCCACCGGGCGTTCCCCGCCCATGCCCAGCAGGATCTTGACGGCGCTTTGCCGGATGTCTCCGGTTTTTAAGGCGAGCAGAGCGGCGACGGCTTTTCCCTCCTCCGCGGCCAGACCGGCTTGCTGGGAAAATTCCGTGACCGTGCTCAGGGCCTGCGTGCGGACGCTCATGCTTTTATCGTTTAAGGCGGTGAAAACGAAGGCCCGGCCTTTGGCCTCCCGGGGATCCGCCAGGAAAAAGCGGATAAACGCGGCCCGGTTGTCCGGATCCGCTCCGGGCATGATCTCCAGGAGCCGGGCCGTTTTTTTCGGGTCAAAGTCGTAGCCGGCGACGGTGAGGATCCGCGAAAACAGGTCGCCCGGCGAGAGCGAGAGGTCATGCCAGGGGAAGGGTTTGCCCTGAGCCAGATAACCCTTGGCCGGAACG
Source organism: Gracilibacteraceae bacterium (assembly GCA_031266805.1). Taxonomy (GTDB): domain Bacteria; phylum Bacillota; class Desulfitobacteriia; order Desulfitobacteriales; family Syntrophobotulaceae; genus JAIRRL01. The sequence goes on from JAISAH010000110.1 coordinate 27,042, forward strand.
AGGGGAGTCATGGCCAGCAGCGCTTCGAATTGCCGGTCCCGCGCGGCGCCGTCCGCCAAAATCTCATGCTCGCGGCATTTGACGCCGAAGATCTCCGCCGTCTGATATCTGCTGAAGCTGCCGGTGAGGTAATTGGTAAAAACGAGGGAAAGCACGTCCAGATCCGTCTCGCCCAAAAGCCGGGCGGCGGCGAAGGATTGCAGGGCGCTGTTTTCCGTCTGGGCCAGAAAATAGAGCGCTACCAATTTTTGGTATTTAGCGCCGTTCAGCAATTTGTCGATCAAGGTGAGGGCGACGTTCATCTCCCGGACGGACGCGGCCCAGAGCGCGGCGTAGATCTCCGTGACGTCCGCGCTGGCCGCGCCGGCCGCCAGAGCCTGCGCGTCGGTCAGATACGTATAGCCCAGCGTCAGGAGTTTGGCCGCCACGCGCTTGTCGTCATATGTTTCGCCGAGGCCCATCCAGACGTCGAGCGCCCTGACCGCCGAGGAATAGCGGAGCAGGTCGTTGTCCAGGACGACTTTCATCAGACCGATGAAGGCTTCCACCCGGCCGTTGTCGGCGTTTTCCAGAATAGACTGGCGCAGGCCCTCCTGCAGCCGCGCCGCCAGGAGCGTCCCTTCCAAAAGCCGGTGCAGCTCTTCGTCAGCGCTTTTGAGGATGCCGTTGATGATGGCGTCGGAAAGGAGTTTGGTGTTGTTGTCGCCCAAGATGATATCTTTCACGGCGGCGGCGGCTTCCTTGTCCCCGGCGTCGAGCCGCGCGGCGAGAAAATCGCCGTACACCATGGTCCCGAGCCATGCTCGCCCCGCTGAGTCGGCGTCCGGGGGAGAAGTCAGGTCTTTGACGAGATCGAAGTCCTCCCAGGAGAAAAATATAGAATCCAAAACGCTGATGAAGCGGTCAATGTAAGGTTTTACCTCTTTGGTTCGGAATGAGCGGCGGTAGGAGGAGGGAGAGTGAACGTAGAGGTTCAGCCGCCCGGCCGCCTCGCCCGCCCAGTCCGCCGCGCGTTTACCGTGAATGACCGTAAAAAGTTCCCGGGGGCCGTTATCGAATACTGCGGCGAGCGTTTGGGGCGAGCCTTGCAGCAAAAGCCGGGACAGCGTCTCCCGCGCTTCCCGCCGCTCATACCAGTCGCCTTCCTTGCAGGCGACCAGCGCCTGGGCCACCGCGCCGGCGCGGCCTTTCTGCTGCCGGAGTTTGCCGATGATCGCGTCCTTGTCCATCTGTGCCTCCTTTTTTTGCTAAAAGCGCCGCCCGGCCAGCATCACCAGGCGGATAAACGTGACGGTATCGCCGTCTTTCAAAGTAAAGGGAGCGCCCGGCAGGGCCTCGTCCTCGTTGACCAGAACCCGGTAGATGCCGTCGGCAAAGGATTGCAGGGCGTTTTGCACCGCTTTTTCCTCATCCTGATCCTTCTCGTTCACGTGGCTGCCGAAGCCGATCTTGCCCGTATGTTCCCCGTCCTCCATCTCCTGCCGCGACAGGTAGTGAAAGAGCGGCGCGTCCACCGCCTTGGCGTTGTAAGCCCGGACGTTCTCCCGCACCAAGTGCTCGATCAGCTTCTCCGGCGAATCCGTGGCGCCGGGAATGGTCCAGGCCTGTTTTTCCAGCATGTCCCGCCGTTTGCCGGCGGCTTTGACGCGGACAAAAATATCCACGCGGACACCTCCTCATCCCAGGATTATTTTTTGGGATCCGTTTTCCATAGTATACCACATTAAACCGGAGATGTTTTCCCTTTTCTGCGAAAAATATTCCCCGGCTTGTCCCGTGATCCCAAGACGATTTTTCTCACTGACATTGCTCCGACAATAAAATCAGTGAAAAACCAAAGCGAAAAATCTTGCGTACTTACCGTATTTATGGCAGAATATAATAGAATCATGGGACGTCTACGAATGATTACGGAGGGCGCCATGCAGGAGTTCAAGTTCCGCCACCAGAGCCGGCAAGTGAATGACTTTTTGCGGGATCTGACCGAGCCTTTGTTTGTCGCGGACAAAGAGGGGCTCATTCTCTGGGCTAACGAATCCTTCCAGCGTGTGTTCTCTTTGCCGGCGACGGAAAAGGCGCCCGCCGCCTCGTTTTTATCCTATGTTCACCCGGAAAGCCAGGAGAGGTTGCGCCATGATCTGGCCGTCCTTTGTTCCGGGCGGACTCCCCTGACCAGAGAAATATGCCTGTGGGCGGAAAACGCCTGGCTTAATTTTGCCCTCGATATTTATCCGGCCACCGACTGCTGCTACTGTCTGGCCCGGGACATCACGCGGCAAAAAACATATGAGGAAGAAAAACTGCAGCTGCTGTCCGTGGCCGAGGCCTCTCTGGACGCGATATACGCGCTGGATACCGACGGGCATATCCGCAGCTGGAACAGGGCGGCGGTCGCTATTTTTGGTTATACCGCGGAGGAAGCGATCGGCTGCAATGTGGAGATCCTGGCCCTTCCCGGGCAAAAAGAGGAGATCGACGCGGTCATCCAGCTCATTCGTCAGGGCGCGAGCTACGGTTATGAGACCGTGCGGCAGCGAAAAAACCATGAACTGGTGTCGCTTTTTATCACTATAGCCCCCATCCGCGATTCGCACGGCGTCCTGCTGGGCGCTTCCGTGGTCGCCCGCGATATAACGGCTTTGCAAAAACAGAAACTGGAGATGTCCCGGCTCGACCGCCTGAACACTTTTGCCGAACTGGCCTCCGTCATCAGCCACGAGGTGCGCAACCCCATGACGACCATCGGCGGGTTTTTGCAGATGCTGCAAAAAAAGACGCGGGACAAGAAGCAGCTGGAATATTTTTCCATAATGTCCGAGGAATTGAAGCGCGTCAACGCCATTTTAGGCGAATTTATCACCATCGGCCGCACCAAGGAGGTAAAACAGGAAAAACAAACCCTGAAATCGATCATTTACAGCATGGCGCCCCTCTTGGAAGCGGACGCGGCCTATCAGGGCAAGATAATCAAGTTCAGCCTTAAAGACACCTGCGCGACTTTCGTCAACGCCAACGAGATCCGCCAGCTCGTTTTGAACCTCATGCGCAACGGGCTGGAGGCGATGGAGGCCAACGGCATTTTGCAGATAAAAACCTCCAGCAAAGACAATAAAGTCATTCTTGCGGTCAAAGACGACGGGCACGGTATAGCGGAGGAACATCTGGAAAAACTTGGCACGGCTTTTTTCAGCACGAAGGAAACCGGCACGGGCCTTGGCCTTTACGTTTGCTATGAAATCGTCCAGCGCAACAACGCCACGTTGAATGTGCTGACCGGCGCGGACGGCACCACCTTTATGGTGACGTTCCCGGCGGCGGGGTAGTGACGAGTGGGGAGTTGAGAGTGGAGAGTTGAGAGTGGGGGGAGTGGGGAGTTGAGAGTGGGGAGTTACCGAATCTTTAGGAGGGCTGCGGCGCTCCTGATTGCGGTCGCCTTGTTGCTGCCGTCTGCCGCCGCCGGTTCGGCGGGAGGCGAGACGCGGGCCTTCGTTTATGCGCCGGATTCCACAAGCGTGATCGCCAACCCCGGACGGGGCTATTTTGAAAATTTCAGCGGGTTTGACTATCTTTATCCGCAGTATTTCGATGAGGAATACACGGAGTGGCTCACCGACCCGGAATATGACGCCTGGCGTTTCGGCGGCGGTTACCTTGAGCGCTTGCGCGCGCTGCGTAAAGACGGGGTGACGGTGCTGGACGCCAATATCTACCTTAACGAATACATCGACTCGCCCGAACTGCCGCCGTCCTTCCCGGCCGAGCTGTCCAAAGCCCTGCGGGTCGTGCGGGAAGCGCGGATGAAAATCATCCTGCGCGTGGTATACGCGGACGACTGGACGCCGATGGTCGTGGAAAAGAACTATTTGCGCCATATCGAGCAAATCGGGGCGGTCATCGCCGAAAACGCCGATATCGTGGAGGGTCTTTGCGCCGGGATCCTCGGTCCGTGGGGCGAGTGGCACGGCGACGACCGGACCGTCATGGCGGCCGACAGATCCTACCGGCGCGAAGACCGCCCCGAATACCAAAACCACGCGCCGACGACAGATCTGAACTCCCCGGAGCAGGGCGCGCGGCGATACCGGCTCGTCAAGCAGTGGCTGGACTGTACGCCGGATACCATACCCCTTCTCCTTCGCTACACGGAAAACCTCATGGAGATAAAGGCGCTGGCGCAGGATCCTCCCGAAGGCGCGGCGGCGCTGACACAGGCGCAGTTTGACCGGCTGGGTCAGCACGACGACGCCTTCGCTTCGTATGTCATGAGTTACACGCGCGGCGGCGGCTGGGAGGAGGCTTTTTACCCATATTGGAACGGCGGCAAAAGATACGATCAGGTCAAAGACGTGGCGGCGCTGGCGGCCCGGCTCGAGACGTCCGGCGGCGGCGACGTCCTGCAGGCCGGCGAAGCGGGCTGGTGGCCCTACTATGACCGTGACCTCGGCATAGACGATCCGCTGGCCGATACGGCGGCGATCGACGCGGGGGCGCGATTGGCGCTGAGCGAGGCCGCCGCCAGAAAATTCACTCTGATCAACCGCGCCTATGACGTCAAACATCTCGACTTCTGGAAAAACGCGGCCCTCCCCGCCGCCGGCGGCGATCCCGCCGAGAGCGCCTACACCCGCCTGGACCGCAAACTCGGCTACAGGCTCCGCCTGGAGAGCGCGGAATTTACGACCGGCGCCGGGAGCGAGGATATTTTCACGATCAGGGCGGCGCTCCGCAACGACGGCTACGCGGGCGTCGTCAGGCCGCGTCCGCTGTTTATAGTGTTCGATAACGGCGTCAACCGCTACGACGTCGAGCTGACGGACGTGGATGTCCGCACGTGGCGGAGCGGCGTCAGCCGTCTGGACGCTTCGGTCTCATTTCCCGCGGGGATGCAGGCGGGCGAGTACGCGGTCGCGCTGTGGCTGCCGGATCACTATGAAAATCTGCGCGGTCTGCCGGAGTATTCCGTGCGGCTGGCCAACAAGGATATTTGGCGCGGCGACAAGGGCTATAACTACCTCGGCGCGATCAAATATCAAGGGAGAGACTGATTGGTGATGACGGACAGGGAATTCACGCGGGCTTTGCGCCGCGGCTTAGGCAGCGCCGTCGTCGAATTGAAAAACGCGGAAAATAAGGCGGCGCGCCGCAGCGCCTTGCTGCGCTGTTGTCTGCGCGATATTTCATACGACTGGCAGTCGGAAGGCACAAAGGGATATTATTTGTACACGGCTATCCGCGCTCTGGGCGGCGAGGATTTTTTTGAAAAACCCCTGATCGGCAGATTTCTTTCGCGCTGCCCGGACAGGCTGTTCCTCCAGCTGGCGGCGATACTTTCCTGCTATGCCGGCGACGGCAGCGAGGCGGCGAAAGAGGCTTTCCATGTGAAATACGACTGTTTTGCCGGTAAAAACGGCCGCTTTATCCGGAATTCGTCCGTAGACGAGGGATTTCAGTGGGACGAGGTGGTGTTTCAGCTTTTTGCCATAGACGGGTTTTCCGCGTTCAAGCGATACGCGGCGGACGCCGGCGGGATCCTTTTGCGTAATCCCGGCGAGCCCGCCATATGGGACGACTGGTTTACAGACAGGGCGGAAGGCGTATTTGGTAAAAAAAGGGTCGCCGTTTTCATCAATAAAGCCTCCGGACGCTCAGACGCTGTCAAGGCTCTGGCGGACGCCCTGAAAGCCGGCGCCGATTCACGCGCGCGATACCAGCCCGGACGGGAGACGATGACGCTCAGCGGCCTGATCCAAGCGGTGCGGGAAGCGGCCACGGGAGAATATCCCTACTATAAAACGGTGGGCTTCCGGCGCTCGTTTATCACAAATGCCTCCGATACTGAAATATCGGAACTGGCCCGCGCCGCTCTGCGCGAAGAAGATGAAACGGTAAAGGCGCTGCTGCTGGACATGTTCCGGCGCCGGTCGTTTCCGCTGGATATCACTCCGCTCCTGGACTGCGCCCGGTCAGACAACGAATTGCTGGCGGAGGCGGCCATAGACTGCTTAAAAGGGGTCAAGGAGAAAAGGATCCACGATTTGGCCATATTTTTGCTGACAAAACCCAGCAGGGCGAATCTGTCGGCGCTGGCCTTGCTGGAAAAAAACTACAAAAAAAGCGACGATCCCCTAATTTTTGCAGCGGTAAAAAAATCCGGCGTTTCCCATGGCGTTCAGCAGGCCATCCGCGACATATACCGCCGCCATCGCTCGTCCGGCGCGCTTCCCGCCTTGCTCCGCGTCTACCGAGACGGGGAATGTTCCTATTGCCGACGCGGCATTGTGGAAGCGATGCGCCATTGCGGGGTTTTGCCGGCGGATATTCTGGAAGAATGTTTGCACGATTCTTATGACGATACGCGAAAATTCGCCCAGCGTCTTTTGGCGCGCGGTGCAAACAGATGCTAGTCTATCACGGCGGATATCGCGCGATAGAAAAACCTGAAATCCGCGCCGCTAAGAACAATAAAGATTTTGGGCGCGGGTTCTACTGCACGGAACTGCGGACGCAGGCTGACAAATGGGCGAAGCGCTTCGATACGCCCATAGTGAGCGTGTACGAATATACGCCAAAGACCGGGTTTAACACGCTGACCTTTGCCGAAATGACGGACGAATGGCTTGATTTTATCGTTGCTTGCCGGAGCGGCAAACCGCATAACTACGCGGTTGTCGAAGGGGCGATGGCAAACGACCAGATTTGGAATTATATCGCCGATTTTGTCGGCGGCGTTCTGACCCGCGAGCAGTTTTGGGTGCTGGCAAAATTCAAATATCCTACGCATCAAATAGCGTTTTGCGCGGCTCCCGCGCTGGAATGCCTGAAATATGCGGAAAGTTATGAGGTGAGGTGAGAGGATGACGGAGAGGGAATCAGGGAGAGAGCCGAAACTGGACAACGATTTATTTTTCGTCTGCTCCGTGATCGAGTATATCGGCAGGGCGAGCAAAAACCGCCGCGCCGACGTCGTGACCGCGCTGGGCAAAGACGTTCTCGCCCGGTATTTAGAGCTGGCGGACGTATACCACTGCGAGCCCATTGAGAATACCGCCGCCGATTTGATGGAAAAACGCGGCCTCGCCGCGGGCGGGTTTGATAATACCGTGGGCGTGCCCAATGTTCCCACGGTTTTCGATATAGCCAAGGTTTACAAACGCCTGATAGTCAGCGTCGCTGAAAGCAGCGGCTCGCCGCCGATCGACGCTCTGGTCAGCGTTTATACTTCGTGGATAAGCGACAAGATCAGCGATTACAGGTGCAGTATGTACTACGAAAACCCGGAATATTTATACCTGTCATACCTTGAGGGCGAACCTCTTAAGGATTGAAGGATCGCGGGGAAAGGGAGTATCCTTTCCCGTTACATTACATAGGGACTGTATGGAAATAAAGTGGTGACGAAGGCAAAAAATACTACGCCGGCATTTATTTTGTCAAAATTATAAAATTATTGCAAAAATTATAATTTTGCAATTTTTGCAATGGCCTGTTTTGCCGCATGCCCCTTAAACGCCGGCTTGGCGATAACGCGAGTCATGGCACGGTTTATGCAATCTATAACATATGCGGGAGCAGCACAAAAACCCCCGCAAATATATTTACGAGGAGTGGTATCTATGGCTTTTACCTATCGATTCCGGGACCCCATCCATTCGCCGCTTGATTTTGGCGGCTGTCCGCCAAACTACCGCCGCTATATCGAAGGCGGGATGTTGGTGGAGCGTGACGTCCAAGTCATGATGCGTGACGGAGCGCGGATCAACGTCGATCTGTTCCGGCCGGCCGACGAAAACTTGAAAGTGCCGCCGCTCATCGCCTGGAGCCCTTATGGAAAACACATTTCCACAACGGCCTTTTTATCCCGCGCCTATCCGACCAGCGGGGTGGATCTTGATTCCCTGTCTAAATACACTTGTTTTGAGTCGCCCGATCCTGTGCAGTGGGTACCAAAGGGCTATGCCGTAATCGTCGCCGATATCCGCGGCATGTGGCATTCGGAGGGTAACGCGACTTATATCTCTCCCAAGGAGATGGAAGATGAGTACGACCTGATCGAATGGGCGGGGACGCAACCTTGGAGCAGCGGTAAAGTCGGACTTTCCGGGGTTTCTTATTTGGCGGTGTCTCAATGGCGTGTCGCGGCCCTGAACCCGCCGCATCTGGCCGCGATCAATCCTTGGGAGGGCTGGTCGGACACATACCGGGAAGTCATATATCATGGCGGCATCCCGTCTTCTTTCTGGCCTTATATGCATGATCGCTGGGGTAAGAGCACGACGCGGATCGAAGACTTATTGAAGGAGTCGGAGGAGCATCCGTTTTTCGACGACTATTGGCGGTCGAAAGCGGCGCAGCTGGGTGATATCAAGGTTCCGGCCTACGTCGTCGCCAGCTGGTCGGATCACGGTCTTCACACGCGCGGGACTTTGGAGGGATTTAAGAAGATTTCCTCGGAGCGCAAGTGGCTGGAGGTTCACGGTCGCAAAAAATGGGCTTATTATTACGATCCAGCAAGCCTGAAGCGGCAGACAGCGTTTTTTGACCATATCCTCAAAGGCGTGGACAATGAAGTGCTTGACTGGCCGCGGGTCAATCTGGAAGTGCGGCAAAAATACTATGTCGGTTTTACCCAAACGGAGAAAGAGTGGCCGATTGCCCGCACCAAGTATACAAAATTTTACCTTAACGCCGAAGATCTCACTTTGAATAAAGAAGCTCCCCTCAATCCGGCTCAATGCTCCTATAACGCGTTAGGCGTAGGCTCGACGAACAACTGTCTTACTTTCAGCTATAAATGTGAAGAGAGCATGGATCTGATTGGCCATATGAAGCTGAAGGTCTATATGCAAGCCGACGGTTCCGACGACATGGATATTTTCCTCAACGTCAAAAAACTGAACGAAGCCGGGGAAGAAACGCGTTTTGCCTATTACGCGCAGTACGACGACGGTCCTGTGGCCTGTGGCTGGATCAGAGCGTCTCACCGGGAACTTCTGGAAGAGTTGACCACGGAATTTCAGCCAATATTGGCTCATCAGCGAGAGCAAAAGCTGGAACCGGGCAGTGTGGAGTGCCTTAACATTGAGATCCTGCCTTCCGGCACCCGTTTTGAAAAAGGGGAAACGCTCTGCGTCGCGATACAGGGACATGATTTCAATCAATACCCGATCGATCAGGTGTACGCCCGCCATGACAACAATACGGTCAATAAAGGCCGGCATATTATCTACGCAGGAGGGATTTACGATTCCTACCTGTTAGTTCCCATTATCCCGAAATCAGGGACTGTATGAAAATAACGTAGCCATTTGACTTGATCTTTCGCGCCCTGACTGCGTTGCCAGATTCCGCGAATACAACCAGTATTAGCGGAACCTGGCGCCTGCTCAGGACACGAAATTCCGTCGTCAACTGACCACTTTATTTCCATACAGACCCTAAAGAGTAAAAAGTTCCCTCTTTCCGGGCCTCCGGGCTTGTCCCGAGCTTGTCCCGGAGTCGTCCCGGAATCAAAAAAGACGGATTGCGAAACAAAAAAGGAAGGCGGAAAACGCAATGGACGCAGTCAACAAAAAAGGTATTTCCGAAATCATTGACGCCGTCGGCGGTAAATTTTCTAAAAATCTTTTACTCTTACTCGGTATAGCCAATGTATTCTATTTTTATAACAATATGATCATAAGCTACACCATGTCGCAGATGAGAAGCGAATGGGGGCTGGACGCCTTGCAGACGGGCAGTCTGACGACATACTCCTTGCTGGGGGCTATGATCGGCGCCGCCTCCGCCGGAATCATCGCCGATAAGATCGGCCGCAAAAAAACCTTGGTCACCGCGGTCTTCATTTGCGGCATTACGACATTGCCTATTTATTTTGTCCATAGCTATTCCATATTCGCCGTACTCCGCGTCATATGCGGTCTTGGCGTCGGCGCCTGTCTGCCGCAGGTTCTGACGACGATCTCCGAATTCACGCCCACAAAAAGCAGGGCCATCTTTGTCACTTTTGCCATGTGTTTCACCGCTTTAGGCGCAACCACCACCGGTTTGGTCGGGGCTTTTATCATCCCGACTTACGGTTGGCGGATCGGCTATCTCATCGGCGGGGTGCCGATCATTTGGGCGGTCATTCTGGCTTTTACGATGTATGAATCACCATACTATTTAGCCAGTGTAGGCAGGAAAAAAGAGGCGCTGGAAGTGCTTTATCATTTGGAAAAAATAGGCAAAGGGACGCGCACGGAATTGAGCGAAGACGTACTGGTATTGCCGCCTAAACCCAAGAAGGTCGGAGTCGGAGCTCTGTTCAGCCGCAATTATCTCAAGACCACCGTCGGTCTTTGGATGATGTATTTCTGCGGCGCTTTTATCATCTACGGCATCGGCGCCTGGCTGCCGTCTTTGATGCTGGAAAAAGGCTACGCGATGTCCGCGGCATACGCCCTGGGCCTGTCCAATAACGTCGCTTCCGTCTTTTCCAACGCTGTCACCGGCAAAGGCTCCGATGTTTTTGGCCGCAGGAACAATATAATGCTGGGTTTTGCGGCTTCGGCCGTGATGTTTGTTATTTTGGCCAATGTCCAAGGATCTTTCATTTTGATTTTCGCGACGATCTTCCTGACCAGCTTTTCCTTCAACTACGCCACCACCGCCGTGCAACCGCTTGCGCCCGAGAGTTATCCGACGGAATTTCGCGGCACGGGCGTGTCCTGGTTTAATGGCTTCAGCAAATTCGGCGCTCTTCTGGCCCCGCTCGTCGCCGGCGTGGTCATCGGCGCCGGGGCCAGCTTCTCGACAGCGATACTGATTTTTACGGTCCCGTCCGTGATCGGGATCGGCGCGGCGTTTATCACCGTCAGAACCGACACTCGAGGTAAGTCGATGGATCAGCTGGCCGCGGAGAAAGAACTGGCCGAGGCTTGATGTCACGCCCAGAGTCAATGACGGAGGGTACGTTTTGCACTGATTGTTAATTATTGTAAAGAAAGGGGAAAAATACAATGGAGATGGTCAATAAGCGAAGCATTTCTGATATTATAGATTCTTTCGGGTTGAACAGATTTACCAGAACTCTGGTCGTCCTGCTGGGCATAGCCAATCTTTTTGATTATTATGACAATATGATCATCAGCTACAGTATGCCGTTGATGAGAGTCGAGTGGGGGCTGGACGCGGTACAGACCGGTAGTTTGACGACTTATTCCCTGCTGGGCGCCATGATCGGCGCCGCGGCTGCCGGCATCATCGCCGATAAATTCGGGCGCAAAAGAACTTTGGCCGTCTCGGTCTTTCTTTACGGTCTCACTACCCTGCCAATCTACTTTGTCCATAGCTATTCCGTATTCGCCGTACTTCGCGTTATATGCGGTCTCGGCGTTGGCGCTACCGTACCGCTGGTTCTGACGATGATCTCCGAATTCACGCCCACGAAAAACAGGGCTGTCTATGTCACCATCGGTATGTGCTTCATCGCTTTGGGCGCGATCTTCAGCGGTTTGGTGGGGTCTTTTATCATTCCGACCCACGGATGGCGGATCGGCTATCTCATCGGCGGGTTCCCGATCATTTACGCGATCATCTTGCATTTTACGGTATACGAGTCGCCCTACTATTTAGCCGGCGTGGGCAAGAAAAAAGAAGCGCTGGAAGTGCTTTATAAACTGGAAAAAATGGCGAAAGGGACGCGCACGGAATTGAGTGAGGACGTACTCATCCTGCCGCCCAAACCCAAGACGGTCGGGGTCAAAGCCCTGTTCAGCCGCAATTATATCCGGATCACCGCCGGCCTTTGGATAATGTATTTCTGCGGCGCTTTTATCATCTACGGCATCGGGGCCTGGCTGCCGTCCTTGATGCTGGAAAAAGGGTACGCGCTGTCAGCGGCGTACATCCTGGGCTTATCCAACAATACCGCTTCGTTCTTTGGCAATGTCGTCACCGGCAGAGGCTCGGAAAAATTCGGCCGCCGGAATAACATCGTCCTTGGCTTCGCGGCTTCGGCGGTTATGTTCGTGGTTCTGGCTTTTATCCAGGGATCGTTCGCTTTGATTTTCGCGACGATCTTCCTGACGAGTTTCTTCTTTAACTACGCCACCACCGCCGTACAGCCGCTCGCGCCCGAGAGCTATCCGACTGAGTTCCGCAGCACGGGCGTAGCCTGGTTCAACAGCTTCAGCAAGTTCGGCGGTCTTCTGGCTCCGCTTATCGCCGGTGTCGTCATCGGCGCCGGCGCCAGCTTTTCCACGGCGATCCTGATCTTTACGATCCCGTCGGTGATCGCGGTTCTGGCGGCGCTTTTCACCGTCAGGACAGAAACAAGGGGCAAGTCTCTGGAGGAACTGGCCATCGAATCGGAAAAGGCCTGAATCATCCCCGTTCAGTTCCAGTCTCGGCGATGTTTTGAACTTCCGTTTTGTAACGCCGGATCTTATTGTAAAGCGTAGAAAGAGAAATGCCCATTTCTTCAGCAATCCTTTTCTTAGCTTGGCCGCCGTCTCCGTATTCTTTCAGTTTGGCGGCGATGATGCGGCGTTGCAGGGCGGACATGGAGAGAGAGGGTTCGGGCACACGCAAAACCGGAGGAGCGGAATCGGCTGACAATTCGCTGAACAAACGTTCCGGCAGATGCTCCGGCCGGAGTTCGACGGAGTCGGTGATATGAACCATGGCTTGGATCGTATTGCGCAGTTCGCGCACATTGCCCGGCCAGGGGTAGTCTTGCAGGTGGGCGAGACAATCTCCGGAGAAATGCCGGCCCGTTCCGGAAAACACCGTCAAAAAATAGCGGGCCAAAATCGGGATATCCTCTTTTCGGCGGCGCAGGGGCGGAATCTCTATGGGTACGACGCATAAACGGTAAAATAGATCTCCGCGGAATAGACGCTTCTGGATCTTATCTTCGATGTCCTGGTTGGTGGCGGAGATGATCCGGACATTGGAGGAAATAGGCTTACGACCGCCGATCTGCATGAACCGGCCGTCTTCCAGCACCCGCAGGAGTTTGGCTTGGAGAGACGGCGCCAAATCACCGATCTCATCCAAAAACATGGTGCCGCTGTCGGCTATGCTGAAAAGACCGGTCTTGCCGCCTTTGGCCGCGCCGGAAAAGGCCCCGTCTTCGTAGCCGAACAGTTCGGACTCCACCAAAGTTTCCGGCAGCGCTGGGCAATTCAGAGTCACAAAAGGCTGTCTGGCCCGTCCGCTGGCGTTATGGACAGCCTGAGCGAATATCTCCTTGCCGGTGCCGCTTTCGCCCAGCAACAGCACATTGGCTGCGGAAGAGGCGATTTTTTGAGCGAGAGCTATGGTTTTCCGGATCTCGTCGCTTTCCCCGATAATATCCCGGAAACCGCGATGCGCCGAATGAAGGGAAGACAGCTGGTTCTTCATCTGCCTTAGACTGCGGTCATATTCTTCAATGCTGCGGCGTACGTTCTCCAAGATCTTGAATGAAGCAACAGTGCCCACTGCCTCGCCGTCTTTCAGGATAGGGGCGATGGCGGTATATGTGTAATGCTTGTTGATAGTGATCGAGGGATCGTCGCTGCTCACGCCGGGCTGCCTTTTACGCAGCATAAAAGAGCGACCGACGCCGTCCACCGGGATCTTGGTTTTCAGCACGGCGGGCGCTTGAGAATCGTCGCCTTTGAGGTCGTTTAGATTACGGCCCAGGATTTCCTGTTCCGAAAAACCGGTCATTTGCAAAAACGAAGGATTTACCGCCGCGTAGTTCAGATTTTGATCCAACACGGAGACGGCGTCCAGCTGGTTTTCAAAAATCAGCCTGTAAATGTCCGGGTCGTCCCGTAAGCTGTAAGTTTCCATGACGTTCCCCGACTCCTTCCAAACTCACTCATCATTGTATTGTATTGTATTGTATTGTATTGTATATCACGCGGGGGGCAATTGTCCACCGCGGCGTTATGTAAAATATTTACATAACGCCGCCCTTGCTGCCGGCTGGAGTCAAACTGGCTGCCACCAAAGCCTCTTTCTTATGAAACGCGATGCCGTAGTACAAGACGGCGGTGCAGCCTTCCTTCTTCGCATCAATGGCATAGCGCTGTTTGTCGATCTGCGCCAAAGCTGCTTGGCAAGCCGTCTCCATTGTATCGTAGTCGTTGGCTTTCTTGAACTCAAAGACGATATAGGGGTTCTTCCGCCGCTTGGGACAGAGGGTCAGATCCGGGCGGCCCAGCCCGATCTCCCGGTTTGATTTCACGATGTACCCCGACATGCCCCGGAGAATCCCGGCCAAGAAACCGTGATAATAGTTCTCAGAGTAGTCGTAGTAACTGATAGTATCAAGCAAGAGTTCTGTGATCTCGCCGCTCATCTTATCGGCGTCGCCTTGCAGGATGGCGTCGTAAAGGGGAGTCAAGTCCTCGCCCTTCAGTCGCTCGTTGAACCAGTCCTTGACCTGACGTTCATAAATCCGCCGCACTTCTGTGTTGGGTATCTTAAGGGTATACACCGTCTCATCGTGATCCTGCCGACTGCCTGTGATCGTTAGATATCCGGTAAAAAGCATGAAGTTCCAGGTATAGTCCCCACTTATCTCTAGGTCACTATAGGTCAGATCCTCACGGATCGTTTTCTCGATCTCCCCGCCGGCCATCAAGGTTTCCATTTCCTCCTTTGCCTCATCGTCGCTTTGGAGGATCAGGCGTTTCACAATATCGTTGGAACTGGTGTTTGCCCAATGCGAGCCAAAATCTGCGCCGGGTTGACCGCCTTTGAAATCCGATAAAGTATTGATGACGCTCCAAGGGTTATAAACGGCATAGCCGCCAATCTTGTAACCATCGTACCACTTGCGAAAACTTTCCGTTCGGGCAGCCTCACCATAATAACTAAGCAAGGCGTCGACCTCAGTCTGGGTAAAACCGAAGCCGTCGCCGAAGCGGTTGGCCGTGATGGAGTATATCTTAAGGTTATTCATACCGGTAAAAACGCTCTCCCGACTGACCCGCAGACAACCCGTGATCACAGCAAACTCCAGGTTATCATTGCTTTTCAGCGCTGCTGAGAACAGAGACCGGATCAGATCTATCATGTCGCTGTAGTATCCTTGCAGCCATGCCCCGTCCAAGGGCGCATCATACTCATCTATGAGTATAACGCTCTTTTTTCCGGTGACCTTAAACAAACATTCGCTGAGAAAAAAGAGGGAGTTTTGGTAGTGACTCTCGGAACCTTTTTCACCCATGACAGCATTATACTTCTCGGCCATATCAACAGGCAGTCGATCGGTTATTGCGCTGTGCTTGCGGTATTCAGCCGCGACTACCTGAACCAATGACTCGTAAGCCAGCGCATAGTTCTTTTTTTTCACATCCTTCAGGGTGAGAGAAATGACGGGCCGTGAGGTCTGCCAATCCGTGTACTCCGGTCCGGCCTCGGCGATATTCAAATCGGTAAAAAGCTTTCGCCGCTCAGCGTTCTTCTCTTCATCCCCTGTATCCTCAAAGAAGTATTGCAAGGTACTCAAGGTCAGGGTCTTGCCGAAACGCCGGGGGCGGAGAAACAGGTTGACATCGGACCAGTTGTCCAGCAGCTCCTTGATGAAAAGCGTCTTGTCCACATAGTAAAACCCAGAGCTGATCAACTTCTCAAAGTCTTCGACACCGACCGACAGCGTCTTCAGTTCTTGTGTTTCTGCCTTTGTGTTGGTCACTGTCCCGCCTCCTCTGGCACTCATGATAGCATAACCCAGCGCCCTAAGCAAGTCTGGCAGCGTTTTTGTGTAGCAGCGTTTTTCTCGCCAATATCCTGAAACTGATCGTTACAGGCAATCGACAGGTTCGCAGTCCTCAAATTCCCCCGTGACATCGTCGTCCTCGCCCGCGTGCATCTCGGTGTGCTCCGCCAACCGCGTCGCTTACAAGTTTCCGCCGACTCCTTAAGTGTTCTCTGTAATTGCCGAAATAGTATATGATTGCCGGAACAGCGGCATTCTTGGGAATCGTCGGTACAGTTGAGAGACGGGCCGTCTCCGTCATTCCGGCCTCATGCCGGAATCCGTTTTCCCTCCCCATTTGTACTGTACGCCTCTCCTTCCGCCGCCCGAATGTAACGTTTTATCTAAAATGTTACATTGCCGCCGCGTTGCTTAGTTTATCAGGGCTTAGGCCCTGATTTTTTTGTTTCTGAACGGTAAAATCACGTCGCCGCCGCTGGGGAAGACCCGCTCAAACCGGGCGTTTCGGGCATTATGTAACATTTTAGATAAACTGTTACATACGCTGCAACGAGGAAACATATGTTCGACAAACCTTTTATCCCTGTGCGTTTCACCGATCTGATGGATTTTAATTTTATCTGCGATCTCCTGCGCCGGCATACCGCGGATGAACTGGCCGTCACCTTCATGCTGATGCGCAAACATCAGGCGGAGGCCCAGGACGACGGCCTGCACGCAGCCGCCGAATCGCCGGCGGAACTGCTCAGCGAGGCGAAAAAGCTCACTGTTCCGATTGCGCGTCATCCTGCGTTCCTCTGGCAATGGGTGGCGGAAGTCAAAGAACATCTGGACGATTATATCTGGCTGCACGGCATTTTGGCCGACCAGCATTCCCGGGACACTCTGCTGAACGCCATGCTCGGCCGCTTTTTCAGCACTCATGCTTTTCTGGAAAAAACATATACTCCGATCCAGTATTTTGACTGGAACATACTGCGCAAGAGAGAAAACTCGCTGTACGTCGATTGCGGCGCTTATGACGGCGACTCCGTCGTAAATTTTATCGGGCGCTACGGCTCCGACTACGCGCATATTATCGCTTATGAACCGACGCCCGACGTTTTTCACGCCCTGCGGCAAAGCGTCCAAAGTCTTCCACGCGTTCTGGTCCGTCAGGCGGCGGTGGGAGAGAAAGCGGGCGCGCTTCCTCTGCAATGTTTTCAAATGGCAGTGGGGAATTATGTGGTAATGGACGGCTCTCTTCTTTCTGGCGCTGATATAACCGTGCCGGTGGTCGCTTTAGATCAGGACATCGACCCGGCGCTGAAAATCTCACTGCTGAAAATGGACGTCGAGGGGGCGGAATCCGCCGCCCTCCGGGGAGCGCGCGGGCATATTGTCCGCGACCGGCCTCAGCTCGCCATCTGCGTTTACCATTTATTGGATGACCTGCGCGTGATTCCGCGCCTGATTCATTCTTATAACCCCGAACAGGACTTCTATTTGCGCAATCATCAGTTGCATGCAAGTGGAGAGATCGTTTTTTACGCCGACCCTGACAAGCAGCCGGAGCAGACCCCGCCGGCCTCCGACGCTCCGCTGCGCCGGATGCTGGATCTCAGCGCGACTGTTTACGAAGGATTGGATTATCTCCGTCAGGCGGATCCCGCGTCCGAAGCGGCCCGGCAGACGCGGGATCTGGTTCACCAAGCTCTGGCGACCCTCTTGCGGGGCAGCGAGCAATGGGCGGAGACGACCGGCGAGTGACTAAAAGGGAGTGAGCAGATCAATGCCGCAAGTAAGCGTGATCATGCCGGTCTATAACGCGGAAACCTATCTGGCCCGGGCCGTGGACAGCGTGCTGGCCCAGACCTTGCGCGACCTGGAACTCATCCTCGTGGACGACGGTTCCACGGATACATCCTCTGCCCTCTGCGACGATTATGCCGCGCGCGACGACCGCGTTCGCGTCATCCGCCAGAAAAACGGCGGCGCGCCCGCGGCCAGGAACGCCGGGATAGCGGCAGCTTCCAGCGAGTACATCGGATTCATGGACAGCGACGACTATATCCTGCCCGCCATGTATGAACGCCTGCACCTGAACGCGGTTCCTACGGGACGGGACGCGGTCAACTGCGGTTCGTTTGTGCTGAACGACAAAGATTTCACCCCGCCCTATCCGCGCGCGGAGGACGAGACGCGCCGCTATCCTGCGGCTTATTTACCGTTACGCCGCGCAAACGATCGCCGCCCGGGATATACCGCTTTATTTTGCCTATAACCTTATGGGCCAGTCGGTATGGACTATGCTGATCAAAACGGATCTGGCCAGGCTATTGCCCTTCCGCCGCATCCGCTTTGACTTGACTTTGACGGCAAAAACGGTTTTTTAGTATAACAATGCGGACTTTCCAAGGGTCCCTGGCCCGAAAACGAAAAAATTCCGCGAAATGTGGTGCCGCGTATGTGAAAAAT
>JAISAH010000100.1 GCA_031266805.1 Gracilibacteraceae bacterium
ATAAACATATGGATTCAAAGGTGTGAATTTATCAAAAAATCGCAAAAACATATTGATTTTGGCCTGAAGTTATGATAATCTGAAAATCACCAACAACTGTCAAAAGGTACACCTTTTGAGACTATTTTAACAGAGGACGATCCGGCAAAGGAGGTCGCCATGACCGCTGAACACGGGCGTTATCACCCACATGATCCGGGGTTTTTATGGGAGAAGGAGATACTTGATTCTATGCACAACGGCGTCGTAGCGATTGACGCCCGTGGTATAATCAGAATATTCAATAAATCAGCGGCGGACATGGCTCATGTCGACCGCGAAGAGGTTTTGGGCAAGAAAATAATTGAGGTTATCCCCACCACGGGACTGCCGGAAATCCTGCGCACCCAAAAACAGGAACTAAACCAGATGATGGTTTTTGGCGACGTCGCCGTGATATCCAACCGCAGCCCGATTTTTCGGGACGGCGTCATCACCGGCGCAGTCGGCGTATTTCAAAATATATCCAATTTTAAGGCCCTTTCCTACGAACTGCCCTATGTAAAGGAGATGAACCGGGAACTGGAAGCGATCTTTGAATCCGTCGCTGACGGGATCGTCGTAGGCGGCGCGGACGGGATCATCGTCCGGGCCAATAAAGCCTATCAGAATATGACCGGCGTCGTGGAGCGGGAGTTTGTGGGCAAGCATGTGCAAACTCTGCTCAAACAGGGTTATATGAACAAGTCGGTCACGGAAATCGTCATCGAAAAGAAATCCCGCGCGACCGTGGTCGACGTCCGCAACGGCAAAGAACTCCTGATCACCGGCATCCCGCTTTTTGACAGTGAAGGCAATCTCGACAAGGTCATCAGCGCCGTCCGGGATATTACGGAATTATCCGATCTGAAAAAGAAACTGGAGCAGGCCGAAGTTACGAAAGATCATTATCTACGGGAATTGAATCATATGCGTTCCCAGAAAAATCTGACGGCCATCATCACGAAAAACGCCGAAATGCAAAAACTGATCGAGACGGCCTGTTATGTCGCCAATGTGGATACGACCGTGCTCCTGTTAGGCGAGTCGGGCGTCGGCAAAGAATTGATCGCCCAGTTGATCCAGCGGGTGAGTCCGCGTGCCGGCAAGCCTTTCCTCAAAATCAACTGCGGCGCGGTGCCGGTAAATCTTTTGGAATCCGAATTTTTCGGCTATGAGCCCGGCGCCTTCACCGGCGCGCTGCGCAAAGGGAAAAAAGGCCTGTTCGAACTGGCCGAGGGCGGCACGCTTTTTTTGGATGAAGTCGGCGAACTGCCGCTGGAACTCCAGGCCAAAGTGCTGCATGTCATTCAGGACAAAAAAATCATGCGGGTAGGCGGCAAAGACATCATTTCCCTCAATATCAGGATAATCGCCGCGACAAACCGGGATTTGCAGGAAATGGTCCGGAAAAAGGAATTTCGTGAAGACCTGTATTACCGGCTGAACGTGGTGCCGATCAGAATCCCGCCCCTGCGCGAGCGGAGGGAAGACGTCACGCTTTTGACGATGGAATTTCTTACCAGGTTCAACACCGCTTACGGTTATCAAAAATGGATAACCCCCGACGTCATGAAAGTATTTCTGGAGTACGACTGGCCGGGCAACGTCCGCGAGTTGGAAAACACTGTGGAAAGGCTGGTCGTTACCTGCCGCGACGACTATATAACGGCGGACGCTTTAAGAGAGATGGCCCGGCCGCTGCTGACCGCGCAAAAGGAGAAGATGGGTTCTTTGAAATCATATCTGGCCGGCGAGGAACGCCGTCTGTTGGAGGAAACGTACGCGAGCGCCGGGAGTACGCGCAAGGCGGCGGCCGTCTTGAAAATGAGCCAGTCGGCTCTGGTGAAAAAAATGAAAAAATATGACTTGGAACGCCATAACAACCATGCGGGAACTGTGTGAATGAGGAAGAGCATGGCTGATATCCTCTTTTTAGCGCCGCATCAGGAAATCATGCAGGTCGCCGGTGAAATCTGCGCCGGCAGCGACGACATCGAAATTGAGATCGCCCGCATGGACGACGCGGTCCAAAAAGCCGCCCGGGCGGAACATGACGGATACCATATTCTGATCAGCCGGGGTCTGACGAGCTGGCGGATCGTAAATTCTGGCGTTCCCATGCCGCTGGTTGATGTGTCTATCAGCGGTTATGACATCATCAAAGCCTATTATGAAGCTAAAAAAATAGGCCGGACCGTCGGTTTTATCGATACGGAGGAAGTGGCGGGCAACGCTGATTTGGAGACGTTTGCCGCCTCGGTGCGGGATCGGGTGGTCAAATATTATTGCAGTAACGACTTGGACGATATCGACCGCGGCGTCCGCTGTCTGATCAAGGCCGGCGTCGACGTGGTGATCGGCAAAGTGGCTATGGCAAATGAAGCCCGCCGGCAGGGCTTGGCCGCGGTCGTGATCACCTCCGGTTACGAAGCCGTTCGCAGCGCCGTCAACGAGGCCCGGCGCATGAATATGGTGCGCAAACTGGAACGGCGCAAAGCCGAACAGCTCAAGGCTATTTTGGAATTCACCTATGACGGGATCATCGCTCTGGATAAAGAAGGCAAGATCACGGTTTTTAACCGAACCGCCGAAAGGCTGTCCGGCTGGGAAGCCAAAAACGCCGTAGGCAGACATATCGCCGAGGTGATCCCCAAGGCTCATTGCCATGAACTGTTGATCACCGGGCAGGCGGAAATCGCCAAAATCCTGGATATCGGCAGTTATAAAACCATCGCCAACCGCGTGCCGATCATCGTGGACGGCAGAGTAGACGGCGTGGTCACCACATTCCAGGAAATGGACAGGCTGAAAAAGATCGAGGGCAAGGTGCGGGAGCAGCTCGCTCAGCGGGGATTTGCCGCCAAGTACGATTTTTCTCATATCCTCGGGGACAGCGCCCCGATCCGGAACGCCGTCAATCTGGCCGGCGAATACGCCTGGGTCGATTCCACCGTGCTTCTTTATGGGCGGACAGGCTCCGGCAAGGAGATATTCGCCCATGCCATCCACAACGCCAGTCATCGTAAGGGCGAACCGTTCGTTTCCGTGAACTGCGCGGCTCTGCCGGAAAATTTGCTGGAGAGCGAACTGTTCGGGTATAGGGGCGGGGCGTTTACCGGCGCGCGCAAGGAAGGCCGGGCCGGTATGTTTGAGATGGCGCATAAGGGTACGCTTTTTCTGGACGAAGTGGGCGAAATGTCGCCGATGCTGCAATCCAAACTGTTGCGGGTGATCGAAGAAGGAGAGGTCATGCGTCTGGGCGACAGCAGCATGATCCCGGTCGACGTGCGCCTGATAGCGGCCACCCACCGCAATTTGCGTCAAATGGCCGCCGAAATGGAGTTCCGGGAAGACCTATACTACCGTTTAAGCGTGCTCACCATTTATATACCGCCTCTGTGTGAGCGCGGAAGGGATGTCATAACGATCGCCAATCACTTTTTAGCCGGATTCTGCGCGAAAAGAAACCGCTCTGCGCCGGCGCTCAGCGCCGATGCGGAAAAGATACTGCTCACTTATTCCTGGCCCGGCAATATACGGGAGCTGCGCAATGTTATGGAACGGCTGGCCATGCAGTTTTGGCAGCAAACAATCGACGCGTCCGACATTATCGGCGTACTCCACCCGGGCGACGAGAGCGCGAACATCATCGCCGGCGCGCCGCGACCGATGGTTCCGGCGCCGCCGGCGGCCGGGTTAATGGACGCGGAGCAGCGCCGCGTTATCCGGGAAATGCTGGCCGCGACCGGCGGCAATAAAGCGGAAGCGGCCAGACGTTTGGGCATCAGCCGAACGACCCTGTGGCGTAAACTGCAAACTTAAACTCGGAATGCCGGCGGCAATTACTCAAATAATAACGTGAGCTGTCTGCTTTCCGGCAACCCGGCCAAAGACCCGTGCCGGCGCAGGGCTTCGATGACCGGCTGAGCCACGCCGCGCAGCTGAAAATCCTCGACGGAACATATTTCCCGGCCGGAGCGCAAATCAGCCAATTGCTGGGCCGCGGCCGCCCCGATCCCTTTCAGGGAGGTAAAAGGCGGCAGTATGCCCGTATCCGTGATGAGAAAACTCGTCGGGTGCGACTCTTTGATATCCACCCGGCGCAGGGCGACCCCGCGGGCGTACATCTCCGCCGCCAATTCCAGGATCGTGTACAGATTTTTATCCCGTTGCGAGGCGTCGCGCTCTTTTTGTTTTATCGCCTTCAAAGCCTCCTGGCAGGCTTCCTTCCCGGCCGCCGCTATATCGGCGTCGAATTCGTCGGCCCGCACCGTAAAAAAACTGGCGTAAAACGCTTCGGGGAAATGGATCTTGAACCAGGCGATGCGCACGGCCATCGTCACATAGGCCACGGCGTGCGCCTTGGGGAACATATACTTTATCTTGCGGCAGGAATCGACGTACCAGGGCGGCGCGTCCACGGCCCGAACGGCCTTCTCCCATTCCGGCGTCACCCCTTTGCCTTTGCGCACGCTCTCCATGACGGCGAACGCCAGAGGCGGCGTCATCCCCCGACTCATGAGATAAGTCATGATATCGTCCCGGCAGGCGATGATCTGCTCGATGCCCGCCGTGCCCGCCCGCACCAAATCCTGGGCGTTGCCGCGCCAGACGCCCGTGCCGTGCGACAGACCGGAAATACGCACGAGATGGGAAAAATTGCGCGGTTTGATGTCCGCCAGGATCTGCCGCGAGAGGTCGGTGCCGAATTCCGGGATGCCCAGCGTCCCCGTGAGCGAGCCGATCTCCTCCGACGACACGCCGAGCGCCGCCGTGCCGGAAAAAAGCGACAGCGTTTCCGCGTCGTCAAGCGGGATAGTTTTCGCGTCCACCCCCGTCAGATCCTCCAGCAAACGGATGACCGTCGGGTCGTCATGCCCGAGCAGGTCGAGTTTGACGAGACTGTCGTGCAGATAACTATATTCAAAATGCGTCGTGACGATTTCCGTCTTTTGGTCGTTGGCCGGACGCTGCAAAGGGGTAAAATCATAGATATCCGCTTCCTTCGGCAAAACCATCAGCCCGCCGGGATGCTGGCCGGTCGTGCGTTTAACCCCGACGCAGCCCCGGACCAGCCGCTCCCGCTCCGCCGCTCTCATGATCTCCCCGTGCTCTTCCGCGTATTTTTTGCAAAACCCGTGCGCCGTTTTCTCCGCCACGGTGGCAATCGTTCCGGCCCGGAAGATGTTTTCACTGCCAAAAATTTCCTCGACAAATTTATGGGCCCGGGCCTGATAATCGCCGGAAAAATTCAGGTCGATATCCGGCGCTTTTTCCCCCTCAAAGCCGAGGAAAGTCTCAAAGGGGATATCGTGTCCGTCCTTGACCAGCGCCCGGCCGCAGAGAGGGCAGTCCTTGTCCGGCAGATCCGCCCCGGCTCCCGCGCCGCCCGTGACGAATTCCGTGTAAGAACAGCTTGTCTCCGAGCAGCGGTAATGCGGCGGCAAGGGGTTTACCTCCGTGATCCCGGTCAGAGTGGCCACGAGGGAGGAGCCGACCGAACCGCGCGAGCCCACCATATAGCCGTCCTCATTCGATTTTTTTACCAGCAGATGCGCTATATAATACAGAACGGCGTAACCGCTGTCTATGATCGCGTGCAGTTCTCTCTCCAGCCGCGCCGCCACGACGGGAGGGAGCGGGTCGCCGTAGAGGGCGCGGGCTGTTTGCATGGTCATCTCCCGGATATGGCCGGCGGCTTCGGGGATATGCGGGGTGTGCAGCTCGGCGGGAAAAGGCCGCAGTTCCTCCACCCGGGCGGCTAGGGCGCGGGGATTGGTCACCACGACGCGATAAGCGGTCTCCTCGCCGAGATAGGCGAATTCCGCCAGCATTTCCTCCGTGGTGCGCAGAAAAAGCGGGGCCTGATTGTCGGCGTCCTCAAACCCTTTGGCCGCCATGATGATCCGCCGGTAAACCTCGTCCTCCGGATCGAGAAAATGCGCGTCACAGGTGGCGACGACCGGGAGACCCAGTTCGTCGCCCAGCGCCACTATAGCGCGGTTCAGATCGCGCAGGGCTTCTTCGTCCGCCACCCGCCCGCCTTGGATGAGAAAATTATTGTTGGCCGCCGGCTGTATTTCCAGGTAATCATAAAAGGAGGCGACGGCGCGCAGTTCTTCCGCCGGCGCGCCGCGAAGCACCGCCTGATAGACCTCGCCCGCCTCGCAGGCCGAGCCGAGGAGGAGCCCTTCCCGGTGAGCAGCCAAGACTTCCCGCGGCAGGCGCGGGCGGCGGTAAAAATACCGCAGATGCGAATCCGTCACCAGCCGGTATAGGTTTTTCAGGCCGGCCGCGTTTTGGGCCAACAGGATTATGTGAATATTTGGCATTTTTTCGTTGATGATACCCTCGGTATAATGGGTAAACGGCTGGCCAAGCAGATACCCCTCCATCCCGAAAATCACCTTGATCTTGCCCCGGGCCACCGCCGCCGCTTCCGGAAAAGCCTGCACGACGCCGTGGTCGGTGATGGCGACCGCCTCGTGCCCCCAATCGGCGGCGCGGCGCACCAGAGCCGCCGGCGCGGACACGCCGTCCATATCGGACATCTGCGTATGGAGATGCAGCTCGACCCGTTTTTCCGCCGCCAGATCCCGCCGGAGACCGGGCGGGGCGATGGCCGTGACGTCTTTCGCCATCAGAGTCAGTTCCTGAGTGTACATGTCCGTCTTCACTTCGCCGCGCATCCGGTACCATTCGCCGTCGCTCAGGGGCGGCGTCGAAGTTTTTTCCTCCAGGAAAATTTTTACAGCGAGAGAATCCGTGTTGTCGCTCAAGACGCAGGTGATGATGCGCCGCCCTGTTTTGGTCTCCCGCGTCTCTATCTGGAAAATATAGCCCTCGGCGACGACCGAGCGCTCCTCCTCCGTGATTTCCCGCAGCGGGGCGGCCGGAGAGCGGATCTCTCGGCCGGTCAGCACGGCGCCCAGCTCTTTTTGTTTGGCCGCGCTCTTGGCCCGCTGGCGGCGCAGCTGTTCGGCGTATTTTTCTTCTTCCCGGGCGAACTCATCCCGGACCGCGGCCAGCGAACCCGGAGCGGGCGCTGTCTCCGGCTGCTCCGACGACTTCGCCTGCTCCGCCTGCTCGCGCCATATGATCTCCGCCGCGGCCGGCAGACAGGCGGCGGTCAAAATCTTGGCGCAAAACTCCCGTTCCGCCGGCGGCGCGGCGCCTGAGACGCGCAAATAGATCCGGGCGCGGTTTTCCCGCTCCAAAAGATCCACTTGTTCCAGCCACAGCGCCTCCGCGTAAGGGCTCAGGCGCTCCCGCGCTTCCGGCGTCAGGGCCCGGAAAAAGGGGGCTTCGGTAATTTTAACGGCCATCGCCTCAGTTTTCCTCTAGAATCAAACGGACCCGGGCGACGGCTTCCGCCAAAGGAATAAATTCCAGATCGCCCGTCCGGCGCCGCTTCAGCTCGATCTGCCCTTGAGCCAGGCCGGCGGCGCTGACGACCAGGCGAAGCGGAAAACCGATCAAATCAGCGTCCTTGAACTTGACGCCCAGACGCTCGGGGCGGTCGTCCAGCACCGTTTCCACGCCGGCGGCCCACAGCTTGTCATACAGAGTCATGGCTGCCGCCGTCACCGTCGGGTCTTTTTCATTGACCGGGACGACCACGCAGTGATAAGGCGCGATGGCCGGCGGCCAGATGATGCCGCTCTCGTCGCCGCGCTGTTCAACGGCCGCCGCCATGGCGCGGCTGACGCCGATGCCGTAACAGCCCATATAAAACGGCTGCGATTTTCCGTCTTCATTCAGAAAGCGCGCGGAAAGCGCTTCGCTGTATTTTTGCCCTAAATTGAACACCTGACCGACTTCTATGCCGCGCGCGCCGCCCAGAGCGGCGCCGCAGCGCGGGCAAGGCTCGCCGGCCCGCGCCAGACGCAGATCCGCCGTCAAGGGCAGCGGAAAATCCCGGCCGGGCACGACATCCCGCCAATGGGCGTCCGGGCGGTTCGCCCCGCAGACAAAGGCGGCGGGAACGGCGGCTTCGCTGTCCACAGCCAGACGCGCCGCCGGCAAGCCGACCGGGCCGGCAAACCCGGCGCCGCAGGGCAATAGCGCCGCCAGATCGTCCTCGTCGGCCAGACGCAAATCGCGGAAGGGGCCGAGGCAGTTGTTGATCTTCACCTCGTTCGCCGTTCGGTCGCCGCGCAGCACGACGACCAGATATTGGCCGTCGCCTTTGTAAACGAGGGTTTTCAGGAAGCGTTCCGGGGGAAGACCGAGCAGGGCGGAGACTTCTTCTATGGTGCGCGCCCCGGGCGTAGCGACTTCGGTCCGCGGCGGCGCGGCCTCGGCCGCGTCCGCTGCCGGCACGGCCTCGGGCGGCGGGGCGCATTCCGCTTTTTCCGTGTTAGCCGCGTAAGCGCAGTCCGGGCAGAATACGACTTCCGCTTCCCCGGCCTCGGCCAGAGCCATAAACTCATGCGTGCCGCCGCTGCCGCCTATAGCGCCGGCATCCGCCTCCACCGCCCGGCAAGAAAGACCGCAGCGGCGAAAGATCGCTTCATAGGCCGTATACATCCGGGCATAACTTTCCCGGGCGCTTTCCGGCGAACGGTCAAAGGAATACAGATCCATCATGATGAATTCCCGGCCCCGCATCAGGCCAAACCGCGGCCGCCGCTCGTCGCGGTACTTGTTTTGGATCTGATACAGGAGGAGCGGCAGTTGTTTATAGGAATGCACGTCGCCTTTGACGAGTTCCGTGATGATTTCCTCATGTGTCGGGCCGAGGCAGAATTCCCGGGAATGTCTGTCTCGCAGGCGAAACATCTCCGACCCGTACAGCTCCCAGCGCCCCGTGGCCTGCCACAATTCAGCCGGCTGCACCACAGGCAGCATGATTTCCTGACCGCCGGCGGCGTTCATTTCCTCGCGCACGATTTGTTCTATTTTGCGGATAACACGCCAGCCCAGCGGCAAATACGTGTAGATCCCCGCCGTGGATCTGCGGATAAACCCGGCGCGCAGCAGCAGTTTATGACTGGCGATCTCCGCTTCCGCGGGCGCTTCCCGCAAAGTAGGCGCGAACAGCCGGCTCATTTTCATAATATGGATCGTCCTTTCTATGGGAGTATTTGAGGCGTCCAGTGTTCATGTTTATCATTCTACATCCATCACATACTTTTTTCAATGCCATACTTTTCGCCTGCTTTTCGCCGAAAAAACAATAATGGATAAAATCAGGGTGTATTTTGTGATTTTTTGAACCGTTAAAATGTATTCATACAACTGAAGCGCCAGTAAGAGGACATAAAAAAACAATTGGCGCGCCGCCGCAGCTTTTGACAGGATCTGACTGATAGCGGTTGTTCAGTGATTTATGGGAGCATCCGCTGGCAAGTCGTCATTTGTGGAGCGACCGTGCGCAGATTGATAATATATATTTTATTGAAACAGGGTGGAGATATTCCGGATCAGCCCTGTTTCTTTTTATTTCTATACAAACATCGCTCCCGCATGGCGCAATGAGAGCAGCGTCCGGCGACCGCGCAGCCGGCGCGGCCGGAGGAAGATAACGGCGCCGCCGCGCCGCCGATGATCGCGGTCACCGATTTGCGGGGGACCATGATGTAGGCGGAGGTCACGCTGAGCCCTATCCGGCGCGGAGCGTCCAAAAGACGCATGATATCCGGCTGCACCGTCAGCGGCAAATCGCCGTAACCGGGGCTGAAACGCGAAGTAAAATAAACAGGCCCGTCCCGCCCGGCGCGGCTCAGGTGGATTTCTTCTTCCGCCGCGTCCGTGACTTGTTCCACCAGGGCGGTGGCGCAGGCGTCCATGACGACGCTGTCCAAAACGTCAGTCAGCGCCGCGCGGCGAAGCAGCGCGTCCACGCCGGCGCCCAGCGTCGCCGCCAGCAGCAGCCCTTCGTCGCAGCCGTCCATATGCCGGGCTATGCTCAACCCGGGCAAAAACAGGGCGTCCTCTAACTCACAGCCCGCGGCCGCGCGGCGCGCGGGCCAGACGGCATAGATATAACGCGGCCGGGCGGCCTCCGCCACTTGACGGGCCGCGGCGGTCAACCGCTCCGTCACGGCGTCGTCGGGCGTTTCCGTATAACCGAGATAGCGGGCGGCTTCCTGCAGGTTTATTTCCCAATTTTTGCCATCAGAGGCGCTCACTGCGGTCCGGCCGGACCAAGCGGCGGCCTGTTCGGCAGCAGGGCGGCGATTTCCCGCGCCGCCGCCGCGTCGTTCATCGTATACAGGTGGATCCCCTCCGCGCCCCTGTGGAGCAGATCGGCGATCTGCGCCGCGGCATAGCCGATGCCGGCCCGGCGCAAAGCCCCCGGATCATGCTCCCAGCGGCTCATGATTTTAGTCAGCGCCGGCGGCATACTCGCTCCGCAAAGAGAAACGATCCGCTGGATTTGCCGCGCGTTGACGACGGGCATGACTCCGGCTTCGATCCGCGCCGTTATGCCGGCCGCTCTGGCCCGGCGGACAAAATCAAAAAAAATCGCGTTATCAAAGAATAACTGGGTAATCAGATGCCCGGCGCCCGCCTCCGTTTTCTTCAGCAGCCAGCGCAGATCCTCCGCGGGGGAGACCGCTTCCACATGACCTTCCGGATAACAGGCCGCGCTCAGGTGAAAATCCCCCTGCTCGCGCAGGAAACGGATGAGATCGACCGCGTGCGGAAAATCCCATTGCCGTGGCCGGTCCGGACTGACATCGCCGCGCAGGGCCAGAATGTTGTACACGCCTCGCTCCCGCAATTGAGTCAGATACTGCCGCACATCGGAGCGCGTGCTGCTGATGCAAGTCAAATGAGCGACGGCGGGCACGCTCAATTCTTCGTGAATGAAGGAGGCGATGTCCAAGGTGGACGTATCGGCCGGGTTGCCGCCCGCGCCGTAAGTCACGCTGATAAAATCCGGACCCAGTTCCCGCAGCTCCTTTATGGTGGCGTAAATTTTTTCTATCGGGCCGTCTTTTTTCGGCGGAAAAACTTCCAGCGAAAAAACCGCCCGGCCTCTGTCAAAAATACTGTCAATTCTTTTCATAATTTATCCTTCTTCAAGGCGCGCATTTAAATACCAAACTCGACGCACCCTTTAATCCCACAGCCGTTCCAGCGCCGCGCGCGGATCTTCCGCTCCCGTGATCGGCCGGCCCACGACTAACAGGGAACTGCCGGCTGCTATCGCTTCCGCCGGCGTCGTCACGCGGGCCTGATCATCCGGCGCGCTTCCGCGTGGGCGGACGCCGGGCGTGACGATGAGAAAATCCTTCCCGCATTCCGCTCTTAAAGCGGCGGCTTCCCGCGGCGAGGCGATCACGCCGTCCAGCCCCGCCCGCCGCGCCAGCCCCGCCAGCCGCAGCACTTGTTCTTCCATGGAACCGCCGACGCCGACCGCCCGCATGGCGCCGCTATCCATGCTGGTGAGCATGGTGACGCCGAGCAGTTTTTTGCCGGCCTCATGACAGACCGCCGCCGCGCGGACCATCATCTCCGGCCCGCCGAGACAATGGACGTCAAAAATCGCGGCCTCCGAATCGACAAGCTTCCGCAATGTTTTTTCTACGGTGGTCGGGATATCATGCAGTTTCAGATCCAGAAACACGGCAAACCCCTGTTCCGCCAAGCGGTTGACAAAATCAAGCCCGGCCCGCGCGTACAGTTCCAGGCCCACTTTAAGTCGGCAGCCGCTGCCGCGCAGAAGGGCGGCTGTTTGCAGCGCCGCTTCCGGCCGCTCAAAATCAAGCGCGACGATCACCTTTTCCGCCATGTTCCGCATCATCTTCTTCTCCTGCCAAAATAAGGAAATCGGGTGTTCGAGGAATCCCTATTGCCAATTATCCACATTGCGCAAATGCTCCTCATAAGTGCGGGCAAACGCGTGATAACCGTCCGGCTTGGCGACAAAAAACAGATATTCCGTCTCCGCCGGGTACAGCGCCGCCTCCAAAGACGCGCCGCCGGGATTGCACACCGGCCCGGGCGGCAGGCCCGTATGCAGATAAGTGTTGTACGGGGATTCGATCGCTATATCCGCGTAGGTCAAAACCGGTTTGACTTCTCCGAGTATATACTGCACCGTCGCGCAGGACTGCAGCATCATACCCGTTTCCAGTCTCTTATCAAATACGCCGGCGATGACCGGCCGATCCTCGCTTTTAACAGCTTCCCTCTCCACGATCGACCCCTTGACCACCCATTCCTGCACGCTCATACCGCGCTCCGCCAACCGCGCCTGCACTTCCGGCGTCAATTCCTCGGCGAAGCGGTCCAGAAAACGCCTGAGGGTCGCCTGGGGCGAGGCCTGCCGGTCAAAATAATATGTCGCGGGAAAAAGGAATCCTTCCAGCGGAAATTCCACATCCGCCGGAATATCATCTAAAAAATCGTATTCGGCGGCGGAAAAATCGGCCATAGCCGCGTAAAATTCCGCTTCGGTCCCCAGACCGTTGGCGGCCAGACGCTCCACTATCTGTTTCACCGTAAACCCTTCCGGCAGATTGACCACCGCTACGTCCGGCGCGGGACCGGCCAGAAGGATCGAAATGATTTCCCGCGGACTCATGGCGGGATTCACTTCATATACGCCGGTCCGCAAGCGCGTTTCCACCTGTTCCTGACGGCAAAGCCAGCGGAAAACCTCGGCGCTGCGAATAATACCCGCCGCCGCCAGTTCCTCCCCCACGGCCGCCGCCGTCATCCCGGTCTCCACCATAAACTGGCGCGGCGCGGTTTCGGCGGATACCGGCTCAGTATTTACCCGCCACCAGTAATACCCGCCGCCGCCCAGCAGAAGCAGACAGAGCAGCAACAGCAGCAATACCGGCGGAAGGAGGTTCCTTTTTCTTCTTCGCATTTCTCACCTCTTGAGACATCCCTTATTTTTCTGCATACAAGAATAGCATATTATATGCGGAAAAACAAGGTCCTTGCCTTGGGCCCTCATTTCGTGTAGAATAGCGGTTAAGACTCAATTGAAGGGATTGTGGAGCAATGCCAATAAGAATCGCTGACGATTTGCCTGCCCGCGGCGTCCTAGAGCGGGAGAATATATTTGTGATGGGGGAAGACCGGGCGATGCGGCAGGACATCCGCCCACTCAGGATAGCGCTGCTTAACCTGATGCCGACAAAAATAATAACCGAAACCCAGTATTTGCGTCTTTTGAGTAATTCGCCCCTGCAGGTCGACGTGACGCTGCTGCACACGCGTACCCATATGTCCGCCAATGTGTCCGGCGAGCATCTGACGCAATTTTACAAAACCTATTATGACGTACGGGAAGAACGCTTTGACGGGCTGATAATCACAGGCGCGCCGGTGGAACTCCTGGAGTTTGAAGAGGTGGATTATTGGAAAGAATTGGTAGAAATCATGCTCTGGTCACGCCGGAACGTATTTTCCACTATGTTCGTCTGTTGGGGGGCCCAGGCGGCGCTGTATTATTTTTATGGCATAAAGAAGCGTATCCTGCCGGAAAAAATGTTCGGCGTTTTCGCCCATCGCATATTGCGTGAGTCCAACAACCGTTTTTTGCGCGGTTTTGACGATCTGTTCCAGGTGCCGCACTCCCGTCATACGGGTATTGATTTTGAAGATGTGGCCGCCTGCCCGGCGCTGGAGATCCTCGCCTTTTCCGAGGAAGCTGGAGTTTGCCTTATCACCGGCGGCGACGGCCGTCAGCTTTTTATCACCGGCCATCCCGAATATGATCCGCTGACGCTGAAAGCGGAATATGACCGGGATCTGGAGCGCGGAGTCCCGATCGCCGTCCCGAAAAATTATTTTCCCGATGACGACCCCTCGCGGCCGCCGCTTGTGACCTGGCGCAGCCACGCCCATTTGCTCATGACAAACTGGCTGAATTACTATGTCTATCAGGATACGCCCTTTGAACTGTCCGGATTGGAACCGGCCTGACATTTTCGCTTTCACCTTTGGTCATAGGAACTGCCGGCAAGTCAACCGTACTTTATTTGCTTTATTTGCCGGCGCTTCCATATACATAAGTTTTTGTTGACTATGCGCGATTCTGGTGTATAATACCAACTGGGCGTGAGAAATCAAAATCATGAGAATTCACGCGACAATTTATTAGACACCTCTAAATTATTAAGGAAAGGCTATGTAAAAATGAGTTATATTAAATCCATAAGGTTCAAACTGATGCTCCTCGTAGTTATTCCCGTGACGGCGATCGCTTTTATTTACATCGCGACGGCCCTGATCACCTCGAATATGATACTTAGCGAGAATAATCTGTCTGTGTCGGCGGCCAATGAACACACTATTCTTTCCTCTTTGGAGGATTGGCGCCTGTCAACATTGGGGTACGCTAAAATCGCCGCCAGCAACATGTCGGACGCCGCCATCGCGGCCATAAATACAAAATCGACCCCGGCGCTAGTCGATATGTTCACGGAAGCCTTCAGCTTCACGCTGTGCGACGGTATGACCCTCACGGATATGGACGGAGTCGCCTTGGCGCGGATAACGAATCCGGCCAGATTCGGGGACAATATCAGCAGTTCGCTGGCTATCGCCGACGCGCTGGAAGGCCGCTCCGTGTCCTACGCGTATCCCACGACCAACAACGGTTTCAGCATCACGGCGGGAGTGCCCATCCATGACCGCGACAATCAGCAGATCGGCGTGATGTTTTTATCAAAACGGCTGGATAAAGAAGATACGCTGAACACCTTGAAGCGCGTGTCCGGTTGCGATATAGTCATATATGACGGCAGCCGGCCGCTGATGAGTACGCTGGACGGGGAAGCGGAGGAGCTAGACGCCGATACCTGGGGAGCGTTAGTCGCTGGCGACAGTGTGGTAATCTCAAGGAACGGTTATGTCGACCGCTATATCCCTGTTGCGGGGCGGGACAATGCTACGGTCGGAGCTATTCTCGCCCTGAGCGAGCCCGCTTCCAATGATCAGGTCTTACTGATTTGGGTGGCGCTTTTCCTCGCTTCTATCATCATTCTGGCCCCGATCATTCATATCAATATCGGCCGTCTGGTCAAACCGATAAGAGCGCTGGACGCCGGCGCCAAGCAGCTGGAAACCGGAGATCTGGATATCGCCGTGGAAAAAACCCGGGGTGATGAGATCGGCGATCTGCAGCACAGCGTCAAACTGCTGGCGCAATTTATGAAAAATCAGTCCGGGGTGATCGAGCAGATTGCCGGCGGCAATATGGCCGTCTCCTACACACCCAGCTCCGAGCGTGATTCCGTCGGCAACAGTCTGGTCAAAATGATAGATAACAACAATGAGATGTTGAAGAAAGTTAAAAACGCCACGGCCGAAGTGTTCGCCATTTCCGGTCAGGCCGCTACCGGCGCTCAGAGCCTGGCGGAAAACTCCAGCGAACAGGCGGCTACGATCGAGAGTTTTCATGGCCTGCTGGGAGAAATACAGTCGGAGTCGGAGCAAAACGTCGAATTGGCGAACCGGACCAACGCGGACATTGAAAAAGCGGAAAACTTAATGGACGTCTGTCAAAACTCCATGAACTCTTTGGTGGCGTCCATGCAAACCATCAAGGACAGCTCCCAGGATATCACAAAGGTTATCAAGGTGATTGACGACATAGCCTTCCAGACGAATATTCTCGCCTTGAACGCCGCGGTGGAAGCGGCCAGGGCCGGCCAGCACGGAAAAGGTTTTTCCGTGGTCGCGGAAGAAGTGCGGAATCTGGCGGCAAAGAGCGCCCAGGCCGCCAAAGAAACATCCGATCTGATCAAAGACAGCATGAACAAGGTTTCCGAAGGCCAGCGCCTGACCAACGAGACCCGCGAAAACATGGAAGCCGTCGCCGCTATCGTTGCGACGAACGGAGTCTCCATTGGCAAGATCACCGAACTCAGCGAGCATCAGGAAACCGCGGTGTCAGAACTGAACGTCAAACTGAGCGAACTGGTCTCGGCCGTGCAGGCCATAGCGGCCACGGCAGAGGAGAGCGCCGCCTTCTCCGAGGAAATGTCAGCTCAGGCGGAAATTTTATCCGAGCTGGTGAATAAATACAAATTGAGAGCCTGACATTTTTAGTGGACATTCTGCGCCTGATGTTATATAATCATTCCAAAGAACTGATTCCAAGCAGAAAGGAGCATGCCCCTCTCGTCTTCGGCCGGCGGCCGGAGTGATTGGCGGACATTCTTATGGACGAACCTCCCATATCCGTTTTTTTGCATCCCAGGAGGCTTAAATGACTTCCGGCGACATAACGACAGTATTAACGCTGGTTTTGTTGCTCTTAGCCTCCGCAGGCTTTTCCGCGACGGAGACCTCGTTTTCTTCCCTGAACCGCATTCGCCTGAAACATATGGCTGACGGCGGCAACGCCAAAGCGGGGCGCGCCTTGAAACTGGCGCAGGACTTTGACAAACTGCTGACGTCCATGCTTGTCGGCAATAATATCGTAAATATCGCGGCGGCCTCCGCCGCCACGGTCTGGTTTGTACAAAAATACGGCCCTATCGGCGCCACATACGCCTCGGTCATCATCACGGTTTTGGTGCTGATTTTCGGAGAGGTCACGCCCAAGAGTCTGGCCAAAGAATTTCCGGAGAAATTT
This sequence comes from Gracilibacteraceae bacterium, assembly GCA_031266805.1. Taxonomy (GTDB): domain Bacteria; phylum Bacillota; class Desulfitobacteriia; order Desulfitobacteriales; family Syntrophobotulaceae; genus JAIRRL01. Next base: position 16,574 of record JAISAH010000100.1, read on the forward strand.
GCCATGGCGGCGGCGCCCATTGTGCGCGCGTTGGTGTTTTTGTTCACGCCAATCAATTTTCTTTTTGTCCGCTGGAAAAAACTTTTGTCCTTGATCTTCAAATCGGACGGCGACCCCTCTATCACGGAGGACGAGCTGCTGACGATAGTCGAAGTGGCCGAGCACGAAGGCGCTATTGACGAACAGGAGAGCGAACTGATTAGGAGCGCGATCGAGTTCAATGACCTGGAAGTTGTTGACATTTTTACGCCGCGCGTGGATATTTACGGCGCGGCGATAGACGCCTCCAAGGAGGAGATCGCCGCCATGTTCGCGGACACAGGCTATTCGCGCTTGCCGGTCTTTTCCGACAACATAGATAATATCATCGGCGTCATTACGCTGAAAGATTTTTATAACGGAGCGCTCGGCGCGGACAAAGGCATTGAGACCATCCTCAAGCCACCGCTCTTTATCACGCCGGGCATGAAGATCAGCGCCCTGTTAAAGATGCTGCAAAAAACCAAATCCCATCTGGCGGTTATTTCCGATGAATTCGGCGGGACGGTCGGTCTGGTGACGATGGAGGATATTCTAGAGGAACTGGTCGGAGAGATATGGGATGAGCATGATGAAATTATCGAAAAAATAAAGCCGCTCACAGAGAATTCCTGGCTCATCGTGTGCAGCGACGATCTGGAGAACATGACAGAGTTCTTCCATCTGACCATCGCCGACGAGTCGCAGGCTTCCACCGTAAACGGCTGGGTTATCGAGCAAATGCAAAGGATTCCGCGGGAAGGCGAGACTTTCGATTACGAGGGGCTGAACATCAAGATCCATAAAGCGGACAGCCGCCGCGTGCTGGAGATTATCGTCACCCAAAACGGCGACGCTCAGGCGGCTTAGGAACGGCCGTACTTAGCGGATTACAAATTTAGGATATTTTGCATATCGGTTTTATGACGGAGCGGTCTCTGTTTCGCAGCAAATCAATGGCCTCGCCGATCTTCTCCAATCCGGCAAAACGATGGGTCACTAATTGGGAAAAATCTATGCTGGAGTGGCGAATAGCTTCCAGTACCAGCGCGGTATGGGCGGCCCCAGTCTGTATGGCTGACGGAATAAGTTTTGGACCGGACACGCCTCTGCCCCAAGCTTCGGCATTGACCGTCAGGTTGTCGGTCGGCAGGAAAAAACAGGAATTAGTGACGACGCCGGTATATTTCTTACAAATCTGCATCCCCTTGATCAGAATGTCACTATCTCCGCCGGTGATGAAAACCCTGTCCACACCCACCCCGTTTGTAACCTTTAATATTTCTTCTACATAATCGACAGCCTTGTAATCATAGACAATATCCGCGCCAAACTTTTTGGCCATATTTATAGTGTTGGGACGGTTGCCTACCGCGTAAACGGTTCCGGCCCCCGCGATCCTAGCCGCGGCGACGACGGAAAGCCCCAGCGGTCCTATGCCGACGACGGCGGCGCTGTGGCCGTACTGCAAGCTCGAATCTCTGATAGCGGAAAAAGCCGTGGATACCATATCGGTGACCATCAAGGCGCTCTCGTCGCTGAGCCAGTCCGGCTGTTTTACCACGTTCAGGTCCGCGTCTCCCACATAAAGCCGTTCGGCAAAATTACCATAGGCGGCGTAAGTCACCTGCATTGTTCCTTGAGGGCGAACGACGTGATTCACCGTCGAAATGAGGACCTTATCTCCCGGCTTGACCGCCTTAACTCTGGCGCCCGCTTCTTCAACGACGCCGATCGCTTCATGCCCCAGAACAAAGTTTTTAATATCAGGACCAAAAGCGCCGTCGTACGCGGTGTGGACATCAGTTGTGCAAGCCGCCGCCAGTGTCATCCTGACGATAACGGCGTAGTCGTCAAGCACGGGATCGGGAATATCGATAAACCCACATTTCCCCAGTTTTATCACTGCATATGCCTTCATATGAAGCGCGCCTCCTTTTTATAATAAAAAAATGATGTGACGTACCTTCGAATAAGCCGCGGATCAAGATACTATGGTCAGATACTGATCCGGCGTCATGTGCTCTGCGTTCGGCTTGTTCATGATATGATCCAGATTCGCGTGGCCGATGTATATTCCCAGCACGATATTCAGGTTATCGGGAATACCTATCTCCTTGTGCGCGATATCGGCGAAAAGGGCGGGACCGTACGCAGGCAGCGTATGCAGCCCCTTTGCCGTGGCGGCCAGCATGAAAGTTTGGCCAAAAGCCCCCAAGTCATAATAGGAGTAATAGGAAAGGCTCTTGTGAAGACAGAGATATACACAGGCCGGCGCGTCAAAGAAATTGGCGATCCCTTGGCCGATCAATTGGCCGTGCTCATCATTTGACAGACCTGTTACCTCGACGCGGTTTTCCTTCCAGCGCACCATATTCTGCACACATTTTGGCATGTCCTTCCAGTCGTCATAGCCCGGTCCCGGAATATCCGAGCGGTTGAAATTCGCGGGCATTCCTGCGGCCATCTCTTGCCGCCACAGTGACTTGAGCGTCTCCAGCTTTTTCCCGGTGACGACGTAGACCTCCCAAGGCTGACTGCTGCTCCATGACGGTGCGCGCCCGGCGATTTCCACCAGTTCTCTGACGACAGCCTCGTCGACTGTCTTTTCCGGGATAAACGCGCGCATGGACTTCCTGGCGTAGATGGCTTCGATCGTGTTCATTTCCATCCCTTCTTTCTTAAAATATAGCCTATTGCAATAAGTCGGATTTATATTATAATGTACTTGGCAATCGGTCAATTTACCGGAAGCGACCAAAGGTCCATTTTTATACTCAATGCCATAATTCGTCTAATTTGCTACAGCCCAGAGACGTCATTGCGAGCGCAGCGAAGCAATCCAGACCCGCGTTTGCACCTCAGACGGGAGGAGAGATCATGGGGCGGCAAAGCAAAAAAGAACCCCGCGCCCGGCAGGATATTAAAAACGCCTTGCTTACTTTGCTCAAGGATTTGTCTTACGCCGAAATAAGAGTGATCGATTTGCTCAAAGCGGCGGGATACAGCAAGGGCGCCTTTTATTCCCACTTCAAGAGCAAAGACGACTGCATGAAAGCGATAGTGGACGACGAGGTGATCCGCTATATTGACTGTTTTGTACCGTCATTTGCAGAACCCAATTTACGCAGTAAGGAAACCAGAGCGGTGACATATGATACTTATTTGGCTTGTTTCCGGCATGTATACGATAGAAAAGAATTCTATTATGTCATTCTCTCTGAAGATTCTATTCATAAGTATTACGTCTATTTTCTCCTGATGATTCGCCAGCGATCATCAAAGCATTTTTTGATCAACTCAGATTTGGCCGAACTTTTTGTTTTTTATACAGTTCACGTATTCCTGGGGGTGATCGAGTATTGGTGTAAACATGACTTTAAGTTTACCCCTGAGGAATTGGCCGCACAGGTCGTAAAATTGAACACGATCGACCAAACGAAGATCACACTTGTTTAGCGGCAAACTTCCGCAACAAGGCCTGCGCGCTTTTCAGCGTCTGCGCCGCCGGCGCCCCCTCCGGCAGCCGCAGGCTCACGCGCAGGACGTCTCCCTCCGCTGCCTGAAACGTGAGCGGCAGTTCCGGATCCTGAGCCAGCCGCAGCAATTCCTCGCCGGAAATTCCGGGATCCCGCGCGAACACGGCTGTCAGCCGCTCGGCTTGCCGGCTGATTTCCCTGACGCCGAGGGCACGGGCCGAGACGCGCAGCTCCATGACCTGCGCCAGGTTGGCCGCCGGCGGCGGCAGGGCGCCAAAACGGTCGATCAGTTCCGCGATGATATCGCTCGCTTCCTCCTCGGTCTCCGCGGCGGCCATCCGCTGATAAAGCAGGACTTTCGCCTGTTTGTCCCCTATATACTCATCCGGCAGCAGCGCCTCGATTTTGAGGTCGATCAGCGTTTCCGGGGGAGCGGGCGCCGTCTCTCCTTTTAACTCCCGCACAGCCTCCCGCAGCATTTTCGTGTACAGGCCGAAGCCGATCGCCGCCATGTGACCGTGCTGCTCCCCGCCGATCAGGTTGCCGGCCCCGCGGATCTCCAGATCGCGCATCGCTATTTTGAAACCGGAGCCGAATTCCGTGAATTCCCGGATCGTCGTCAGCCGTTTTTCCGCGTTCTCCGTCAGCACCTTCCGGGGCTGATAGAGAAAATAAGCGTAGGCCTTGCGGCTGGAACGCCCCACCCGCCCGCGCAGCTGGTAAAGCTGGCTCAGCCCGAACCAGTCCGCGTCGCTCACGATCAGCGTGTTGACGTTTGGCATGTCCAGGCCCGTCTCGATGATGGTCGTGCAGATCATCACGTCTTTTTCTTTTTGCAAAAAAGCCAGCATCTCTTTTTCCAGCAGCTTCTCAGGCATCTGGCCGTGGACCAGGCCGTAACGCGCTTCCGGCACGAGTTCCCGCAAAAAACGCTCCGTCCGCTCTAGGGCCTGCACGCGGTTATGCACATAAAACACCTGGCCGCCGCGCCCTATCTCCCGCCGGATCGCGTCGCGCACCAGAGCGGGGCTGAACTCCGCCACATAAGTCTGCACCGGCTGGCGATCCTCAGGCGGCGTGTTGATGATACTGATGTCCCGGATACCGGTGAGCGACATGTGCAGCGTGCGCGGGATCGGTGTGGCCGTCAAAGTCAGCACGTCCACCGAGTGTTTCATCTGCTTGATTTTTTCCTTGTGCGTCACGCCGAAGCGATGCTCCTCGTCGATCACCAAGAGGCCGAGATCCTTAAAAACGATTCTGTCGCTCAGGAGCTTGTGCGTGCCCACGACGATATCCACGGCGCCGCTGCGCAGTCCGCGCGTGACGGCCGTCTGTTCCCGGACCGGGCAAAAACGGCTGAGCATCTCGATCTGCATCGGATAATCGGCGAAACGCTCGCGCATAGTATTGTAATGCTGCTGCGCTAAAATCGTGGTCGGAACGAGGATCGCCGTCTGTTTTCCGGCTTCCGCCGCTTTGAACGCCGCCCGGAGAGCCACTTCCGTCTTGCCGTAGCCGACGTCGCCGCAGAGCAGACGATCCATCGGCCGCCGCCGGTGCATATCCCGCTTGATTTCCCGGATGCTCTGCAGTTGGTCCCGCGTTTCCGCGTAGGGAAATTTCGCCTCGAACTCTCGCTGCCACTCCGTATCCTCGCCGTAAGAAAATCCTTCCTCTTTTTCCCGCTCCGCGTAAAGAGCCACCAAGTCGATGGCCATCTCGCGCACGGCCGCCCGCGCTTTGGTTTTCGCCTTCTGCCACTCATTTCCGTTCAGCTTGTTCAGTTTCGGCCCGTGTTCCCCGTCGCCGCCCAGATATTTTTCCAGGCTGCCGAGCTGATCCAGCGGCACATACAGCTTATCTTCCCCGGCATAGCGTATGGCAAAAAAATCTTTTTCCATTCCTTCGAGGGCGATGGTCTCGATACCGGTAAAACGGCCGATGCCGTGGTGGAGATGCACGACGAAATCCCCCGGTTTCAGGTTTGGCAAACTGAGGGCTGTCTCCCGCCCGGCAGCCGCGCGGGGGCGAGGCCGGCGCTGATATATCTCTGTTTCCGTCAGCAAAATGAGTTTGGCGCGCGGCAGCTCAAAGCCTTGTTCCAGCGCGAACGGATAAACCCCTGTTTCTCCGGGAGGCAGTGGATCAGCGGCGGTCAGAGGGCGGCCCGGCGCCGCCGCGGCCGCCAGACCGTCAAGCAGGCGCTCTCGCCTTTCCTCGTCGCCGACGCATAAAGCCGCCGCGTAGCCCCGGCGCGTGAAGTCCGCCATTTCTCCCGCTAAAAGGGCGTGGCCGGCATAACCGGTCGTCGAGCGGGCGTCGACTTGCATATGGCTTTCCGGGCGAAAATCCGGCGTCTCATGCGGCAAAGCGCATAATGCCATAAATTTACAGTCGGGCGCCGCCAGCATCTCGGCAAACCCGACCAGCAAATTATCCGGCGGCACGAATTCCTCGCCGCGCCGCAAATTCTCGGTATATTCCTCCAACCGCCCGGTTTTCGCGAATTCCATCTGTTCGCGCAGCCGCTGCGGCTCGTCCAGCAGCACTACGGCGCCGGGCGGCAGCCATTCCCAAAAAGGAGACGTCAGTTCCGGCCGCAAAGCCAGCCACGGATAAAATTCCCGCGGCAATTCCTCCCCGTCCCCGATCCCGCTCTCCGCCCGCGCCGCCGCCTCGCTCAGACCGGCGCGGCGCAGGCGCTCCGCTGCCTTGAGGACCGCCTCGCGCGCCGCGGCGCTCAGGGCGAGCCTTTCCGCCGGCGGCAGGCAAAATTCCTCGGCCGGCGTCAGGCACAGGGAAGACTGCCCGCCGGCGGAAAGCTGCGTCTCCAGGTCAAGGACGCGGATGGCGTCAAGTTCGTCGTCAAAAAACTCCAGGCGCGCGGGCGCGGCGCCCGGCAAAGCGACATCAAGGATTCCGCCGCGCAGGGCGAACTGGCCCGCGCCGCTTACGGCGTTTACGCGCTCGTAGCCGGCGCCGGTCAAATACTCCAGCAGTTCGCCCCGTCGGTATACCTCCCCCGCGCACAGCGTGAGCGTCCGCCGGCGCCAGAGGGCGGGGCGGGGCCAGCGATGGCAGACGGCTTCCGCCGTCAGCACCGGTATGGGGGCGGGCGAGGTGTTTTCGGACAGGAGACGCAGAGTCCGCAGCCGCTCGTCGGTTGTTTCGCGGCTTTGGCCGAGTATGCCGTATTTCGGCCATTCCCGGGCTGGGAAACGGCAGACGGCGTGAGTCGGCAGCAGCGCCCGCAAATCCTCTGTCCAGGCCCGCGCCGTTTCTTCCCCGGCCGTCAGAACGGCCAGCCGCGCGCCCCGGGCGGCCAGCCGGGCGGCCAGAGCGCTCTTTTGACTGCCGACCGGCCCGGAGGTCAGAAAATATTTAGCGCCGCCCGCCAGCGCGGCGAGCATATTTTCGATGTTTAAACCGCGATCCAGATAGTCGCCTAATGTCAGCATCAAATTTCGTCAGCCTTGGACTCGCTAATGTTTAACGGATCCCGGTTGTAAATATTCATCGCTTCACCGCCCCGGCCGCGGCACCAGAGAACCGCCGCTTCCGCCGCTCTGGTCATGGCGGCGGCCATCGTTTCCGTTTCCTCCGCCATAAACCGCTTGAGGACATGCCGGGCCGGGTCGTCAAGAAGCGGCCGCCCGACGCCGACGCGCAGACGCCAGAATCCCTCCCCGCCGAGAGCGGCGATGATGGATTTGAGCCCGTTATGTCCGCCGGCGCTGCCCTTGGCGCGCATACGCAAGCGTCCGGGCGGCAGATCCATATCGTCGCAGATTACGAGGATATCCGCTGGGCTCACTTTATAATAGGCGGCCAGAGGCGCTACGGCCTGTCCGCTCAAATTCATATAGGTCAGCGGTTTGAACAGCAGAATTTTTTCGTTTTCCAGACGCGTCTCCGCCAGTTCCCCGTGAAAAGCCGGACGGAACGCCTTGCCGGTCAGGCGGTGCAAAACCATGAAACCGACGTTATGACGGGTCCCCGCGTATTGGGCGCCCGGATTGCCCAGCCCGGCCACGATCTTCACGGGTCAGCCAAAGAGTTTGCTGATGGAGAGGTCGTCATGCACGCGCACGATGGCCTCGCCGAGCAGGGCGGCGACCGAAAGCACCGTGATCGGCACGGCCTCCCGCATTTCCGGGTTCAGGGGGATGGAATTCGTGACTATCAGCTCCTTGATCCGGGATCCTTTCAATTTGTCAAAAGCCCGCGGCGAAAGCACCGGATGCGTGCAGCAGGCGTAAACTTCGCGCGCCCCCGCTTGGGTCAGGGCCACGGAGGCGTTGGCGATCGTGCCGCCCGTATCGATGATGTCGTCCACCAGCACCGCCGTTCGGTCGCCTAATTCCCCGATCACATGCATGATTTCGGAAACATTGGGTTCCGGGCGGCGTTTGTCCACGATGGCCAGCGTGGCGTCTATGCGCTCGGCAAATTTACGCGCCCGCCCGACCCCGCCGATATCGGGGGCGACGACGCAAAGGTTTTCCAGTTTTTTGGAAGTGATATAATTGGCCAGGATCATGTCGCCGGGCAGGTGGTCGAGGGGTATGTCAAAAAATCCCTGGATAGCCGGGGCGTGCAGATCCATAGCCATCATGCGGTCGGCGCCCGCCGTCACGATGAGATTGGCCACCAGTTTGGCGGAAATAGGTTCCCGCGCCCGCGCCTTGCGTTCCTGACGCGCGTAGCCGTAATAAGGCACCACCGCCGTTATTCGGCTGGCAGAGGCCCGCCGCAGCGCGTCGATCATCACCAGCAGTTCCATCAGGTTGTCGTTGGTCGGAGCGCAGGTGGGCTGCACCACGAACACATCAGCCCCCCGGACGCTTTCTTGGATGGTCACGCTGATTTCCCCGTCCTGAAAACGTTTGACGATGGCTTTACCCAAGGCGATACCTAAATGATCGCTGATTTCCGCCGCCAATTCCCGGTTGGAATTGCCGCAGAAAATCTTCAGTTCCCGGCCTGACATCAAAACTTCCTCCCTTTAGCGTGAGTTCGCGTCTGTCCGAGCCGCCCCCGGCCAATCCGGGACGACGCGCTGCTCCGAGCGTTCCAGCCCGAGAGCGCCCGGCGGCACGTCGGCGGTAATCGTGGAGCCGGCGCCGACGACCGCGCTCCGCCCCACCCGCACCGGGGCGACAAAATTCACGTTGCTGCCGACAAAGGCGCCGTCCTCGATGGCGGTGCGGTGTTTGCTCCGCCCGTCAAAATTACAGGTAATGGCGCCGGCGCCGATATTCACGCCGGCGCCCACTTCCGCGTCGCCGATATAACTCAGGTGGGGGACTTTGGAACCCTCGCCGATCCGGCTGTTTTTGACTTCGACGAAATCCCCGACTTTGACCCCCCCGGCCAATACCGTCCCCGGCCGGAGATAAGCGTAGGGGCCGACGACGCAGTCCGCCCCGATCACAGCCTGACGGGCCGTGCTTTGTTCCACGGCGGCCCCCGCGCCGCAAACGCAGTCCTCCAGCACCGTATACGGGCCGACGGTCGCGCCGGCCTCCACCCGCGTGCGGCCGCCGAGCATGGAAAAAGGCAGGATCGTGACATCCGGCGCCAATTCTACATCCGGGCCGATGCGGATCGTTTCCGGCGCGCAGAGCGTCACCCCGGCGTCCAGCCAGCGGTCGCGGGCGCGGGCGTACAGGATATCCTCCGCCTGAGCCAGCTGCCGCCGGTCGTTCACCCCCAGAGCCTCCTCCGCCTCCGCGGCCGCCGTCGCCACGCGCCGCCCGGCCGCGCGCATGGCCCCGAGCGCGTCTGGCAGATAATATTCCCCCTGAGCGTTTCGCGGCTCCAGAGCCGCCAGCGCCTCCCGGAGCGGCGCGGCGGCAAAACAGTATGTTCCCGCGTTGATTTCCCGGATGGCGCGCTGGGCCGGCGTGGCGTCTTTTTCCTCCGCCACTCCGCTAAACTCCCCCGCCGCGTCGCGCAAAACTCGCCCGTATCCGGCCGGCGCCGCCACGACCGCCGTCAAAAACGCCGCCGCCGCTCCGCGCCGGCGCTCCACCAGCAAGGCCCGCAAACTTTCCGGGCGAATCAGCGGCTGATCGGCGCTCAAGACGATCACGTCCGCCCCGTCGCCGATCAAGGGCATAGCCTGCCGGAGCGCGTGTCCCGTCCCCAATTGCGCCTCCTGAGTTACGGTGATCGCCCGCGTCCCGACGCGCGCCTCCACTTCCACCCGGCCGTGGCCCAGCACGATGTAGACGCGGGCAGGATCAAGCGAGGCCGCCAGCGCCAAAACATGTTCCAGCAAAGGCTTGCCCGCCAGCGGATGCAGGGCTTTCGGCCGCACGGATCTCATCCGCGTTCCCAGGCCCGCGGCCAAAATCACCGCCACTGTCTCCGTTTCCATGAATCTGTCCTCCGAGTCAGGGCGGCTGTCCGCGCCTGAATTATAGTTTCGCCGTAACAATTCGTTGCGGCTGCACCGATTCCTCTATGGAAGCTTGATTAATTCCCGTCATTCCGGGTCTCGCTCGCCCTTCCCCCGTCATTCCGGGCTTGCCCCGGAATCCAAAAATTTATAATTAAGTATAAAATTCCCAGCTACAGCCTCTCGCCACTCTACTTCTTGGATAAATCTACAAATTTTGTAAATTCTTTCAAAAAACCCAACTCCACCGTGCCCACCGGCCCGTTGCGGTGTTTGGCGATGATGATCTCGGCGATCCCTTTCTTGTCGGAATCGGGATTATAGTATTCGTCCCGGTAAATAAAGGCGACCACGTCGGCGTCCGCCTCTATGGAGCCGGACTCCAGCAGGTCGGACATGATAGGGCGTTTTTCCTGCCGCGCTTCCACGCCGCGGTTCAGCTGAGAGAGAGCGACGACCGGCGTCTTGAGTTCGCGGGCCAGCGCCTTCAGGCCCCGCGAGATCTGCGCCACTTCCTGCTGCCGGTTTTCCGCCCGGCGGCCCAGGGCCATCTGCTGCAAATAATCGATCACGATCAGCTCCAGGCGCTCTTTTTTCTGCTCTAATTCCAATTGCAGCCGCCGCGCCTTGGAACGCAGATCGCCGAGCGTCACGCCCACGGCGTCGTCGATGTAGATCTCCGCCGCGTCGAGCAGAGCCTGAGCGCCCGTCAGCCGCCGCCAGTCGTCATCCGACAACTCGCCGGTGCGCACCCGCTGCTGATCGACCATCGACTCGGAACAGAGCATCCGCTGCACCAGCTGTTCCCGCGACATTTCCAGACTGAAAAGCGCCACCTTCTTTTTCGATTTCAGCGCGGCGTTCTGGATCATATTGAGAGCCAGCGCGGTTTTGCCCATAGAGGGGCGGGCGGCGATGATGATGAGGTCGGAGGCCTGCCAGCCGGAGGTGATGCGGTCCAGATCGCGAAAATGCGACGGAACGCCCGTCAGAGTGCCGCGATGTTCAAACAGATACTCTATTTTGTCGATCGTCTCCTGCAGCAGTTCCCGCATGACGGCGAAATTTTTCCGCGTCTGGCGCTGGGCGATGTCCAGCAGCTGCCTTTCCGCTTCATCCAAGAGATCCCGCGCTTCTTTTTCCGGCCGGTAGCCCTGTTCTTGCACAAATTGGGCCAGACGGAGCAGTTCGCGCAGCAAGGATTTTTCCACGACGATCTGAGCGTAATACTCGGCGTGAGCGGCTGAGGGCACGCTCTGGGCTATCTGGGCCACGGCGGCCATTCCGCCGATCCGCTCCAGTGCGCCGGATTTGCTCAGCTGCTCCGTCACGGTGACGAGGTCGCACGGCTCCCCGCGGTCGTAGATCTCCGCGATGGCGGCAAAAATCAGCCGGTGATTGTCACGGTAAAAATCCTCCGGCCGGAGCGACTCAAAAACGACGCCGGCCCGCTTGGCGTCCAGTAGCAAAGAACCCAAAATCGCCTGTTCCGCCTCCAGGTGATGCGGCGGTATTTTCGGATTTTCCATGCCCAGATCCCTTTACAGCGCTTCGATTTCGATCCGCAAAGACGCCGTCACCGCCGAAGGCAGCTTTATCGCCGCCGTATAGCCGCCGATCGTTTTCAGCGGCTCGCCGGTCTCGATCTTGCGCCGGTCCACGCGCACGCCGTGCCGCTCCGCCAGCGTATCGGCGATTTCTTTATTCGTGACGGCGCCGAACAGGCGCCCGGCCGATCCCGTTTTCACTTTCAGCACGAGAACGATTTCCCCCAGCCGCGCGGCCAGCGCTTCCGCTTCCTCCTGCTCCCGCGCCCGCCGCTCGTCCTCTTTTTTTATCTTATGAGCCAGATCCTGCCGGTTGCCCTCCGTCGCCGGGATGGCCAGTTTGCGCGGCAACAGAAAATTGCGCCCGTAGCCGTCCGCCACGTCGCAAAGATCGCCTTTTTTCCCGAGGTCTTTGACATCCCGCGTCAAAATAATTTTCATGCCGCCTCCTAAATATCCAGATTCGTCACTTCTTTCGCGTGGGCGTATATATATTCCTTGCGCGGCTCCACCTGGTCGCCCATGAGAATCGTAAACAATTCGTCAGCCAGAATGGCGTCGTCTATGCTCACCTGCAGCAAAGTGCGTTTGGCCGGGTCCATCGTCGTGTCCCACAGCTGCTCGGCTTTCATTTCCCCCAGCCCTTTATAGCGCTGGATCGTCACTCTCTCTCGGCCGATTTCACCGAGGACGCGCTCCAGTTCCGCGTCTTCGTAGGCGTAGCGCACCGTTTGCCCCTTCGATATTTTGAACAGCGGCGGCTGGGCTATATACACATAGTTATTTTCCAGGAGGGGGCGCATGTAGCGGTAAAAAAACGTCAGCAGCAGTATGCGGATATGGGAGCCGTCCACGTCGGCGTCCGTCATGATGACGATTTTATGGTAACGCGCTTTTTCTATGTCAAAATTCTCGGAGATACCCGTGCCGAAAACCGTGATCATCGAGCGGATCTCCGCGTTGCCCAGTATTTTATCCAGCCGCGCTTTTTCCACGTTGAGGATCTTGCCCCTGAGCGGTAAAATAGCCTGGAACTTGCTGTCCCGGCCCTGTTTGGCGCTGCCGCCCGCGCTTTTGCCCTCGACGAGAAAAATTTCACAAAAAGCCGGATCCTTCCAGGAACAGTCGGAAAGCGTCCCCGGCAGCGAAGTGCTGCCCAGTGCCGTTTTGCGCTGCACGAGTTCGCGGGCTTTTCGGGCGGCCATGCGGGCGCGCGCCGCTTGCAGTCCTTTTTCCACGATCCGCCGCGCCACGGAGGGGTTTTCCTCAAAATAAACCGTCAGCGCTTCCCCGACCGCGCCGTCCACGACGGAGCGCACCTCGCTGTTGCCGAGCTTGGGTTTTGTCTGTCCCTCGAACTGCGGATCCTGCAGCTTGATGGACAGGATGGCGGTCAGACCCTCGCGCACGTCCTCGCCGCTCAGATTGGTCTCGTTGTCTTTCAGCAGTTTGGACTTGCGGGCGTAATCGTTGATGCTGCGGGTCAGAGCCGCCTTGAAGCCGGCTTCGTGTGTGCCGCCCTCCGTCGTGTGGATATTATTGACGTAGGTAAACAGATTTTCCGCGAAACTGTCGTTATATTGTAAAGCCAATTCCACCAAAATTTTGTCCCGCTGGGCGCTGTACATGATCGGCGCCGGGTGCAGCACTTCTTTGCTCTTGTTGAGAAAGGCGATATAATCCCGCAAACCGTTGTTATAGGAATATATTTCCTGCCGAGGCGGTTCCGTCCGCTCGTCGGTCAGGGTAATTGTCACATTATGCGTGAGAAAAGCCAGCTCCCGCAGGCGGTTTTTCAGTATATCCGAGTCAAATTCCGTTGTTTCCGTGAATATTTCCGCGTCAGGCCAAAAAGTCACCGTCGTGCCGGAACCCTCGCCCGTCCCTTCGTCCCGCAAAGGCGTCAGCGCCTTGCCGCGGCTGAAAGTCTGGGCAAAAACGCGCCCGTCTTTGCGCACGCGCGCCTCGAGCCGCGCGGACAAAGCGTTGACCACGCTGACCCCCACGCCGTGCAGACCGCCGGAAACGCTGTACATTTTATTGCTGAATTTGCCGCCGGCGTGCAGCATGGTCAAGGCCACCTCGACGCCGGAAAGACCGTATTTGGGGTGAATATCCACCGGGATGCCCCGGCCGTTGTCCGTCACGGCCACGCCGCCGTCCGCGCGCACCGTCACCTTGATGTCGTCGCAATAACCGGCCATCGCCTCGTCGATGCTGTTGTCCACCACCTCGTTGACCAGATGGTGCAGCCCTTTGCTGCCCGTCGTGGCGATGTACATGCCCGGTCGTTTGCGCACGGCCTCCAGGCCTTCCAGCACCTCGATCTGTCCGGCGTTATAATCCAGTGCGTCCGTGTTTAGTTCTTGCAAAACCGTATCCTCCAAATTAATCAGCGTCCCGCTTTTCTATAACTACATATGCTTGTCCGGCGGGACTGGTTCCCATGGCGCAAGCCGAAAGGTGTTTTACGGTCCAACCTTTTTCCAGATAATCATTTACCGTTTTTAAACCGTCGTTCGCCGCCCCGGCTGCTTTGATCGCGCTGACGATCCATAACACTTTTTCCATTGCCCTCACTCCTTCGGTGTTAGCTACAGGCGGGCGGGCCTCAGACCTACCCGCCTGTGAGACGATTGAGGCGTTATTCGCTGATGCGTTTCAGGTCGAGATAGTAGCGGTCGATATATCCCGCGTTCTTCAGGTTCGAGTTTATAGCGTATTGGCCGGTGTGCTGCATCAGCATGGCGAACGGCGCGTCCTCGCTCATGGTTTTTTGGATTTGTCCGAACAGCGCGATCCGCGCTTCCGCGTCCGTTTCCGTCGCCGCCTCCGCCGCCAGAGCCGCCAGTTCCGGGTTCATGTCCGCCGCCCAGTTGGCGCGCAGACCGACACTGTTGCCGGGCAGAAAAGCCAACTGGCTGTTGTTGTCGGGATAATCAGGGTTCCAGTACCAGAGCCCCAGAGGCTGCTGGCCGGTGCGATAGGTTTCCAGGGAGATCGTGATGTCTTCCGGCACGATAGTCGTCCGGATGTTGATGGCCGCGAGATCGCTCTGGATCTTCTGCGCCAGTGTCACGAAATCCACGCCGATGATATTCGTGGTCGGTACATAGAAATCGACGGCGAATCCGTCCGCAAAGCCCGCTTCGCTCATCAGGGCCTGAGCTTCTTCCAAACGCGGATAGCCGGTCGGGTCAAGCGGCGGCAAAGAGCCGAGCAGACCGAGCGGGAAAGGGGCGACCGGCGTCGCCGTGTCCACACCGGCGATGCTTTGGATGCCCGGATAGTCAAGCGCCAGACGGATGGCTTTCTGCACGAGCGGGTCGGCCACCGGACCGCCTATCTCCTCACTGCAGTTCATGAGCAAAAAGCTGGCCGTCAAAGTCTGGCGGTCCATGACCGTTATGCCGTCTTTACCTTCCAGCGGGCTAATCTGTTCCGATCCCAGGTTGAAAGCGACGTCAATGTCGCCCTGCTGGAGCATCATGGCCTGAGCGTTGGAGTCGGTGATCGTGCTGACGGTGATCTTATCGTAGTATGGCGCCTCGCCCCAATAATTGACGTTGCGCGCCAGCACGACCTCTACTTTGGGCGTATAGGACTCTATCACATAGGGGCCGCTGCCGGCGGAGTTTGAATCCAGCCAGGCTTTGGCCGTGTCGTTCACGGTCGTCGCCACAAACGCCGCGGATCCGTCTTCGGGACCGCGCGCCGCGTCCAGATCCGCCTCGGTCAGGGCGCCGTGTTCCTGAGCCGCTTTGCTGTCAAGGATCGAGAAGAAATTGTACGTCAGTTTTACGGGGAACGAGGGATCGGTTTCCCGGAGCCGGAAAATGACCGTCGCGTCGTCCGGAGCTTCGACGGCCTCCAGGCCTTCGGCCATGAAGGAAGCGTTGCCGCCGGTTATAATGGCGCGCTCGACGCTCCATTTCACGTCGGCGGCCGTGAGCGGGTTGCCGCTGCTGAACTTGATGTCCGGCCGCAGCGTGAATGTGTAAGTCAGGCCGTCCTCGGAGGTCTCAAAACTCTCCGCGGCGGAAGGCTGGAGATTTTCGAGCGAGCCGACAAATTCAAGCAGATTGTCATAACAGGCGTGAAGAATCAGCATACCGTAAGCTTCATAGGTGACGGCCGGGTCAAAACTCTCGTAATCCGGATCCACGGCGACGATCAGTTGTTTTTCCTCTCCCGCCGGGTTATCGCCGTCCGCCGGCACATCGCCGGCCGGCGGGGCAGGGGTGGCCGGCGCGCCGCCGCAGGCGGGCAGCCAGACCAGCAGCAGGGCAAGACACAGAAACAGTATCAGTTTTTTCATCTTTTCATCCTCCTTCTTTCCATCAGAAACTATATTGCGTCGGCCGGCTGGGGAATCAGCGCTTCCTCAGGGCCGTAAACGCCGCCAGAGCTGAAAAGGCAGGCCACATAATGATCTTCGCCCGCGGGGCGCAGCTTAGGCTCCCGCTCGGCGCACTCAGGCGCGGCATTGGGACAGCGGGTGTGAAACCGGCAGCCGGACGGCGGATCCACCGGGGAAGGAACGTCGCCGGTCAGGATAATGCGGCCGTCGTCCGCCTCCGAGCGGGGAATAGCGGAGATGAGCGCCTGGGTGTAGGGGTGCAGGGGATTGGCGTAAATATCGCGGCGCGAGCCGACTTCCGCCAGTTTGCCCAGATACATGACGCCGACCCGGGTGCTGACATGATGGACCACATTCAGATTGTGGGAAATAAACAAGTATGTCAGGCCGAATTCCCGCCGCAGATCCGTGAGCAGATTCAGCACCTGGGCCTGAATGGAAACATCCAGCGCGGAAACAGCCTCGTCGCAAACGATGAGTTCCGGGTTCAGCGCCAGAGCGCGGGCAATGCCGACGCGCTGCTTTTGTCCGCCGGACAGCTCATGCGGGTAACGGGAAAGATGATAATCCGACAGCCCGACCCGCTCCAGCAGGAAAGCGATGCGCTCCCGCCGCTCCGCCGCCCCGCCCGCCCGATGGATGCGAAAAGGCTCCTCCAGAGCGCTGCCGATGGTGACGCGCGGATTCAAAGAGGCGCTCGGGTCTTGAAAAATAACCTGAATTTTCTGACGAAACTGCTTTAACTCCCGCCCTCGCAGATCGGCGATATTCCGCCCGGCGAAGAAAATCCGGCCGGCGGTCAGGGGATGCAAAGCGGCGAGGGCGCGGCCGAGCGTGCTTTTGCCGCAGCCGCTTTCTCCCACTAGGCCGAAAGTCTCGCCCCGGCGGACGGTGAAACTGACGCCGTCCACCGCTTTGACATATTGCGGGCGAAAAGGATGCCCGCGCAAAGGAAAGTGTTTGACGACATTTTCCGCGCGAAGCAGTTCACCGGCCGTCTCAGCCGCCGCCGTCACGGCGCGCCGTCCCGCCGGCAATGGCAGCGCGCGCGCCGTCCGTCCGCCGTCGCCGTCAGCGCCGGTTCTTCCTCCCGGCAAACGGAAACGGCGTAATGGCAGCGGGGAGCGAAAGCGCAGCCGGGGGGCAGATCGAAGGGGTCGGGCACCGTTCCGTCGATCGAGAACAGGTGTTCCCGTTCCTCGGCGGCGATGACAGGGATAGAGCGCAAGAGCCCCTCGGTGTAAGGATGCAGGGGCCGGGCGAACAGATCGGCGGCCGGCGCGTCCTCCACGATTTGGCCGGCGTACATGACGACCACATGGGAACACATCTCGGCCACTACCCCCAGGTCATGGGTGATGAGAATGATGGCGGCGCCGGTTTCGCGGCGCAGATCCCGCATCAGCTCCAGAATCTGCGCCTGAATAGTTACGTCCAGAGCCGTCGTCGGCTCGTCGGCGATGAGCAGGCGCGGGTCGCAGGCGAGCGCCATGGCGATCATCACGCGCTGGCGCATACCGCCGGACAATTGATGAGGGAATTCGCCGAAACGCTGTTCCGGGGCCGGGATCCCCACTTTATATAACAGATCAAGGGCGCGGGCTTTCGCCTCGTTTTTGCGCAGGCCCCGGTGCAGCAGCAGCGGTTCCATGACCTGCCGGCCGCAGGTGTGCAGCGGGTTGAGCGAAGTCATCGGTTCCTGGAATACCATGGAAATCTCATTGCCGCGCAGACGGCGAATCTCTTCCATAGGCAAAGAAAGGAGATCGCGGCCGTCAAACAGAGCGCGTCCGGCGGTGATCTTGCCGGGCGGGTCAGGGATCAGGCGCATGAGAGCCAGCGCCGTCACGCTTTTGCCGCTGCCGCTCTCGCCCACCAGGCCTAAGGTTTCCCCCGCGCGCAGGGTAAAAGAAACCTCGCGCGCCGCCATATGCGTTCCCGCTAAGGTCCGAAATTGCAGATCCAAGCCTTCTATATCAAGCAGAGGGGCTGATGGTTGTTCCACTGGCTACTCCCGTTTTACCATTGCGCCGTCATAGACATATTTTAGCCGAAAGAGCCGCCTTTGTCAATATAGCCACAATTACGCGGGTGTAGATTCCTCGAGGAGTCCCTCGTATACCCCCTTTATCATCACGCAATCCGCCGAAGCATTGTGTGTTCCCGCGGTGCTTATTCCAAAATGTTCCGCAACCGTCGCCAGCTTGTGATTTTTCAAGCTGCGCAGCTTCTTTTTGGCAAGCGCCAATGTATCAACCGTTTCATTCGCGAAGGGTTCCATGTGCAATTTCGCGCGCGCCGCGTCAAGAAACGCCATGTCAAATTTTATATTGTGCGCAACGAGTTTATGACCGTCCGCGAATTCAGCGAACTCGCGTATGACTGTTTCGAGTTCCTTTCCTTTCGCCGCCAGCGTCTCCTGAGATATTCCCGTTAATTTCGTAATCTGCGCCGGAATCGGAACATCGGTGTTCACAAACGATTCAAAAGCATCGTCTTCTTGCCCAGGCGCCGCTTTTAACGCGCTCAACATGATGATCGCGTCTTTCTCAGGGTTCAGCCCTGTGGTTTCAATATCGACGACGACATAAGCGTGACTAGCGGAATTCGGCTGCTGTGTTTGCGCGGCGCGCCGTTTATTGGCCGCTCTGCGCGCCATAAGAAAGCGGCTGGCCTTACTGTAGCCGAGTTTCATGTCTTTCAGCTCAGGCGAAATCGGACGCATGATCAGCTTCAGCCCGTCATAATCAATCGGCAGCCAATTGCTGTTGTGCACCTTAAAATCCAAACCTTGCTCGGTATTCGAGTTGAATACCATCGTCGCCCTGCCGTTTTTAGCGGATTCCTGTATGCGCTTCCACAGTTGTTCTCTAACACGCGCACTGACCTGCCCGACAAAAACTCCCGGATCAATTTCCAAGAGCCACTTTGTCAAATCTCCGCGCAATGACAGAGGGCAATTCGTAAGCGAAATCACAAGCATCAGCTTTCATCCTCCAAAATACACCCGGAGCCTTCTTCAAGCTCTGTTTCGCCAAACATCTCCTCCTGATCCAGTTCCTTGCCATACGAAACCGCGTTCTTGACATAACCGTTCTTTTCATCCCACAAATGCACAACGTCGGCGGCAAAGCCATCCTCTTTCACCGTATCCTTTAAGAGCGACCGAATATCCCCGGCTGCGCGTTCCAGTATTTTCCCGTTGGAGATTGCGTCTCGAACCGCCCGGCGCGTTACGGCGCCCACTTCATCAGTCGTACTCACGGCAGCCGTTTGGAACGCGATGGGGATGGTAATCTCCGCCTTGTACAAATCCGCGATATCGTAGACAAAAGAACGTTCATGCCCTGTATGAACGAATCCCAATCCGGGCGAGCATCCCAGCGCGACAATAACGCTGTGAGCGACACCGTACAAACACGCGTGAGCGGCGGACAAGGCCATGTTCACCACGTCGCTGCCGCCGAAATCATCCGGATCATACGCCCTGCCGGTCCACACGACCCCGGTTTCTTTGGACGCCGCGCGGTAAACGCCTCTAATCCTCGCGCCTTCCCTGCCGCGAAGTTGCTGCATCGTCAGCCCGGAGACATCTTCATCCGGAAATCGCATGTCATACATGGCCCGCGCTACCGAAAGCCGCGTTCTGGTGTTGGAAACAAGCGCCGCCTGAGCGATTAAAAGGCGGGAGCTGTGTGTCAGCGGCCTGCCATGGGCGTAATACCGTACCCCGCGCTCGCCGACCCAGATGATGCTTGCCCCGGCGTCGCCCAGAAGTTCAACCGCCCGATGAGAGATATTGGAACCGGGCCCCAGCATAACCGTCCCCAGCGCGGCGGCAGGAACATGCACCGTTCCTCGAACGTCTGAAACCGTAATCGCGCTGTCTTGGCGATTGATGACACATCGTTCAAGATACAAGAAGGAAAAACGCTCGCGTATCGGAGGCAACTCATACAATTCGGGCTTTCCCGCGCCATGAAATTCGGCCATTGTCTCACCTCTCCAAATATTAACTGATTTATCGAATCAATTAGGGGATCACCCCGCTTGCGCGGGGAGCAGAGCGGTAAACGGGAGATCGCTAAAACTTACGAGGGATCACCCCCGCTCGCGCGGGGAGTAGATGTTTTTGACGCTGGATAATGAGTTCGATATGGGATCACCCCCGCGAGTCTCGGGATTCTCCCGTCTGTATAGGCTGTATCTAAGAACATCGGTGCGCCATACGCGGCCGCTTGACTCAGGGAAACATGCCTTGGCCGACGCGTGCATGATCTGCAGGTTCAACAACGCGCGCTTCGTTTCCATGCGTTGTTTATTGATTTCAATCCTGGACAGATACATAATCAGCCTCCAATTCGTCAAAGGGGTCATGTTTCGTTGCGATTGCGTCAAAAACCTCACTGCCCGTATATGCCCGCGACAATTCGTTTTTTATTTCGACGGCGCGTACATCCGAAATCACGTTTCTGAATACATGTTGCCTATGGGATTGTGAAAATGTTATCGGAAAATCGCGCATTTCAAATACGCCGGGTTCGCCGGGTTCGGCGTCCCTCACAATTTCAAGCCAAACGCCTTTGGGCTGATTTCTCCTGTAGCGTTCGGATGCTTCCCAAGGAGCGTTCAATAGCGCCGCCATGAGCGGTTGCTCGCGAATGCCGAGGACAAGCGGTACAGAGGGAGGGCATGACCTGCGACCCAAGAAGGTCGGGAAAACGGGGTTTTGGAGAGCTTTTTCGATTGTATTCAGCAATTCGCGCGGCCCTTCAAGTCCTGCAAGGAAAATCGCATCCGAAAGGTAATAGCGGTCGGATATAAACGACAGTCTCTTATCCCTGGACGTATGCGCTGTGTGAAAGTCTTTGATTATTTTCCCCGGTTGATCAACGCGAGCGGCGAATTTGAGCCGCTGCAATTTGTCAATGGGATCATCCCTCTTATAGCCGAGCGCAGCCGCCGCCAAACTGAGCACACCGCTCTTAGTCGGAGTACGTTCCGTAAGTCTGCTGTCGAATTTTGAACCTGAGCCCCATGACTGCAAGGGGCCTGCCAATCTCAAAAGAAGTGTGTGCATATTATATACTCTCCTAAGGTTTTAAACATCGCCGAAACGCGATTTGATTTCGTTTCCGAGAATCTCAAATCTCAAGCAATTGATTGAGGTTGACTTTTTTACAGGGACTTCCGTCTTGATTCTTTTGATTTATAAACTCATCCGCGACATCGCTCAACATCAGAATATACGACTTTACGGGTGGCTCGGCGAATGAAGCGTACACATCGCTCGCGTATTTCCCCAACCTTTTTGTGGCGGGCCGAGCAAAACCCTCATTTTTATCCGAAAACCCGATTGGCTTTTCAAAGGCGCCGATAAGATTGACGGGCTGATCTTCGCGTATCGTAACGAGTACAGCGTGCGCCGGCGTACGATTAGCGAAGGTGTTCTGTTTGCCTGTGGGCATAGATGTTATGAAACCCCTAGCAAATTCGGAAACGGCTTTCGCTGTCACATCCGCGTCATTTGCTAATTCGTCATACAACAGATTTACAAATACAGTGGCATAACGATATAACGTGGATGAGTTGAATTCTATGGTACCGAGCATACCCGCGCCCGCGTCCTCAGCCTCCTCACTTCGAGCCTTTACATCGTCCACGGCTGTATAAAAATCGTATTCGTTATCTACTTTGTGTACGGAGATACTGTGTGCGACCTGCGCGGAGGCGTCCGCGTTCAGAGCCGGATCGTCGGCGACCATACGACCGAACAAAGCGATTTCGGCCGAATGTTCCTTTTGGCTCAACGCTTTTTTCGCTTTCGCCTTGTCAATGTCGGCGCCATTTTTTGTGTGCCCCTGCGAGTGCATTGCATAGAGCGTCAGGGCAATGTGGACAGCGCTTTGAGCGTACAATGCCTTGCTCGCATCTCCCGCCAAGATGTCAGGAATATCTTCATACACATACTGCCATATCTCAGGCACGGATACCGCCTCCTTTCCGACGCTTCGCCTGAGTCTTGCCAACGCTGCTTTTTTGTCGCCGCTAAGCAAACCTTTTTCGTCACGTTTACTCAGCCAACGAAGTTTAGCCGCAACAAAATTCTCTACCGCGTCCGCTTCGTTCATAGTTTGACTCCTTCCTTACATCCGAGTAAATTTTTTTCTTTAAATTAAAGCCGCTCTGAAATATATTTCCGCCTTGGAAGCCGTAGAAAGGTTTTTTTTGCCGCCGCCTTTGTTGACATACCTGCCTATAAACGCCGCGTCGCTCGCGTCATTCAATTTTGCGTTTGCTAATTGGGTCAGCAGACTCTTTACTGTTTGTTGCCATAACGACAATGCTGCCTCCATGTCTTTGCCCCCGGTCAGGCCGGCGAGCCAATTTCGAAACGGAATATCGAGTTCTCCGTACGCATCTTCACGCGCCGCGCCGCGAATTCGCGCTATGTTGCCCTTTTCGTTGTCCGCGCCTTCCGCGAGCGCCAAATCCGAAGCGAACCGTCCGAAGCTTTGCACGGCCTTATCCGTAAATTCGAGGTTTTCAGCGATCAGGCGCCGCCACTCGGCGCCCAAATCGCTCAAAATATATGAGTTTATCGACACCGAATCCGAAAACATGTCGATTACCTTTGATCCGAGTTTGTACTCTATGCTCGGTGCCGAAAATTTCACCTGTACATCATCAATGATTTTTTTATTGATCAGTACTTCATGCCAATGAACAACGCCGGGTGGTTTGTCTCCGTCCCTGCTTGCGACAAGCGCCGAAAAATCACGCCACAGTTGCCTTGAGGGCCTGTGTTTCATCGGTGTGAAATTTTCGGTTTTCGGATTTTGCCACCAAAGCGTCATTTGTTCTATAAAGGCGTTTTCTTCACCGAAAAAATCTCCGCCGATTAGTTTATAGCCTACGACGGCATTATCTTTGCGCGTAAGAAGAATCCTGCGGGATTGCAGGGTGTAAAGTTCCGCAAGATTGCTTGGCTGTACTATTCTCACGCGCTCCTTCGCACATATAGCTTTCTCCCAAACAGGCCGTCCTTCTTTAAATACTTCTTTGTCTGAGTTAAGGAGTACAAAGTTGAGGAGCAGTGTTTCGAATAGGTTCCGACCTGCCGAAAAAAGCAGTCCCAACTTTCCCAACCAACCTACGCCGGATGATTCCATACCTACTCCCCGTTCAGAAGGTTTTACCGCAGAATCGTCAAACGCGTTCAGGTGCAGGAGCCAACGCGCGGCTTCCGGATAGTCAATGTAATCACTGTCTGTTCTGGAAAAGAACAATCTGACCTTATTCCCGCTTTGCGAGATATCTCCGATCAGCTTGGGAGTTCGATATTCCGTACATTTTCTTGCATCCAAATCCGCTGCTTGATAAAACGGCTTGTCAGGATGAAACAGATAAAAGCGTTCCCGAAAGGATTGCAGATATTCTTCGATTTGTGCATAGGGGATCGCTTTTCTTTCCCAAAGCGTTTGCCAACGAGATAGGGCATTATCATCTGTTAAGGGATCTGAATTGCCGTCCGCGTCGACCGAGGAAAACACAGCATACAGAATCGCTAAAAGCAAGCGCAGTATCACTATGTCGACAGTTTCCGTTTCGTTCGCGAGCCGTCTGTACAGGTGGGCGCGCTCAAACACTTCAAGCAGGGAAACATCCGTGAGCGTTCCATCCTTGCCAAGAACGCGTATCCATTTCTCATCGAGTAGATTGTATTCCGGTTCGTTCACTCCTTTCGTATCACGGATAATAAGCATTTGCGAAATGTCATAAATCGCAAAGCTATCGAGATACCCGGACAAATCCCCTTGGCGGCAAAGGAATTCCTCAATGTTCGCGAGTTTCAAATTGCCTTTTGCGTGCGGAATTTCGCGGCTCTCACCGCTGTAAACCAATACCCGCGTTATTGTGAAACTATTGTCAACTCCGATGTTTCTGAGAATCCCGTCGTCGTACAGATGTTGCGCTTCGTTCGCAAAAACATTTCGTTCATCTATTTTTCCCTTGCTTTTGACTTCAATCAAATGAATAGCCTCAGCCTTTCGATTGATAACCACTGCGTCAATTTCACGGTTGGCCAAATCGCGGTACTTGAATACTTTTTCATCGGAATCGGAGGCGTGTAAAATATGTGCAAATACAATACTCTCGTTCAAATAACCTTCCGCAGCCTGTCTGATTCCGCGTTCAAAGCCCGTTCTGTTAATTCCGTCAAGCGAAAGCGCGCCGTTAATTGTTTCCCGAACCGCGTAATACATCAATGAGTTATGCGAGAAATAATACAACAACTCTCTCTTGCTCCCGCCGAAATCGGAAGTTGCGCTGAACGCTTCCATCAGGCAATCGACTTTTACCAAAAAACTAACGAGAGCCTCAATTACCAACTCCGGTCTGTCAACACCCTTGAATTCGGAGTAGATATCAAGTGACTCAGCTATTCTTTCCTTTATATCGCGCTTATCCGGCGCCGCCCAACCGCTTATCGCGCTCCCCAAACCCATAATATTCTTAATGCCGGCGTTTTTAATGAAATGGTTTTTAAGGTCAGGCTCAACAGCGCATTTCAATATGCTTATAATCGCCTTATATATAATTGCCGCGTCAATTCCGTACAGTCTGCCTGTATATTCGTTTGTTCTGTCGGCGTCCTCCAAACAATGGTCAATGCTGTGAATCAGATTATCAACGACCGCATAACGAATAAATTCCGGCATCGTATCGGAGGTGAAAATTCCGCCGTGAGTTTTATAGTCCTCGAACGTTTTGCCCAAAACGCGTTTATACTCAGGAAAACTGTTCCAATTTGTTGAAAATTGCTCGTACCGGTGAAACAGAGATGTTCCGCGCGAAAGCCACAGCAAAAAACTGTCCGTACCCGATACGATTATTTTAATTCCGTACATCGGCACAAACTTGTCCGGCCACTCTGCGGAAAGATTCATAAACCCGCCGAGATATGTCGCTTCATCAACGAAGAAGTGCGTATACCCTTTTTCCGCTAAAGATATTATTTCTGCGTTTGCGTCACGCATTCCGCTTCCTTCGTAATTGAATCGCGCGTATGCGACTCTGCACCCGTGCTCTGTTAAGGCTTCAGCGGCTTGAAGCATACCGACGGTCTTGCCCGTTGAGCGCAAACCGTAAACTATTCCGATTTTTCCGTTGTAATTCCCGTCTGTGCAGTAGTTGATCAACGGTGCGACAAAATCGCGTTGCTTGTATTTGCCGGACGAATCGCCTGTCAATTTTGCTATTGTGTCTGTAAGCGTGTCGCCTACTACGAAATTATTGAGTTTATTTTTGTTCATTTTCATATACCTTTTGACTCTGATTGAGGGAAACATCGACAATCCTATTTCCTCGCTGTATTCCACTGCATGGCCGCAAATCTCCGCTTTCAGGTTTTCATTGAGAATCAACGGCAAAAACCCTCTCAATAGCGGCGATTCCTGCCAAGATCCGACGCCTGAATCAATCGCTTTTCGCTCGAGCGTTCCGATGACTTTGTCGATTATCCCGGGATTGCATAAGCGCAGAGGGAGCGACACGGTACAGGTCGCCGCAAGTCTCGCAATATCGCTTTCGGGTGTGTATTCCGTGGATATTTCGGCGCCGGGACGAACGCCTTTGCTCTCATCGTCCACCCACGGCAGGAGATACAGCCTACCGTTCGATTTTTTTTGTACTACGATAACCTCAAGACTTTCCGCTATATCGCGAACACTTGCCTCGGCCTTGAGTTCATCCTTGTTGTTTTTCATGATGTCGAGCAGATCGACCAAGCTGTCTTTCGCGTTGTCCGAAGGGCGTCTGAGCCTGAACGCTTCAGCCTTCTTTTCTTTGTGTTCTATGGCTTTGTTATAGTCCTCTTTCGCCTTCTTGTATATTTTATGCTTCGTTTGCGCGTAAACGATATCCGACTCCCGGTCGATAAGCGATTCCGCGGGACTCGCGCCGCTTCCTTCCGGCACCGTGTATGCGCTCTGTACGAGAAGCGATATATCGTCCGGCAATGTGACGCGATTTGGGGCGACGGGCAATAGCAACAATGTGTTCAACAGGGCATATCGGCTGTATATCTTCTCAATAACGCCTGCAAATTCCCATGTATCAGTGTCTTCCACGCCGGTGACGAAACATTTTGCTGCGGCGAGCTTCGCGGGGCGCTTGCGATCGTGCCTGTGCAGACGTCCGACGCGTTGCAGCATCAGATCCATTGGGGCGATATCGGAAAAGAGCAGGTCGAAATCGATATCGAGGGATTGTTCCAAAACCTGCGTTCCAACTACGATTAAACGCCCGGGCCGGCTTCCATCCTCCGTATTGCTGCGCGGTCCAAGCTTGTCCCGGAGCGCTTTTTCCTTCCGCATACGGTCGAAACCCATAAAGCGCGCATGGATGATTTCGATGTCGGTGGTCATCCCCATTCGTTCTTTGAGAAGCAGCGCCGTCTGCTGCGCCCTGTCCACTGTATTACAGATCACGCCCGCGCAGCCGCCGTCCGACAGCAGCTCCGACAGCTTTTCGAGCAACAATTCATCCGGCAGATACTCAAAAGTCACTGCCGTTGATCGTTCGGGAAGTGAGGTCGATATTTGCTTGATTTCATCGCCGTCGCTGTATGTAATCAGCGGATAGGACGTATTCGTCGCCCATTTGGGTTTTTGCGGCGTATCGGTCTGCATGTCCGTATTCGTTTGCTTTTTCCAAGGCGGCGTCACTGCCGGCGCCGGCGACGGATCCTTGCCCATGTACATGTACGCGTC